>CALJLT010000020.1 GCA_937982425.1 uncultured archaeon | reverse complement strand
CGACCACCGACATCTACACTCTTTCCCTACACGACGCTCTTCCGATCTGAAAAGGTTTCTTTAGGTTATAAAGTTTTTTAGGTTATATTTAAATTTTAATCCAATTTATTTCATAAAATAAGATTTCTTTTTCAGAATCAATAATTGCTAAGAGAATTTTTTTCTTAGTTGAATGTGCTACTCTATTTTTGCTAGAGAATTCTTGCAAATTTATTTTTTCATTATTATTTTTTATTAAAAGTATCCATTTTGAATGTTTTTCATTTTTGTCATAAATTCTAAAATCAGCTCCAAATTTCAATCCCGCTTTGGGAATATATCCTTTTTCCCTTAAAGATCTATAAACTAAAAATTTATTAAAACAATTTTTATCTTTTTTTGAAAAATGTTCTAATGCTTCTTCAAAACCGATTTTTTTATTCCTAATTTTTATTTCTGCCTTATTTTTTTTCAATAAGTAAAGAGATTCAGGAATTGAATAAATTATTTTTTCTTCTTGTTTTTCCCCTATTTTTTTTGTTTTTTCCAAAAAATAAGCTTCTTTTGAATTAGATGAGATTAAATTGCCATTTAAATTGATTTGAATCATATAAGATTAAAAATTAAGGAATATTTAAAAGTTCTTTTTTCTTTGTTAGTTTATGGAAGACTGTATTCTTGAATTTAAAAAAGTTTCAAAATCTTTTGGAAAAAATCAAGTTTTAGATTCTATTGATTTATCTATTTTAAAAGGAAAAATTACGGGAATAATTGGGGCTTCTGGAGAGGGAAAGTCTACCATCTTAAAAATAATTGTTTCATTCTATAAACCAGAAAAGGGAAAAGTCTACTATCAAGGAAAAGAAGTTCTTAAAATACAGCAAAAAGTTAAAAAAGAATTCGGGTTTTCAATTGAGGAGGGCTCTTTTTATGAAGATTTGACTGTCGTGGAAAATTTAACCCATTTTGGTAAATTATATGGTGTTCCTATAAATAAACTCAATAAAAGAGTAAAAGGAATGGTTTATTTTGTTGGTCTTGAAAAAGCAGCAAATATTCTAGCAAAAAATCTTTCTTTAGGTATGAAAAAGAGATTAGATTTAGCTTGTTCACTTATACACAAACCTTCTATTTTGGTTTTAGATGAACCTACTGCAGATTTGGATCCTCTTTTAAGAAAACAATTTTTATATCTTATAAAAAAGATAAATGCACACGGGACAACAGTTATACTTACTACCCAAATAATGGAAGAAGCAGAAGAAATTTGTGATCAAGTTTGCATATTGTATAATGAAAAAATAATTGTCCAAGGAAATATTAGTGAAATAAAGAAAAAATATAATTCAAATAATTTAGATCAAGTTTTTAAAAAAGTTTTTTCAAATAAGAGAAGAAAAACTTACCAAGAATCAAAAGAAAAGAAATCTAAATTTGAAGAAATTAAGAAAGAAATTAAGAAAGAAATTAAGGCGGAAAATCCTTGGGATATTTTAGAGAAGAGAATAGAAAAAGATAATAAAGAGGAAAAGTATAAAGATGATCTTTAACTCAATTTTTAGTTTAGTCGAGAAGGATTTTAGAATTTTTTTTAGATCAAAGATAGCTTTGTTTTTTGTAATTTTTATGCCTCTCTTAATAATAATTCTTTCAGGTTATGGATTTGGTTCAAATGAAACATCTAAGATTAAAATTGGGGCTTATTTTCAAAATAATTCTGAAATAGGGGGAAAAATTTTGGAAGATTTTGAAAAAAATAATTTTTTAGTTAAAAATTTTGATTCTTTAGAAGAATGCATTTATTCAATAAAAAGTTCAGAGGTTCATGTTTGTTTAGTTTTTGAATCAATGAATATTTCTTCTTCTAATTCGGAAGAAATTATCTTTTATGCAGATTATTCAAGAGTGAATTTAGTTTACAGTCTTATTTATTTAATTGGAAAAGATATTTCCCTCCAATCTTCTGAGTTGGGTTCTTATTTAGTTCAAGAAGTTCTTGATGATTTATCCAAAACCAGAATTTTTATTTTAAAAAGTGAAATAAATTTAAAAGATATACAATCTGATTTAGTCAATTCAGAAGAAATTCTTCTTTCATTCAATAATCCTATTTCAGATTTAGATTTAGTTATAAATTCTCTTAAAAGCTCTTCAAATATTTCTAGTGTTGAAAGTGAAATACTAAAATTAGAATTGATAAAACAAAGCATTAAATCTAATTCTCAAGATATAAATGAATTAATTTCCTTTAATCAAGATTCTCAATTAAAAGTTCAAGAAACATTAACTGATATAAATAATTTAAATTCTTCATTAAAGTCAAGAAATAGGACTGCAGATGAGATAGTGTCTCCCCTTGTATTTAAAATTGAACCTTTACTTCAAAATAACTCTAAAAGAGATTTTTTATTTCCTATTCTTTTTGCATTAATTTCTTTATTTGGAGGAGTATTGCTTTCTTCGTCTTTTGTTTTAAAAAATAAAAAAACTAAGGCGTATTTTAGAAATTTTGTTACTCCAAACAAAGATATAACTTTTTTGCTTTCAAATTATTTAACCCCTCTAATAATTCTTTTTTTTCAATTTGGACTTATTTTTGTTGGATCATACTTTCTGTTTGGAATGAATTTTTTTAAATCTCCTTTAGAGATGTTTTTAATTTTATTCTTTGGATGGAGCGTATTTATTTCATTAGGGATTTTTTTGGGTTATCTTTTTAAGTCAGAAGAGACAATAATTTTATCTTCAGTTTTAATTTCATCTTTTTTTATGTTTTTTTCAAATTTAATATTCCCTCTTGAAAACGTCTCAGAAAGTTTGTTCAGAATAGCTCAGTATAACCCTTTTGTTGTTTTTGAAACTATGATAAAAAAAGTTTATCTTTTTAATTTTGATCTTTATTCTTTACTAGATGGATTTTTAGTATTAGGAATTTCTTTTGTAGTTTTTTTCTTTTTATCTTGGATTATGAGAAAATCTACTAAAAGGAGACTTTGAGATTCTTCAAAAACTTCTTAAACTTGAAGTTTCTTAGTTCATTATGGATGAGATTAACTTTAAATTAATTGAAGATAAGTGGCAAAAAAGATGGAAAGATTCGAATATATTTGAAGTTAAAGAGAATTCTGAAAAAAAGAAATTTTATGTTCTTGAAATGTTTCCCTATCCATCTGGTTCAGGATTACATATGGGACATGCATGGAATTATGTTATTGGAGATATTGTCGCAAGATTTAAGCTGATGAATGGTTTCGAAGTTTTGCACCCAATGGGTTATGATTCATTGGGGTTGCCCGCAGAAAATGCAGCTATAAAAGAGAAGATTCATCCTAAAGATTATACTGAAAATTCTATGAATAATTTTATGAACCAGCAAAAAGCTCTGGGATTGAGTTATGATTGGTCTAGATTAGTTGTTACTTCCGATCCAAATTATTACAAATGGGATCAATGGATTTTTTTGAAAATGTTGGAGAAAAATTTAGCCTATAGGAAGGAGTCAAATGTAAATTGGTGCCCTTCTTGTAAAACTGTTTTAGCAAATGAACAAGCACAGACGGGGAATTGTGATCGTTGCGGATCTAAAGTTCAAATAAAGAAACTAAAACAGTGGTTTTTAAAAATAACCGATTATGCAGATGAGCTTTATGAAAATTTGAATAAGATGGATTGGCCAGAGAGGACTAAATTAATGCAGAGAAATTGGATAGGAAAGAGTTTTGGTGTTGAAATAGATTTTCAAATTAATGGAAAAAAATGGCCTGTTTTTACTACAAGACCAGATACTATTTTTGGAGTTACTTTTATGGTTGTTTCAGCTCAACATCCTAATCTCGATGATTTAGTTACTTATGATAGGAAAGAGATAATTGAAGAATTTTTAGAAAGTTTGAAAACAGTTTCAGAAAAGGATTTAGCAGATATGGAAAAGCAAGGTGTTTTCACTGGCTCTTATGCAATTAATCCTGCAACAGGAGAAGAAGTTCCAGTTTATGCTGGAAATTTCGTTGTTGCAGATTATGGTTCCGGAATGGTAATGGCTGTGCCAGCACATGATCAAAGAGATTTTGAATTTGCAAAAAAATATAAAATTAAAATTAAGCAAGTTATTGAGGGAAATTTAGATGATTTTAGGGCTATTACAAATCAAGGAAAGTTAATAAATTCAGGCAAGTTCGATGGGCTAAATAATGAAGAGGCTAAAAGAAAAATTAATGCTTGGTTAGGAAATAAAGGAATTGCTAGAGAAGTTATTAATTTTAAGCTTAGAGATTGGGGAATATCCAGACAGAGATATTGGGGGACTCCTATTCCTATAATCTATTGTCCTAATTGTGGTGCTGTTCCCGTTCCTGAAGAAGATTTGCCAGTTATACTTCCAGATAAAGTTGAATTTGGAGAGGGGAATCCTCTAGAGACTAATAAAGATTGGATAAGGGCTGATTGCCCAAATTGTGGTAAAGAGGGAAAAAGAGAAACAGATACGATGGATACTTTTGTTAATTCTTCATGGTATTTTATGAGATATTGTGATCCAAGAAATTCTCTTAAGATTTTTGATTCAAATAAAGTTAAGAATTGGTGTCCGGTTGATATTTATATAGGTGGTCCAGAACACGCATGTATGCATCTAATTTATTCAAGATTTTATACAAAATTTTTAAGAGATATTGGTTTGATTAATTTTGATGAGCCTGCAAAGAAATTGTTTCACCAAGGTATGCTTCATGCTTCTGGAGGAGAGAGAATGAGTAAATCCAAAGGGAATGTAGTTTTACCTGAAAGTGTATCAGATAAATATGGAATAGATACCGCAAGATTTTTTCTTTGTAGTTTGGCTTCCCCTGACAAAGATATTGATTGGAATGAAAAAGGGATAATTGGTAGTTTAAGGTTTATTAGAAAAATCTTTGATTTATATGAAAATCCTAAATTAGGTAATTCTTCGGATTATCTTGAGAATAAAATGAATAAAACGATAAAAAATGTTGGTCAATATTATGGGAATTTCGAATATAGGAAAGCCACAATTGAACTTAGAGACTTTTTTGAAGAAATGGAAAAAGGAGAAATTAGTAAAAAAATTTTGGATAATTTTTTAAAACTGTTAAATCCTATTTGTCCACATATTACTGAGGAACTTTGGGAAAGATTAGGAAATAAGGGATTTATTTCAAATTCTCCTTGGCCAGAATTTAGGATTATTAAACCACAAAATTCAAAACAGGATTTTTCATTAAATGCAAAAATTCTTAATATTCTTAAAGATAATGAGATTAAGGAAAATTTTAAAGAGATATTTATTTATGTTGTTCCTTCGGACAAAGATAAAATAAATCTAGAAAAATTAGAAAAAGATTTAAATTTAAGGGTAAGTGTTTATTCTGTTAACGATAAAGAAAAATATGATCCAAAAAATAAATCTAAAAAATCTAAATTAGGGATGCCTTCCTTTTGGTTAGAATGACGATAAATAAAGAAGAATTAAAAAAGGAATTTGAATGGAGATTTGAGGAGTTTAAAAAAGAATCCGGATTAAAATTAACTTTAAATGAATTAGAAGAAGAATTTAATCTATATGATTCTGTTTTTGAACAGGGATTTGTTCGTGAAAATTTTTTTCCCCAATTAGGAAGCAAAATTGTAGATTACTTTCGTATTTGGAATAATTATTTAAATAGTTTAATTTTCCCTTCTCCAAATAATTATTTAAATCAAGTGGAGTTTAAAATATTTAATTCAGAAAAAGACAAGAAAGAAATTTGGGAAGTAATTAAAATTTGTATGAACGTTTCAACAAAATATTCCCTTGTTTTATTGGAAAAGGACATTGATTCACAATCGAAATTTATTGAAGACTCTTTTTATGCTTGGAAAAATTCTGTTAAACCTTTTTTAATTAAATTAATTAAAAAAACAAATTCTTCTTGGAATTCAGATAAATAACTTTTTATAATACAAGTGCATTTATTGTTTATGCAAGCGAAATACAGGTTTATTTTTGTTTCCTTATTGATAGTTAGTCTTATTTTGCTTTTTTCTTTAAATTTTTTTGTTTCAAATAAAAATTTTATATGTGGTGATGGGACTTTTTATGGAAATTGTTCTACAAACTTGCCTTATTTTTGTGAAGAAGGAATTTTGATTCCAAGAGCTTCTTTATGTTCCTGTGCAGAAGGTCTTAAGATTGATTTAGAGAAATGTAATTCAAATTTATCTGGAGAATCAAAAATATCTTCTTTTTATTATACCTTGAAAGGTCAAAAAGAAAGTGTTGAAATAGAGCTATATGAGGAAGTTGTTAATTATCTCTCTAATTTACCTAAATTTATTAATTTTAATGAAAGTAATTTTCCGGTTAGGAAAGATTTTGAGCTTAAAAAAATAAATGAACCCCTTCAAAGAGAATCTCTTCTACCTTTAATCGTAGCAATACAGAATTTAGCCCCTGATTCAAAAACAGATCAAGCAAGAATTTCTGTAAGTTTAGTGCAGAATATAGAATATAGTGATGATTTTGAAAATATTTCTTATTCTGAAATAGAATTCCCTTTAAAATTTTCTTATTATCCATATCAAACGCTTTATTTTGGAAAAGGAGCGTGTGAGAGTAAATCCGAATTAACCGTATTTTTATTGAAAGAATTAGGTTTTGGAACTGCTCTTTTTTATTTTCCTGAATTAAATCATCAAGCGGCAGGTATAAAATGCCCTTTGAAAAAAAGTTTTAGAAAAAGTGGTTATTGTTTTATTGAAACAACTTCCCCAAGCCCAATTTCTTTTTCAAAAGGAGGATATTTTGATAAAGGAGTTTATTCTGAAATTTATGGAGATTTTGAGTTAATTATTGTTTCTGAAGGAGATTCACTTGAACCTAATTTAAAAGAATATTCAGATTCAAAGTTTTTAGCTAAGGTTTTTGATGAAGAAAATATAAATTTTATTCAATTAAATAGGCTAAATAAAATTAGAGAAAGATACGGTTTAGAATTTTAATTTTCCATTAATCTTAATTTTTCTTGAATATCTAATAATTCTTGCTCTAATTCTGAAGTTTTTGGAATGATCATTTTTGGAGTAGCAAGAGGTTTTTCTTTTTCTTTCTCTTCTAAGGGTCTTAAATTTGGAAATTCTTTTTTTATTTTTTGAATATTTTTTTGAATAATTTTTATTTTTTTAGAAATTTCAATTTTCTTATCCAATTCTTGTTCTCTCAGTTCTTTATATCTTCCAATTGTTTTTATTAAATTTATTAGATCAATTTGGGAATATAATAAATCCTTTTTTGCTTTTAAGGCCTCCTGGCTCTCTAGTTTAATGTGGATAATTTCTTTTTTCTCAGAAACTTTTTTTTTCTTTACCATTATATTTTAGAGAAGATTTCTTGATTAATCTTTTCTATTTGGTTTTTTATTTTTTCTAAATCCTTTTCCCAAGAACTTAATTCTTCTGATTCTTTTTCTTTTAAGTGTTTGACTTCCTTTAAAAGTTTGTCAATTTCTCCAAGATTTTCTTTTGTTTCTTCAAATAATTTTAATCCTTCTTGAAATTTATCTATTCTTACAAAGACAGGTTTTATTTCATAATTTTCTTTCATAACTTTCTTTTCAAATTGATTATTTGAAATCTCCTTGTGATATCTTGGAGGTTCAATTTCTAAATCTTCATCATCATCTTCATAATTATACTTAAGGGCAGGTTCTCCCTTTACGGCACTTTTTATGGTATTTTTCGAAAACATATCTCCTGTTGGACTAGAAGGAAAACTTGGAAGTTGGTGTATTTCTTTTTTTTCTTCATAATCATCCATTAATGGAAAATTAGGCGAGGAATTATATTGGGGAAGACTAGGCAAAGAAGGCAATTCTGGAATTTTTTGAGAAGAGTAATTCTTTTCTTTTTGTTTATCTTTACTTTTTGAAAAAATGCCCATTTTATCCTCTTTTTATAATATATTGTAGGATATATAGTTTAAAAATGTTATTTTTTTAAATTAGGCTCTCTTTTTAATTTTAAAGAAGATTAAATTCTTTTACCGAAAGATATTTAATATAATTTTTTCTAAATTGGTTATGTTAGATAATTTGCTTAAAGAGGTTGTGGTTATTATTGCTGGAAAATCAGCCGAGCCCATTGCAGATTTATTGAACAGTCAAAAATATGCTAATGAGTTTAATATAGCTAAAAAATTAGATATAACTATTAATCAAACAAGAAATATTCTTTATAAAATTTCAGATCATGGATTGGTTTTATCTGAAAGAAAGAAAGATAAAAAGAAAGGATGGTATACTTACTTTTGGAGATTTGATGTTTTAAAATCCTTAGAATTTCTTAAAAATCTTTTAAATGAAAAGAAATCTGAAATTTTAAAAGAGATTTCTGCTAGAGAAAAAAGTGTTTTTTATGCCTGTAAACTTTGTAATTTAGAATATGATGAAAATCAAGCTTTACTAATGGATTTTACTTGTGATGAATGTGGAGAGCTTTTTGAAACAAAGGATAATTCTAAACTAATTAAAGATTTAAATAATTCTTTAAAAAGAATAGATGATAAATTGAAGATTATTGAAGAAGAGATTCAAAAAGAATTAAATAAATCAGATAAGAAAAAAAGTTTGGATTTGAAAAAGAGAGAGAAAGAAAAGGAAGAAAAGAAATTGGAAGCCAAGAAAAAAAGAGAATTAAAAAGAAAAGAAGCAATTTCTTCTAAAAAAATTCAAGATAAAAAGGTAAAAGAAAAAGTCCCTAAAAAAAAGGAGACAAAATCAAAAATTAAAGAATCTAAGAAAATTAAATCTTCTACTAAAAAATTAATTAAGAAGTCTCCTAAAAAGAAATAATCTTTTAAAAAAAGTATAAAATGGTAGTTTATGAAATTCCTTTAACTAAAAGAAGAAAATCTTTTTTTTCTAGCTTTAGTGTTAACACTTGGCTTATAATTTTAAATGTATTTTTTTATTTTCTTTTTTCCATTCTTTTGGCTCTTAAGTTTATTCCAATAGAATACCTTGCCCTTAATCCCAGAATTATTTTCGAAAATTTTTATATTTGGACTTTTTTGACTAGCATGTTTATGCATGCGGGTTTTTTCCATCTTTTTGTGAACGTTTTATCTTTATTTTTTGTAGGGTCTCTATTAGAAAAAATTTTGGGTCCAAAAAGATTCTTATTTTTTTATCTTTTTGCAGGGTTATTTGCTGGTTTATTATTTGTCTTAAGTCCAGCATTATTTCCTGGAGATTGGAATTCTTTTGCAGTAGGGGCTAGTGGAGCTTTATTTGGTCTAATAGGAGTTTTAATTTTTTTGACTCCTAATTTACCCGTTTATATGATGTTTATCCCAATTCCAATTAAAATAAAGTATGCTGCACCAGGAATGTTAGTTTTACTCTGGTTAGTTTCAATTTTAGGAAATGTTCCTATTGGGAATGTTGCCCATTTAGGGGGCTTATTAGCCGGAATTTTTTATGGGTTGTTTTTAAGAAAAAAATTTCCAAATAAAGTAAAATTAATTTCCAGGAGATTTAGTTAATGCAAAAACTTAAAAGATTTTTAGAGTTAAAATATAGCGAAGTTTTTGATTATCTTCATAAAATTAAAGGATTTATCTTTTTAATTATGGGTATTTTTTTTATTTTTTTTGGACTTGGATTTTTCATTGATTTACCTCTCGCAATTCAAGAATCTTTGCTAGAATACCTAAAAAAATTAATTCTTGAAACAGAAGGTTTTTCTTTAAGAGAAATGATTTTGTTTTTATTTTCAAATAATTCATTAGCTAGTTTTTTTGGGTTAGTTTTAGGAGTTATATTTGGAATATTTCCTCTTTTATCATCAGTTTCAAATGGATTTGTAGTAGGTTTTGTAAGTAATTTAAGTGTAGCCGAGTTTGGGCATTTTTCACTTTTAGCTTTAGTTCCTCATGGAATCTTTGAATTGCCAGCATTATTTATCTCTCTTGGAATGGGAGTAAAGTTAGGGTTTAGTTTTTTTTATAAGAACGGAAGAAGGAATTTTCGTGAATTGTTTAATAAGTCAATTTGGACTTACCTACTATTAGTTTTACCTCTTTTATTTATTGCAGCAATAATTGAAGGATTACTTATAATTTTGCTTTAATTATTCTTTAAGTTCAATTAAACCTATAACTAGAAGGATAATTCCTGCTAAAATTACTAAAAGGATAATCCCTCCTTTTATAAGATTTAAAGCAGCATTTCCCCAAGATTCTAAAGGAAATCCTGGAAGAATTAATGCAAAAGAACCTAGGATTAGGAGCAAACCTAAAATTATTTTTAGTACTTTATTCATTACCTCTCTAGTTTTTTTAATTTTAAAAAGATTATTATCTTTGAATGTTAGTTTGGTAAGATTTAAAAAATAGAGTTCTTGCCTTATTTAATGGAAAAAGAAGCAAGAAAAAACGTTTTGAGAAGGAGTTCTGAAGCAGAAGGAATTTCTATTAAAGGTTATGATTTTAATAAAGGAATAAATTATGAAAAAATCTTAGATAGTTATTCTTCAACTGGAATTCAAGCAAAGAATTTTTCAATTGCAACGGAAATTATAAATGAAATGATAGACGAAAAGGCATTTATTTATTTAGGTTATACTTCAAATATTGTAACTTCTGGGTTAAGAGAGATAATAAGGTTTTTAGCGGAAAATAAGAAAGTAAATTTTTTAGTTTCAAGTGCAGGGGGGATCGAAGAAGACATAATAAAATGTTTAGGAGATTTTAAATTAGGAGAATTTAATGATAAAGGAGCTTTACTTAGGAAAAAAGGAATTAATCGTGCAGGAAATATTCTAATTCCCAATTCTAGGTATTGTGATTTTGAAGAGTTTATTATGCCCATCTTAGAAGAATTTTACACTAGGCAAAAAAAAACGGGAAAGATTCTCAGTGGAAGTGAATTAATATTAAAAATGGGAGAAAAAATAAACGATAAAAATTCAATTTATTATTGGGCTTGGAAAAATGGAATTCAGGTTTATTGTCCCTCAATTTTAGATGGAAGTTTAGGAGATATGATCTACTTCTTTAAGGCAAATCATCCAGATTTTCTAATCGACATATCTAAAGATATTTTGGATATGAATAACTCTAGTCTTGGGAAAGAAAAGACAGGAATTATAGTTTTGGGAAGTGGAGCAGTTAAACATAGCATTTGCAATGCAAATATGTTTAGAAATGGGGCAAATTATGCGGTTTATATAAATACTGCGCAGGAATTTGATGGAAGTGATTCGGGAGCATTGCCTGATGAAGCAGTTAGTTGGGGGAAGATTTTGCCTGAGGCTAAAATGATTAAACTATATTCAGAGGCAACGCTTGTTTTTCCTTTGATTGTTGCTAAAACAAAATTAGGTGAAATTTAAACGCATAAATCTTTAAATAATTCTATAATTTCTTTTTTCTATGGAAGAGGAAATTATTGAAATTGAAGAGATTTTATCTTCGAATAAAGAAGTTTCAAAAGAAAAAGATTTTATTGATGTTCTTAGAATGGTTGCTCCAGGAACGAGTCTTAGAAGTGCCTTAGATGATCTACTTAGGGCAAGAATGGGGGCATTGATTGTTTTTGATAACGGGAATTTAGAAGGAATTGTTGAAGGGGGGTTTAGAATAAATTCCAAATTCACTTCCCAAAAATTAGTAGAACTTGCTAAAATGGATGGAGCAATAATTTTATCCAAAGATGCAAAAGATATCCTTTCTGCTAATACTCTTTTAGTTCCAGCTTCTGGAATCCATACGAAAGAAACAGGAACAAGGCATAAATCTGCAGAAAGAACGGCTAAACAAGCTAATACGGTAACAATTGCTGTTTCAGAAAGAAAGAATAAAATTTCTCTTTATCAAGGAGAGATTAATTATCAATTAGAAAGTAGTTCTGAGATATTGAGAAGAGTTTCTGAAACTTTGCAAGTTTTAGAAAAGCAAAGGGATGTTTATGATGGTTTTTTAGAAAATTTAAATTCCCTTGAACTTCAAAGAAATGTTAGAATGAATAACGTTTGTTTAGTTTTACAAAGAATAGAAATCATAAAGAGAATTGCAGCCATAGTTGAAAGATATCTTGTTGAATTGGGTAGAGAGGGATTTATTATTAAAATGAGAGCCAAAGAATTAACTAGCGGATTAGAAAGAGAAGAGGAACTTATTCTTAGAGATTATCTTGGTCAAACTTCAACAATTTCCTTGAGTATACTTGAAAATATGGATTTTGAATTTTTATTGGAACCAATGAATATTTTAAGATTATTATTTGAAGAGCTTCATGATAAACCTATTTCTCCTAAGGGAATTCGAATTTTAGGAAAAACAAATCTTCCGGATAGATATGTAGATATTTTAATTGGGAATTTTGATAATTTAAAAGAAATTCTTTCTGCAAGCAACCAAAAACTTTTAGATTTTTTAGAAAGTGAAACGATGGTTAGTTTTTTTAGAGAAGAAATTTATAATTTAAGGGAAAAAGTAGTTTTAAATAAAAGGATTTAACCCATAGGTTTTTTAATGGCTTTTTTTTATTTTTACCATGTTAAATAATTTTCAAATAGAAGAAATTAAAGAAGAATTAAATAAATCTCAAAATCCTTTATTTTATTTTGATAATGATCAAGATGGGTTTTGCAGTTTTCTTCTTTTACGAAGATTTATAGGAAGGGGAATTGGAATCCCAGTAAAGACCTCTCCTTTAGATATGAATTATTTTAGAAGAATAGATGAGTTTAATCCGGATTATGTGGTAATTTTAGATCAACCTAGGGTTAGCTCAGATTTTTTTGAATCTTTAAGAGAAAGAAATATTCCTATCCTTTGGATAGACCATCATGAAAAAGATTTCAATTTCCCAGATTACATAAAATATTATAATCCTCTTTACTCTGATTCTCCTGAAAATGTGCCCGTAACAAAAATTTGTTACCAAATTAATTCTAAAAAAGAAGATTTGTGGATTTATATTGCCGGATGTATTGCAGATAAGTATCTTCCTCCAGAAAATAAAATCTTTTTTCAAGAATATCCTGATTTAGGATTAAATTCTGAATCTGCATTTAATATTTTTTATAATTCTGAAATTGGAAAGATTTCTAGAATGATGGGAATAGGTCTTAAAGATAAAACTAGTTCAGTAAATAAAATGATCCATTTTTTTATTGGGGTTAAAACTCCTTATGAAGTTTTGGAAGAAAATTTAAAAACGAGAAGTTTACATAAAAGATTTTTAGAGGTTGATAATAAATTTAAAAATTTGATAGCTAAAGCTAAGTTAAATGTAATTGGTTCTTCGAATTTAATTTTTTTTAAGTATTCTGGAAACATTAGTATGAGTGCAGATTTAGCCAATCGTTTGAGTTACGACTATCCTGAAAAAATAATTGCTGTGTGTTATTTGAATCAAGGAAAAGTAAATTTTTCAATAAGAGGAAAAAAAATTAAGACTAAATTAATTGAGATTATGAAGGATTTTCCTTTTTCTAGTGCTGGAGGGCATGAAGATGCAATTGGGGGCCAAATAAGTTCTGATCAGATTGTTGATTTTAAAAATAAATTAGAAGATAATTTTAAATAGTTTATATTCATTTTTCTTGAATGGATAGTATTGATGAAAGACAATTTGAAAGGTATTATATGTTGCATGGAAAATTCAATTCTCATCGTTATTTGACTGAAATAAAAAAAGACATAGATGAAATTGCTTTCTTAAAGAAGTCAAAGGGATCTTTTCCTGGAGAAAATTATTATGGAAGAAAAATGAAAGAGCTTCAAAGTAATATTCTTAAATTACAGAATGCGGCAGAACAACATGTGCCTTCTTCCCAAAGAGAGGTTTTAGAAGAATCCAATGAAAAAATTAAAAGATATTTAGAAACTTTGAAAACCGAACCAGTTAAAGGAAGTAATCTTATGAAAAGAGTAACTTTAATTTCTATAAGTTTTTCTTTTTTTATTGGTCTTTTGTTTTCTTTTCCTTCTATAACTGGGGCTTCTATTGTTGGACAAGTTTTAATTGATCCAAATTTAAAATTATTTAATTACATTGGATTGTTTTTTATTTTTGTTGGTTTAGTTGGAAGTTACTTTTTTCTTAAGAACAATCAAATAAATCAAAATGCTTAAAAAGTTTTGTTTACATATTTTTGTATGAGCAAATTGGTTGAGTTCAATTTTTGTAATTTGAACTTAGCTATTGCTAAGATTAAAAAGGATTAATTTAATTCAGATAAATCTGAATTAAATTAAGAAGGCTTCTTATTTAATTTAGGTTTTGGATTAAATTTTTTAAAAATGAATGAGACAGAAATAGAGGAAATAGAAAAAGAATTGGCAAGTCTTCTAGAGAAAACGCTCTCTTTAGAAAACGAAGTTTATTCAATGAGTAGGAAGAATCAGAAATAAAAAAATTGTTATTTTTAAATTTTTATTAGACGTTAGTATTTAATAGCTTTTTGAAAAATACATAATCTCTTTAGCAGGTTTTTCGCACCAAACACATCTTCCAAGAAGTTTATTTCCTTCTAAAGGAATGCATCTTGAAGAGAGACCTGTTTTTTCTTTTATATCTTCTTCACAGGAAGTTTCGCCGCACCAATTTATTTTTATTAATTTATTTTCTTTAATTGATTTTTCAAAATCTTTTTTATTTTTTATCTCTATAATTGAATTTTCTAGCCTTTTTTTAGCTCTTTCAAACATCTCTTTTTGCATATTTTCTAATATTTTTGGGATCTCTTTTTTTAAAATATTTATTTTTACAGAAATTTTTTCTGAATTATCTCTTCTTACAATAATAACTTCTTTTTTTTCTAAATCTCTGGGGCCTAGTTCTATCCTTAATGGAATTCCCTTTAATTCATATTCTGAAAATTTATATCCAGGGGAATATTCTTCAGAATTATCTAAAATAGGGTTAAATTTTTTTAATTCTTTTTCAATTTTTTTTGCTTCATTTAAAATATTTTTTTCTTTTCCTTTGAATAATAATGGAATGATTACAATTTTGTTTTTCGCAACTTTTGGAGGTAGAACCAATCCTTTGTCGTCGGAGTGGGTCATAACGAGCCCTCCGATTAATCTTGTAGAAAGTCCCCAAGAGTTTTGATAAGGAAAATGTTTCTTTTCATCTCTGCCCAAAAATTTTATATCGAATGATTTTGCAAACCCTTGTCCTAAGTTATGAGAAGTTCCGCACTGAAGGGATTTTCCATCGGGCATAAATGCCTCTATAGTGTAAGTGTGAACAGCCCCGGCAAATTTTTCTTTTTCAGATTTTCTTCCAATTAGAACGGGTATCGCAAGAAGATTTTCAGATAGTTCTTTATATTTTTTTATAATTTCTAAAGTTTCTTTTTCGCATTCTTTTTCGTTTTCATAGACGTTGTGCCCTTCTTGCCAAAGAAATTCTCTTGATCTTAAAAATAATCTTGTTGCTTTAGTTTCCCAACGAACGATGTTACACCATTGATTTATTCTTAGAGGAAGATCTCTGTAGGATCTTATCCATCTTGAATAGGAATCATACATTATTGTTTCGGAAGTTGGTCTTATTGCCAATCGCTCTCCATCTTTTGTTAATTCTCTATCGATCCAAGCAACTTCAGGAGAGAAACCTTTTGCATGTTCTGCTTCTTTTTTAAAAAAAGATTCAGGTATAAAAAGAGGAAAATATGCGTTTTCAACTTTGAGAGGTTGATTTATATTTTCTTCAAAATATTCTTTTATTTTTTCCCATATTGCATATCCTCTTGGTCTTATAACCATTGTTCCTTTAACCGTAGAAAATTCTACTAATTCTGATTTTAAACAAACCTCTTCATACCATTTAGATATATCTTCGGATTTCTTTGTCTGAATGCCTTTTTCTTCTTTTTTATTCATGTAACAATTAGTGAAGGATAGTTTAAAGAAGTTTTGGGAATGGAAAAGATTTTAAGTTTAGAAAAGGTCTTCTTTTTGTGGGCTCATAGTTCAACGGATAGAATGCCAGGTTTCGGCCCTGTCGATGTGGGTTCGAATCCCACTGAGCCCTTATTTTTATTCACATATATTTTTATAAACCACTTTTAATTTAAAAAAATATGGCGAAGATCAGGATTTTCGAATTTAAAGATTCTGAAGGGAAAGTTAGTTATTCTCTTAAAGGGGGGTGGAGTTTTTTTAGGGAAAGAGAATCCCCCGAAATACTTTATTTTGGCTGGACAGGAAAAATATTTGATCATGAGGAAGACTATCAAGGAAAAGATTTAACTGTCAAATTTGAAATTCTAAGACATTTGGTTCCTAAACATTATCCTTTGCTAAATTTTTTTGATAGATTAGATATAGGGAGTTTTTCAAAAAATATAGAAAAAGCTACCTTAAATGAGCGTTTCTTTAAAGTAGGTTCCGTTTTTAATGATAGAGATCTTCTTCCAGAGGAATTTAACGATATGGTTTTTAGACATTATCAAAAATGGAATTAATTCAAATAACAATACTTTTTTAATTTCAATTTATTTAATCTTATTATGGAAAAACAAAAATTTGATTCAGGAGATTTTGTTGAAATATCTCTTTCTAAAGAAAAATATAGGGGTACTTATTTGGAAAGCCCAGAATCCGGATTAATTTTATTAAAATTGGAGAATGGTTATAACATTGGATTTAATAAGAAAGATATATTGAAAATAAATAAAATAAAGAATTTTAAAGAAGAGAAAAAACTAGATTTAAATTTTACTGAAAATTTAGATAAGCCAGGCATTGTTCTAATTGTAACTGGTGGAACTATTTCTTCAAGGTTAAACCCTGGAAAAGGAGGAGTAGATTTTGTTGAAAGTCCGGAAGATTTATTTCTTTATTATCCAGAAATATTTAATTTAGTTAACGTAAAAAAAATAGAAGTGCCTTTTATGAAGGGATCTGAAAATTTGGATTTTAAAGATTGGCAAAAAATAGCAAAAGTTTGTGGTAATTATTTAAATGATTCTTCAATATCTGGGATAATCATTTTGCATGGTACGGATAGCTTGCATTTTACTTCTGCCGCATTAAGTTTCTTTATTAGAGATTTGAATAAACCTGTGGTTTTAACGTATTCTCAGAGGAGCACGGACAGAGCTAGTTCTGATGCAAGATTAAATCTTGAATGTGCAGCTAAAGTTGCAACTTCTAATATAGCTGAAGTAGTTGTAGTTGGACATGCAAATTCAGAAGATTATTTTTGTTTGGGTATTCCTGGAACTAAAGTCAGGAAACTACATTCTTCAAAAAGAGATGCATTTAAGCCAGTTAATCGGAAAGCTTTTTTAGAAATAAGTAGAGATTCAATAAAAAAAATTTCTGATTACAAATTAATTGATAAAAATAGAAAAAGTTTTTTGGATTTTAAGTTTGAAGAAAAAATTGGATTAATTAAATTTTATCCCGGGCAGGATCCAAAAATTTTAGATTATTATGTAAAAAATGGTTATAAAGGTTTAATTATTGAAATGTTGGGTTTAGGACAAATAGCAACTTCTGGGTCTAGGAATTCTTGGATAAAGAAATTAAAAGAAATTCAGAAAAAAGGAATTTTTGTTTGTGCAACATCTCAAACAATTTTTGGAAGAACAAATCCTTATGTTTATGTTACTGGAAGAGAATTAGTTGATTCAGGAGTTCTTTATTTAGAGGATATGTTGTCTGAAACTGCTTTAGTAAAATTAGGTTGGGTTTTGGGCCATAAGGATTGGGATATTAGAAAAAAAATGTTAGAAAATTTTTCTTGGGAAATTAATGATAGAATTGAGTTTGAATAATTTAATAAATCCTTTTTATTTTGATATTATATGAAAGACGAGGAATATGAAAAGATTGGTTTTAAAGCAGGGCTTGAAATTCATCAACAATTAGATAGTAATAAACTTTTTTGTAATTGCCCTTCTATTCTAAGGAGTGATAATCCGCTTTTTGAAATTAAAAGGAATTTACATTTGGTTGCAGGAGAATCAGGAATTGTCGATTTAGCCGCAAAATACCAACATCAAAAGGGAGAAGATTTTTTTTATCAAGGTTATGATACCACCTGCTTAGTTGAATTGGATGAAGAACCACCCCATAAAATAAATGAAGAAGCTTTAGAAATTGCAATTGAAATCGCTTTGCTTTTTAATTGCGAGTTAATTCCAATTTCTCAAATTATGCGTAAAACCGTAATTGATGGTTCAAATACATCTGGTTTTCAAAGAACAGTGATGATTGCTAGAAATGGTTATTTTGACACTTCACACGGGAAAGTTCGGATAGATTCAATTTATTTAGAAGAAGATTCTTGTAGGCTAATAAAAAAAGAAGAAGGAAGTGTTTTTTATCGATTAGATCGTTTAGGAATTCCTTTAGTTGAAATATCCACAAAACCAGATTTAAAGAACGCTTCGCATGTTAAGGAGGCAGCCTTGAAAATAGGAGAAATTTTAAGGAGTTCAAGGGTAAGAAGAGGAATCGGTACAATTAGGCAGGATTTAAATATTTCAATTAAAAATTCAAATCGAGTTGAAATAAAAGGTTTTCAGGATCCAAATATCATGGAAAAATGCGTTGAAATGGAAGTTTTAAGGCAAAAAAAAATTTTGGATTCAGGGCAAAAAAATCAGTCTGAAGTTAGAAATTGTTTGCCAGATGGAAATACAGAATTTCTTCGTCCTATGCCGGGTTCCCACAGAATGTATCCTGAAACTGATTTAGAACTTTTAAAAATTTCAAGAGAAAAAATAAATTTAGTCAAGAAAAATTTGCCAAGACTTAGAAGAGAAATTCAAGATGATTTAAAAAGTAAAGGATTGAGTGAAGAAATGATTCATCTTTTATTCAAATATAGGAAATTAAATGAGTTCAAAGAGCTTTATTCTTTACATGGAAATGCTCCTCTAATTGGAAAATTGCTTTTAGTTTTTCCTAAAGAAATTGCTTCTAGAGAAAAAAGGGATTTAGAAGAAATTGAATCAATTTTAAATTTAGATGTCTTGAGTTTTGTTTTGGATAAAATCTACAAAGATAGGTTGCATATGGCAGATTTAAAACAAGTATTAGAAAGAGTTGTTTCAGGCATGAATATAGAAGAAGCAATAAAATTAAATAAACCTGAAATAGAAGGAATAAGGGAGAAAATCTTTAAACTTATTAAAGATAAACCCGGTTTAAGTATTAATGCTTATATGGGGCTTATAATGAAGGATTTTAAGGGGCAGATAAGTGGAGAAGAAGCCACAAAAATTATTAATCAATTTTTAAAGCAATAAGTTTTAAAAAGTGAAATTCAGTCATCTCTTGATGAAAAATTCAAAGAGGTTTAATAATTTGAACAGAATATTAGATAGATCTGTTTTAATTCTTTTTTTTGGAATTTCTTCTTATTTAAGTTGCATAGAAATTAATAAAAATAAAGAGATCCAGAAAGACAAGGAATTTTATAGAAAATCCCTAATTAAACATGTAGATTATGATTTAAATGGAATTATTAGTAAGAACGAGCAATATAGAATGGATTCTTTGTGTGAAGTTTTAGATAAACCTTCTTCTTATATGCCTAGTTATGAAGATTTTAAGAGGGGTTACGATAAAATTCCCAAATAAATTTAAATATACTTTATTCTAATTAAATCCATGAAAAAATTTTTATTGGCTTTTATGATTGGAATTGGATTTACCTCGGGTTGCGAAAAGGAAAAATTTTTAGGGGAACACGATTTGAGAGGGGATAATCTAATTGAGAAATTGAGTTTTATTTCTTATAAAAATGAAGGAAAGAATTATTCCGCAATTTTATCTAGAACTAAAAGTTTGGACTCTTTTTATTTTCAAACTCCAGATACCTTAAGAATAATTCCGGGAAATATAATAAATCCGGTTTTTTTTGACTATGATTTAGATGGAAATTTAGATTTTACTTATTCTGTTTCAAATTTGGAAAAGACAAGCCACTATTGGGTTAAAAATAGTAATGGAACTTTTTCTGGAGAAGCAAAATTAATTTATGAGAGTAAGAAAGAATAATTTAATAAATCCTTCTTCTTTTTGATTGATATGGAGAGAAGTTATATTGAAAAATTAAGACCAGAAAAAAAAGTTTTAATTAAAGGATGGATCCATGAAATTAGAGGATTGTCAAAATTAAAGTTTATTCTATTGAGAGATAATACAGGAATTGTTCAATGTGTTGTTAAAGAAGAACTTTTGAAAGAAATTGAAAATTTAAGTTTAGAGAGTGTAGTTGAAATTGTGGGGGAAGTTAAAGAAGCAAAAGTCAAAGCTGATTTTGTTTTATCCAATTTAGAAGTTTTTGTTCATGAGTTAAAAATTTTGAATAAAGCAGAAAAACTTCCTATTCATGTAAATGAAAAAACTACTAATACAGATTTAATGAATCGATTAGACAATCGTTCTTTAGATTTAAGAAAACCAGAGGTTGCTGCTAGATTTAGAATACAATCTACAATTATAAATGGATTTAGGGAATTTTTTTATAAAGAAGGGTTTATGGAAATTCAACCGCCCGGAATTATAGCAACTTCTACAGAGGGAGGAACAGACTTATTTAAAATAAAATATTTTGATAAAGATGCATATTTGGCGCAATCTCCTCAACTGTATAAACAATTAATGGCTATTTCATTAGAAAAAGTTTTCTCAACTGGTCCTATTTGGAGAGCAGAAAAACATGATACTACGAGACATATAAATGAAATTAGGCAGATGGATATAGAAATAGGTTTTTGCGATGATATGCAAGTTATGAATTATTTGGAAAAGAGCGTTCAATTTATTGTTAAAAAAATTTTAAAAGATTGTGAGAAAGAATTAAAGATTTTAAAATTAGATTTGAAGGTACCTAAATCTAAATATTTGAAATATTCTGAAGCGCTTGAAATTTTAAATAAAAATGGTTTTAAAATGAAAGAAGGGGAAGATTTTGATCCTTCTGCAGAAAAGAAACTTTGCGAATTATTTCCGAATTCAATAGTTTTTACTTATGAATGGCCCTCTTCAATAAAACCATTTTATATCTGGCCAAAAAATGAAAAAGTTTCCGGAGGTTTTGATGCTCTTTATGGGGGATTGGAAATAAGTTCAGGAGGCCAAAGAGTACATGTTGCAGAAATTTTAATTAAGCAACTTAAAAATAAAGGTTTAAATCCAAAAGATTTTAGTTGGTACGTAGATGCTTTCAGATATGGGGCTCCAATGCACTCAGGATGGAGTATCGGGTTAGAACGTCTCTCTCAAGCCATATTGGGTGTTGAAAATATAAGAGAAGTTACTCTCTTTCCTAGAGATCGAAGAAGACTCACTCCATAGATTTTTATAATCTTGATTTCTTTAATTTTATAATGGCTAATCAGGAAATAATAAATTATCTTGAAAAGTGGAAAGAAAAAGGACATAATTTGAGTTCTATAAAAAGGAATTTATTAGATAGAGGATTTAGTGAGTATGAAATAAATAAAGCTGCGGAAATTGTATTTGATCCAGCTCCTAAAATTAGAAGAAAAAAATTAGAAAAAAAAATGAGATCAGTTGAAAGGAAAAAAAATTTTCTTAAATTTTTACTCTTTGTTTTGGGAATAATTTTTCTTTTTGCATTTATAACTTTTTTAGATTATTATTTTAATCCCGAGCCTGTATTTTGGGATTGTAGTTATAATGAAAGTTGTTTTATTCTTGCTTCTGAAAAATGTATACCTTCAAATTTTACCAATGTTTTTAATTTCGAATTTTTTGGAGTTTTGCAAAGTACCGAAGGATACTATGAAATAAGGGGGATTGAAAACGAAAGATGTAAACTTTTTTCATACTATGGTGAGACGAATATAACTTATAGCGAGGAATTTAAACAAGAATTATTTTCTCAAGGACTCAGTGAAGAAGAAATATGGCTTTCTTTAGAAGAAATAAACGAACAGTATGATTCTTTGGCTGAATATAAAAATTCTACTTGTTACTATCCATTGGATAACTTTAGTTATTTTGTAAATAGTTGGTTTAGGGGAGAGATAGATATTTCTTCTTCCCATAAAAAAGATTATAATTGTACGGGATCAATATATGAAATTTAATTTCAAAATATTATTAAACCTTGAAAAATTAATTTTCTTATGAAGTTTATTTCAATTTCTGATGCGATGAAAAAAGGCAAAGGGAAAGTAGCTGTGCGGGGTTGGATTTACAGAGAACGGGGTTCTAATAAAATGTATTTTTTAGTTTTAAGAGATTCTACAAATATTATTCAATGTATTTTGAAAAGAGAAAATTTTGAAAATCAATGGAACGAAATCAATAAATTAAAAATTGAAAGTTCTGTTGAATTGGAAGGAGAGATAAAGGAAGATAAGAGAGCTCCAACTGGTTATGAAATTGAAGTTAGTAAAATAAATATTGTTCATATTGCTGAAGATTATCCTATAAATAAAGATTTGAACGAAGAGCTTTTAGGGGATAGAAGACATTTGTGGTTGAGAAGTCGGAAGATGACTGCAATTATGAAGATTAGGCATAGTGTTTTTGGAGCAATTCATGAATATTTTAGAGATAAGGGTTTTTACGAATTTCAAAGTCCAACAATTTTAAGCGCTGCAGGAGAATCAGGTTCATCTGTTTTTGAAGTTAAATATTTTGATAAAAAAGCTTACCTGGCACAAACCTGGCAACTCCATGCAGAAACTGCTATTTTTGCTTTGGAAAAAATTTATTGTATAGCTCCTTCATTTAGAGCAGAAAAATCAAATACTTCAAGACACCTAACTGAATATTGGCACGCTGAAATGGAAGTTGCTTGGTCCACTTTTGAAAATCTCCAGGAATATGCAGAAGGTTTAATGAAGCATATAGTAAAAAAAGTTTTGGAGAATAATGAGGAAGAATTAAAAATTTTGGAAAGAGATACTAAAACTTTGAAGGCAACTATTAAAAAAGATTTTCCTAAAATAACTTATACAGAAGCATTAAATTTATTGAAGAAAAATTTTAAATTTGAAATTCCGTGGGGAAAAGATTTGAGAACTGTTGAAGAAGATAAATTAAGTGAACTTTTTGATACACCTATAATTGTTACAGATTATCCTAAGGCAGTTAAAGCGTTTTATATGAAAGAATCTCCAGAAACAAGGAGTAAGTCAGAAAAGGAAAAAACAGTTCAAGGGTTTGATGTTATAGGTCCTGAAGGTTATGGAGAATTATTTGGTGCCTCCCAAAGAGAAGAAAATATAGAAGTTATAAAAGAAAATTTAAAGAGAGAAGGAGAGAAACTTGATAATTATGAATTTTATTTTGATTCTAGAAGGTATGGTTCTATTCCTCATGGAGGATTTGGAATGGGTGTTGAGAGAGTTATTTCTTGGATATGTGGTTTAAAAGATATTAAGGATGCAATTGCTTTCCCTAGGAAAATGAGGAGATTAAGTCCTTAATTTTTATAAATAATTTTATCTTCTGGGGGCCATTTGAACAAGACAATCAGAACAAATAAATTCTTTACCCACAAGTTTGTAAAATGGGGCTCTTAAAGATTTGTGACATTTAGCACATTTTTTATCCTGCTTTTCTAAAATTTCCGAACTTCTTGATTTAGCAACATGGATTTTATCCATTTCTCCACGCTGTTTTTTTAGAGCATTTAAATAAGCATTTGATTCCATTACCATTAAGAATATAGTTTTTTGAAATATTTAAACTTATACCTTCAAATTTCTATACTCTAGAAGATAGGTTTTTCTGTAAATGACCCTTCTTAAATTTTTCTTTTTTTATTTGTAACTTTTGGTTACACGAAAGGTTTAAAATAACTTAGAAAAATACAAATTTAATTAAACGGAGGATATTATTATGCCTAAAGAATATCAAGATATGGATGATGAAGACTTCGATGATGAAGATGATGAAGACTTCGATGATGAAGATGAGGAATATTAATTATCCCTTATTTTTATTTTAACTAAATTTATAAAAAGGATAAAGATTTTCCTTTTTTATGCGCATAGAGTATTTGAAGGGAAGTAAGAAAGAATTTTTTGAGTTTGTTGATTTAATTACTTTCAGAGATAAGATAGCTATTTTGACTCACAATGATTTAGATGGAATTGCTTCTGCAGTCTTTTTGGAAAAAATTCTTGAAAAGAAGAATTTAAAGATAGAGTATATTGATTTTTTAAGTATCAATCCTAATATGATCAAAGAAGTAATTTATACTTTAGAAGGGAAGGGCATAACTAAAGTTTTCTTTTGTGATTTAGGGGTTGATTCTATTGATTTTGAAGGATATGTTGAATTAAGAACAAAGATGGACGTTTTTTTAATTGATCATCATCCCATGAGTTCTAATGTTTATGGATTTAATAAAATTATAAAAACTATTTCTGAAGATTGCTCTGCTTTGACAGTTTTTGATTTGGGAAGAGAAGTATTTGATTCTTCAGAGTGGGATTGGCTTTTATGTTCAACACTCTTTTCAGAATTTTCTTATAATAAATCCGAAAATTTAGAATACATAATGAAGATTTACCCAGAAGTTAGTTTAGAAAATATTTCTAGTTCTGTTCCAGGAAGAATTGCAAGAAAAATTTCTTCAGCCTTAGTTTATTATAAAATGAATGTTTCTTATGTTTACGATTTGATAAAAAAAAGAGATTTAGAAGAATTGGATAGAATACACGATATAATTGAGGAAGAAGTTGATAGGATTGTTGAAGATTTTTCGGATAAAAAAGAATTTTTTCCTGAAGAAAAAGTTTACTTTTATGAGATTGATTCTAAATATGAATTAACTTCTTATGTTTCAAGTTTAATTTCTAAAATAAAACCAGATTATTCTTTTATTTTTTATAGAAGAACAAATGGAGTTATGAAAATTTCTGCGAGAAATCAAGGTAAAAATGAAGATATGGGTTCTTTAATGCAATATGCTTGTAATGGTTTGGAAGAGGCTAGTGGTGGAGGACATTTTCCTGCAGCAGCAGCAAGAATAAAATCTGAAGACTTTCAAAAATTTAAGAATAGAATTATGGAATATTTGAATAAAAACTCTTAAAAACTAGTTTGATTATTTTAACTTATGAATATAGGGGGAGTTGAAATCAGTTGGCTGGGCCATGCGGGTTTTCTTATTAAAAATTCAAAAGTTATTTATGTAGATCCTTATAGGATAAAAGAAGGATTGCCCAAGGCAGATTTAATTTTGATTACTCATGGGCATTATGACCATTGTAGTTTTGAAGATATAGATAAGATCATCCAAAAAGGAACCAAAATAGTTTTAACTGCGGATGCTCAAAGTAAGATAGCTCGTTTTCAAAAACCCATAAGGATGGAACTTGCTGAAGCGGGTCAAGAATTTGACTTTGGAGAAGTAAAATTAAATTGTATACCTGCTTATAATGTAGATAAACCCTTTCACGGAAAATCAGAAGGATTGATTGGGTATGTAATAAAAATGGACAATGTTATTGTTTATCATTCTGGAGATACAGATGTTATTCCTGAAATGCAAAAACTTACTGGATACAAGCAACCAAATAAAACTTTTGTAGCATTGCTTCCCGTAGGAGGGAGGTTTACCATGAATCCAGAGGAAGCATTAGAAGCGGTAAAAATAATAAAACCTTCTTTAGTAGTTCCGATGCATTGGGGATCTATTGTAGGATCTGAAGAGAATGCCAAAGAATTTAAGGAACTTTGTGAAGCTGAAGGATTTAAATGCGAAATTTTGGAGAAGGAATAATGAGAAAACCTTATCTTTCTAAATTAATCTCTGTTGGAGAATTTGAAGTTTTTATAGTGGATGGATCTTATGTAAGAAAAAATCTAAATGAAGAATTTACTAATTTTGGCCAACATTTTAGATTTAAGTTTATTCCAAAAAAAGAATTTTGGTTAGATAAAGAATTTTCTCCAGGGGAATTCACTTTTTATATAAATCATTTAATTACTGAATATTTTTTAATGTCAAGAGGAATGAATTATAAAAAAGCAATAATAAAAGCAGATTCTTCAGAGCAAAAAGAAAGAATGAAATCTTCTTATTTTTTAAAGTATAAAAAAAATTATAGAAAAAATCTTTTAAAAGGAATTCATAAAAAATTATTAAAAAAATATAGCTCTGATAATCTTAAAGTTTGGGTTGTTAATGGAGAACTTGTTCGTGATTTTTATTTTATTGACTTTACTGAGGGAGGTCATGATAAAGTTTATAATTTTGTTCCAAAAGGAGAAATATGGTTAGATGATGATTTATCAAAGAGAGAAAGAAAGTTTGTTTTACTTCATGAGGTCCATGAAAGAAATTTAATGTTGAAAGGATTAAAATATCCTGAAGCACACCATTCATCAAGTATAATAGAACATAAATGTAGGAAGTACCCTTTTCTCTTAAATAGATATTTAAGAAAAGAGTTCAAAAATACTTAAACTTCTTTCCTTGATAATTAATCATATCAACTGATCCATCTTTATTTATAGTGGAGTATTTTGGGAGAAGGGGTATTTTTCCACCTCCTCCAGGAGAATCTATAACAAAATGAGGTACGGCCATTCCACTTGTGTGTCCCCTCAACCCTTTAATTATTTTAAGGCCTTTTTCCACCTTATTTCTGAAATGAGAAGTTCCTTTAACTAAATCTGGTTGGTAAATATAATATGGCTTTACCCCAATTGCAAGAAGTTTTTGATTCAATTCTTTGAAAATTTTTGGATCATCATTAACCCCTTTTAAGACTATACTTTGATTTCCTAATTGTATGCCCGAATCAATCAATCTCTCGCAAGCAAGCCTAGCTTGCTCAGTTATTTCATTTGGGTGTTCAAAGTGAGTATTAAGATATAAAATAGGCCGTTTATTATATTTTTTTAGAATACTACATAATTCATGAGTAATTCTTTCAGGCATTACGCAGGGTACCCTTGTTCCAATTCTAATCATTTCTATGTGAGGAATTTGTCTTAATTCAACTAATATTTTTTCAATAGTTTTATCTCCTAGAAGGAAAGGATCTCCTCCTGAAATTATTACGTCCCTTATTTCTTTGTGGTTTTTTATATACTTAATTGCTTTTCTTATATCCTCAATTGAAGGATTTTTGATAGCTTCACCAACTTTTCTTTTTCTAGTGCAGAATCTGCAATACATTGCACAAGTGTTAGATACAATTAATAAACATCGATCTGGATATCTATGAGTTAAAAACGGGACTTCTCCCTCTTCTTTTAAGGGATCTTCTTCACCCCCAGTTTCTTCTATTTCTTCAATTTTAGGAATACATTGGTTCCAGATGGGATCATTTTTTTCTTTAATTAGAGAAAGATAATGAGAATTAATTCTCATTGGATATTTTTCTATAACTTTTTTTATATTTTCTATTTCTTCTTTTGTTAATTCTATATCTTTTTTAGATAATGAAATTTTTAGAGAATCTATATCGGAAATAGCTCTTGGTAAATGCAAATAATTCAAATCTCTATTTTTCTTGTTATTCATATTATTTTTATTCATTTTTTTCGTAATCCTTCCTTGTTATATCGAATAAAATTTCATCCAAATATTTATCATTTATAAAATTATATTCTCTTCTTATCCCAATATATTTAAATCCAACTTTTTCTAATGTTTTAATTGAAGATACATTTTCTAAAGTTGCAGTTGCAAAAAGGGTATTTAATCCTAATTTTTCAAAACCAAGTTTTAAAAGAAGTTTTGCAGTTTCTTTTCCGTAACCTTTTCCCTGAAATTCTTTTTCTCCAATTATAAAAAAAATTTCTCCTCTTTTATCGTGTAAGTCTAAATCATCTATACCGCAATGGCCTATTGGATTACAATATCCTTTTAGATAAATCATAAACAATCTTTCAAAATTTTCATTAGAATTTATAATTTCTTCTCTTATTTTTTCAATAGGATGATCTCTAGTCCTAACAAAAGTACTCATGTATTTATTTTGCTCCTTATCTGAAAACCATTTAGAAATGTATTCAGCATCTTTTTCTTCAACTTGTTTTAAAATTAAATTTTCTCCTTCAATTGATTTCATCTTGTTTAGAATAACTTATTATTTTTTTAATTAAATCTTCAAATTCCATTCCTCTTCTTTTTGCCATTAAAGCAATTCCAGATTCTCTAGATAAATCTGGATTTGGATTCACTTCTAAAATAAAAATTTTTCCTTTTTTATCAATTCTAAAATCTATCCTTCCATAATCCCTCACATTAAAAATTTTATATGATTTAATCGCAGCATCCTTTAATTTTGAAAATAATTTTTGCTCTATTTTTGCAGGGCAAGTTGCAATAGTTCCTTTATAGTATGAACTATTCTCTTCCCATTTTGCCTCGTAGGGCAAAAAATTTTTGTAACCTTTAGGAAGGTTAAATTTTATTTCAGTAGGGGGCAAAACTTCTATTTTATCTCTGCCTAAAATTCCTATGTATATCTCTCTGCCTTCTATAAATTCTTCTACTAAAACAGGTTGATTATACTTTTCTAAAACTTCATTTATTTTTTTTATCATCTCTTTTTTTGTATTAACTACAGAATCAATCTTTATTCCTATACTTCCATCTTCTTTAGAAGGTTTAATTATCAAGGGAAATTTTATTCCTTTAATTTCAAAATTTTCTGAAATTTTATTCTTTATTACCAAAAAATTAGGAGTAGGTAACCCATTTGCTTTAAGTATCTCTTTTGTTTTTATTTTATCATTACACAAACCCAATGTAAGATAATTAGATCCAGTATAAGGAATATTTAACATATCTAAAAAAGCAGGAATTTGAGCTTCTAAGTGAGTGTTCATATTAAATCCCTCGTCGGCTGAATTAAATATTAAATCTACTCTGTTTTTTTCTAAACTTTTAAACATTTTTTTGTTAGCTGGAATTTTTATATAATTCATTTTTAAGTTATTTAATGCAATTTCCACTGCATCACCTATATTTTTCCTTCCTTCATAATCAAAAGGAGAAGATTTTTTAAAATCCCCTTCACAATGAATTAATCCAATTTTCATTTTAGATTATACCTCTTTATAGCACTATCTAAAATAGATAAAATAATTTGGTTGTAGGTTAGTCCCTGAGTAAAACAGGATCTGGGGAATCTTGAATTTTCTTTTGGATCTGGAATCAATCCTGGGAGCGCATTAACTTCAATAATATTTGGTTTTCCTTTACAGTCTAATCTTAAATCAATTCTGCAAAAATCTAAACAATCCAATATTTTGTATGTTTGAAGGCATATATTTTCTATTTCTTTTTTAAGTTTTTTATTTATTTTTGCAGGGCAAATCAATGGATCTTCATTAGAGTTTGGATTATCGTAAATCCATTTTGCCTCATATGAATCAAATTTATGAATTTCTGGAGGTAAATGGTTAAAATTTATTTCAACTATAGGCAAAACTTTAGGTTTTTGGTTCCCTATCATCCCCACAGTAAATTCTCTTCCAGGTAAATACTCTTCAATTAGAGCTTCTTGAGAATAATCATTAAGAATTTTTTTTACCTGTTTATTCAATTCTTTTTTATTCTGGACCAAAGAGTTATTTGTTATCCCTTTACTTGATCCCTCTGAATTCGGTTTGACTATTAAAGGGAATTTTAAATTTTTGTTTAAAATAAATTTGTTTTTGTCAATTAATTGAAATTTTGCATTGGGAATTTTATGATAACTTAAAATTTCTTTTGTTCTTCTTTTATCTAATGTTAAAGCTTGAGTAAGCACTCCTGAACCAGTGTAGGGGATTTGTAACATTTCTAAAATTGATGGAACATGAGACTCTCTAGATTTTCCTTCTATACCCTCTGCTATATTAAAAACTAAATCAATTTTTTTTCTTGTTACCTTTTTAATAAAAGTTTTATTTGCTTCTAAAAGAATAACTTGGTGTCCTGCAGATTCAATTGCAGATTTTATTGAATGGATAGTTTTTATGTCGTCAAATTCGGCATATTTATCTCCAAATTTAGAACTATTATTCTTTTTAGCATTGAAAGAAAGACCAATGGATAGTCTTTTAAAATTTCTAATAGAAGGAGGTTCTTCTTCCAATTTTGAATTTAAATCTTGAACCATGTTTTTTTGTCTTATTAATTATCTAATAGATATTTTTAAATCTTTGTATACTTCAGGGAATATTTTTTAATGTCAAGAGGTAAATTTTATTAATCCTTTCTTGTTTTCTTCTGTTTATGGGTTCATTCAATCAAAGAAAAAAAGACATTTTATCTAAAGAAGATAAATCTAGTATTGGTAAATGGGACGAAAAAATAGTTTCCCTTTGTCAAAAGATAAATTCTCGTGAAAACTATTATACGACCTCTTCTTGTTCGGGAAGGATTATGGTATTAAAAGATGAAGATAAAAAAGGTCCTGGACTTTTCCATTTCGTTAGCCATGAAAAAGTTGAAGATTTTTTGGAATTAAAAAATATTAAAGGAGATTACAAATTCAAACAGGAGCCAGTTATACTTCATGTAGCTTGTGCGGATTTGAAAAGTGCCGAAAATTTATTAAATAAATCACAAGAAGCAGGATTTAAACGTTCAGGAATTATCTCCTTGGGGAAAAATATAATTGTGGAAATAAATTCAACGGAGAAAATAGATTTCCCTTTAATTGAAGAAGGTCAAGTTTTAGTTTCAGAAGAATTCTTAGAAAAAGTTTTGAAAAAGGCAAATAAAAATTTAGAAAAAGGTTGGCAAAAAATAGAAAAATTAAAGAAATCCTTCTAAAATATTTACTTTTTCAACTAAATCTATATAAAGAGAATTGAATTATTTTTATTAAATCGTGTAACTTTGCTTAGCAGAGGCTCACTTTATATAGTTATAAAGGAGGGATAAAAAAGAGAATATGGTACTTGATTTTGCGAAAGAAGCTATTCAAAATGCAGAAACTCATAGTATTAACTTTGACGAACTTAGAGCAGGTAAAGCCTCAATTAAGGTAGTTGGAGTTGGAGGTTGTGGGTGTAATATGATTACTTGGCTTTTTAATAAAGGAATTAATGGTGCTACAGTTTATGCAGCTAATACAGATGCGTTGCACCTTAGTGTTACTAAGGCTGATGAGAAAATTCTTATTGGTAAAGAATTGACTAGGGGTCTTGGTGCAGGAGGTAAAGCTACAAAAGGTAGAGAGGCTGCTAAAGAAGCAGTTGTGGATTTAAAGAAAGCTGTTAGTGGTTCTGATATGGTTTTCGTTCTTGCTGGGATGGGAGGAGGAACAGGAACTGGAGCTGCTCCAGTAATTGCTCAATTAGCTAGAGAGACTGGTGCTGTTGTTATTGGTGTTGTTACAATGCCATTTGAATCTGAAAAAGCTAGAATTGATAAAGCTGAATTTGGTTTAGCTGAACTTAGAGAAGCTACTGATACTTGTATTGTTCTTGATAACAATAGATTAGTAGATATTGCAGGTCAACTTCCTCTTGAACAAGCTTTTGCTGTTGCTAACGAACTTGTTAGTACAATGGTTAAAGGTATTGTAGAAACTATTACATTGCCTTCTTTAATTAACCTAGATTATGCTGATGTTTCCGCTATTATGAAAAACGGAGATGTTGCAGTAATAGGTATTGGAGAATCAGACGCGCAAGACCGTGTAACTGAAGCAGTAAAGCAAGCCCTAACACATCCTCTACTTGACGTGGATTATAAGGGTGCTACTGGTGCTTTGATACACATAACTTGTGGGCCAGATTTGAAGTTAGAAGAATTTGATGTGATTGGTAGAACTGTTTCTGAGAATTTGAGTAACGATGCACAAGTTATAATTGGAGCTAGAATTGCTAAAGATTTCGTTGGAAAAGTAAGGGTAATTACAATTATGACTGGAGTTAAATCTCCTTATGTTTTGGGAAAAGAATTTGAAGAAAGAACTATGCCTAGGTCAAGAGAAATGTCTGATTTGGGAATTGACGTTTGGAGTTAATTTAATAAATGGTCTTTTGTTTTATAGTTTAATTTGGCCGGGAACTGGGGGGTTTCTGGCCTTAATTTTTTTAGAATGATTCTGGGATATAAATTTTGGCTGTTGTTAATATTTTTTTAGAAAAACCTAACCTAGAAAGTTTTAATTTAGACTGGATTTCTTCAATTTTAACTAAAGGGGGATAGGGAAATTGCGTTTCCATTCTTCTTTCGATACTATTTTTGTGTTCTTCAATTATTTTATGTGCTTCTTCAGTTGAATTAGATTTCCAATAAGATGTTTCAAAATAATTTTGAATCATTAAAGAATAGAACTTTATTTTTTTATAAAGATTATTGTAGTTTAATTTAGGATTTAAAACCAGTCATTCTACCCTGAATATCTGGCTCGTTTTTCATTCTTTTGTTTTCCCATTCATTAAAGTAAAGATAATTATAGGGAGGTTTTTTTTGTCTTATTTTTAAATTTTCTTTGGGATATCCTATTGGGAAAATTGCTTCAATATTCATTTCCTTGGGAATTTTTAGTAGCCTTTTTATTTCTTCTTCGTTAAAATGTCCAATCCAGCATGTGGATAGACCTATATCTGTAAGGTGCAAGTTGAAGTTTTGCATGGCCGCTCCGGCTTGTTGTTTTAAGTATGTTTCTCCTCTTTCTCCATAGGGTATTTTGGTAACTTTTGGATCAGAGATAAATATTGCTAAATATTTTGCTTCTTCGATAAATTTTTGTTCAGAGAAGTCTGCTATTTTTTCTATTTTTGTTGAATCATCTATAATTAAAATTCGAAGTGAAAAATTTCCTCCTGCCATAGGAGCGTATTGGGCAGAATGAATAGCTTCAATTATGTTCCTCCAGTCAGGTTTTTTCTTTTTAAAACTCCTCACACTTCTTCGAGTTTGTATTGCAACTCTTGTTTCCATTCTTTTTTTAGGAAAAAGGAGTTTTTAATAATTTTGTTAGAAATCTTTAAAGTCCAATTCGATAGTTTGAAACTTTTCTTTTATGAATTTAACCGCATCTTCAGATTTGAAAGGTCTACAAGTATAAATGTCGATGCTAAAAAAGTTGTTTCTCTTCCATGTGTAAATTGAAGCTCCTGATTCAGCCCATATTAAAACACATTCATACCCCCCGTGTTTTGGATTAATTTTCTCTGCAATATTTTTAACTATTGGACCATATATAATTTTCATACCTAATTTTTGAGATAATTCTTGCATACATTCTTTTAATATTTTTGGAGTAGGCTTAATAGAATAGATACCTTCGATTACCAGTCTTTGTCTAAAGATGTCTGGAGCGAAATTTTTCATTAAGGAATATACATTTGGGCAATTTATAAATCTATCTAATCTTATTTTAATAATTTTGTAATTAAAAGCTAATAACTCCGCCACCTAAACATTTTGTTTTTTTGTATAAAACTATTGCTTGACCTTCTGAAATGCCATTTATTGATTTGTTGAGAGTCACTTCATTCCCTTTCATATTCGCAGGCATTAGTTCTCCGACTTGTCTTATTCTAACTAAAACTTTTTTTGGAATTTCATTTTTGTTTAAATCTATTAAGTGTAAATTTTTTATTTTTATTTTTTTTCTGTAAAGAATTTTGTGTCCTTCGGGAGCTGCAATGATTGTGTTTTTTTTCACATCTTTTTTTGCAACATACCAACGAATCATTCTTTTTGTTTTTGGATCTTGTCTTTGAATTTCAAATCCATATCTTGGTCCTAATCTTTGCCCAATTGTATAATAATATATTCCGTCGTGTTCACCAATAATATTTCCTTCTGGATCAAAAATTTTTCCTTTTTTCTGCTTTATTTTTTTTGATAAAAAATCTTTAAGATTAATCTTTCCTACAAAACAAATTCCAACTGTTCCTTTTTTATATGCATTTTGAAATCCGTGTTTTTTTGCGATTTTTCTAACTTTCTTTTTGGATAATTTTCCTATGGGGAAAATTGTATGTTTCAAATCTTCTTGTGATTGTCTGTAAAGAAAGTAAGATTGATCTTTTGATTCATCTTTTGCTCGGTGTAATTCGTATTTTCCCTTTTTCTTTTTTATTCTTGCGTAATGCCCTGTTGCAATTAAGTTTATTCCTATTTTTTTTGCTTCTCTTATCAATAAAGGGAATTTAACTTTTTCATTGCAATCGATATCTGGATTTGGGGTTATTCCTTTTTTGTATTTTTTGAACATTTCATCTATGACTAATTTTTTGTATTCTTTTTCAAAGTCTAAAGTTACGAAGGGAATTCCAAGCTTTGTGGCTATTTTTATAGCGTGTTCTCTTTCTTCAACCCATGCACATTGACCAGTTATTTTGTTTTTTGTATCGGACCAATTTTTCATGAATGCTCCGTAAACATCGTAGCTTTTCTTTTTTAAAAGTAGCGCAGCTACAGACGAATCGACTCCTCCAGACATTGCAAGTAAGACCTTTTGTTTCGGTTTTTTTTTGAAAAGATTCATATTTTTATTAGAAATAAACATAATTTAAGGGTTTTGATACGACCCGGGCAGGACTTGAACCTGCGACCTAACGGTTAACAGCCGTTCGCTCTAACCAACTGAGCTACCGGGTCATATTAATATCATAGAAATAGTTCCTTTAAAAGTTTTTGTTAATCGAAAAACTTATATTTTAGGAGGTATTTACCGTTATATAAAGTTAACAAAAGAAATAGGTTTAATGCTTTATTGGGGAGAGGGAGATAAAACAAAAGATTATTTTGTTGCTCTAACAAATACTAATCCAGATATTTTGGTTTACTTTATAAAATGGCTTAGGAAATATTTTGATATTGATGAAAAAAGGTTAAGATGTAGATTATATCTTTGGAAAAACTTAGATGAAGATAGGGCAAAGTTTTTTTGGTCAAATAGATTGGATATTCCTTTGGATCAATTTACAAAAACTTATTTTTCAAGCTCGGTTTCTAAGGTTAGGAAGAAAAAGCATGAATTCGGGATTTGTAGGATTAGTTATGGATCTAAAAAGATTATGTCAGATATTAATTTAGGAATTAAGAGTTCTTTTTGTTAATTATTCTTCAATTTTTAACCCTAAATCATAAATTGGTTTTGGTTGGCTTTTTTCTAATCCCTTATACACATTTCCGTGTTTAGCTCCTTGAATTATTTGAATTACGGCCCCAGTGATTCTTTCTAAATTTTCTGGATCAGTAATAATTCCTATTTGATTTTCTTTAAGTTCTAAAGAGGATTCAGTTAGATTTGCAATTGTTTGAATAACTTTTCCAGATTTACCAATTAATCTGCCTCTAATTCTCTCAAAATTTTTTTTATTTGTGTGCTCTTTAATATTTATTTTTTCAAAAATTCTATTTTCTTTTTTTATTGAAATTGCTTCAGAATAAGGGAATCCAAAATTAAGAGCTTCTATAACTTTTTCTGCAATAAATTGATTTTCAGCTGAGCCTTCTATTTTCACTTCTTTTCCTCTATTCATTATTTTTACTTTTAATTCTTCTTCTAATTTTTTTTTATTTTTAATTATTCTAATTATTTTGTCAATTATGATCTTTCCCATAAATATTTGGAGATTAAAGGAATTATAAGTTTATCTTTTTTATCACCATAATTTATTTAAGGGTATAAACCAAAAAGAAGTTTATGTTAAAGGAATATGTTGCTATTTATGGAGATCCAGGCTGGGTTGATTTAAAAGAAGGAGAGAGATTTGGAGAAAATGTTCGGGATTATGATTCTTCCAAGTCTTTTGGAAAATTTCATGATTTGATAGGGTATTTAATATCTCTTCGTAGAAAAAATTCTTTAGTGGGAGAAATTTCTTTTCCTACTTTTTCTGGCGTAATTTTAGCGGGAAAGTTGCCTACAGGTAAAGATAAAGAGAGTAGAGTGGACATAGTGGGATTTTCCAAATTTTTTGGAGAAGATTTTATTTTATACGATGGAATTCATAATTTGATTGAACAGAGAAAAAAATCTAAAAATACTTTGCGTTCTTGTATGCAAGTTGTAAGAGCAGAAGTGGGTTTAAAATCAAGTTTAGAAAGCGATTTGATTATCATGACGAAAGAATTTCCAGAATATAAATATTTCTTTTATGAATCAGATTTTTAAAATTCTTCATCCTCTGTTTCTAAGTGGCCGTTTCTCTTTAACCATTCTATTTGGGCAGGTTTGTATTTTAATAAGATATCTCCTTTGGTATTGTCTAATTCCCAAGGTTCAATAATAATTATGTCTCCTGGTCTTAACCACAAATGCCTCTTTAATCTTCCTGGAACTCGCCCAGTTCTTTCTTTTCCATCTAAACAATTAACTTTCATTTTATTTCCTCCGCTTCTTTGATCAATTATTCCGATAATTTCTCTACCTCTTGGAAGTGGTGCTCTTGTGATTTTTTCTTCTTGTTGTTCAATCTCTTTAGGCATATTATTTTAAGAAAGAATTGGTTTAAAAAACATTGCCTTTTAGAAGTGAAATTTGATTCTTAAATTTATTCAACAAATTCAATCCCTAATTCTTCTTCAATTTCTCTATGTTTTAAAGATTCAATTGTTTCGCCTCCTCCTAGAACTTGAGAGGATTTAACTCCTGTAACAATTAATAAAACTCTTATTGCTCTGTCCATATCTGGAGCAATTTTAGCCCCCCATATCATTTTAGCTTGGGGATTTAATTTATTTCCTACTCTTGAAATTATTTCTTTACATTCGTCAAGGCTCATGTCTTGTCCTCCAACAATGTTTATTAAGGCACCTTTTGCTCCCGAAATGTCCACATCAAGTAGAGGATTTTGCATGGCTTTTTCTATTGCATCTATTGCTCTTTGTTTTGTGTCCGATTCCCCCATTCCAATTAGAGAAACTCCCCCTTCTTTCATAACTGCTTGGATGTCTGCAAAATCTAAATTAACTAATCCAGATGTTGTTACTAATTCAGTAACTCCTTTAACAGCGTTTGTTAGTATTTCATCTGCAATTTTGAATGCAGTGTGTAAAGGTAAATCTGGAGCTAATTCTAATAATTTGTCATTTGGAATAACTATTAATGTATCTGTGAGAGCTTCCATTTTTTCTAAACCATAAGTTGCATTTTCTATTCTTTTTTGGCCCTCGATTGTAAAGGGCATTGTAACAACACCAATAGTTAACGCTCCTGCTTTTTTTGCAATGTTCGCAACAACGGGTGCGGCTCCAGTTCCTGTTCCTCCCCCCATACCGCAAGTTATAAAGACCATGTCTGCCCCAGAAAGTTTTTTCTTTATTTCTGATTCGGATTCTTTTGCTGCTTCTTCTCCGATTTTAGGATTGCTTCCAGCTCCGAGTCCTTGAGTTAATTCCTTACCCAATAAAATTTTATGATTGGCATTAGTATATAATAAATCTTGGGCGTCAGTATTCATAGCAATTAATTCTCCCCCTTTTATTCCAATCTCTCCCATTCTATTTAAGGAATTATTTCCTCCACCCCCAATTCCAACGACCTTAATTTTTGCAGATTGTTTTTTTATAATTTCTTCAAGTTCCTGATCTATTTGTCTTAATTCAGAAATTTGGCTTTCAGTATTTGGCATAAGAAAACAATGAAAAAATTGTTTATAAAAATTGTTATACTAAAAATTAGTTAAAAAGAAAGAAAATTATAAAATTTATTCCGCTTTTTCTTTAATTTCAATTTCTTTTTTCAAAATTTCTTCGTACTTTTTCTTAAATAATTCTCCAAGTGGTTTTAATTGTTTTTCAAAAAGGAGGATAACTTTGTTTTCGTTTAATTCAAAATCGAGTTTTTTCCGAAAGAAAAAATCGTTAACTGCGTCTACTTGTTCTTTTAAATCTTCTACTTTTCTTTTTATTTCTATTTCATATTCAACATCTTTTCCAGAAAGAGGACTATTAAAATCAACTAAAACTCTTCCTCCGGATAAGGTTAAAACTTTTCCTATTCTTCCATCAAAATTAAAAGAATTTCCAGGTATTGGAGAAAGTCGGTGTTCCTTAAAAAATTTTAAAGGAATCATTTGTATTTGTTTTGGATCTCTTTTTCCAAAAGCCTTCTCTGGGGCTAAGGATATTTTATATTTTCCTATTTCTTTATTTTCTAAAAATTCGTCTATTGAATTAAGGAACATACCTTGATTTAGTGCAAAGATAAAAGGTTTGGTTTCTTTTTTAAATCCGATTTTTTCTAATTCTTCTTTTTTAGTTGAATCAAAAATTGGGCCGTCTTTAATCCTTGCAGTAAAATCTATTTCTATAAAATCATTCTTATTTAAACTCATTAAACCAAATCGATATGTGAGTTTATAAAATTAATGATGTTTTTTAGATACAAACTTTTATAAATTAAATTTTTTTAGAGAGATTATGGTTGCAAAAATTATTAATGCTACAGAGGCAAGAGTTGGAACAAATATTATCCTTGAAGGAGAAGCTTTTACTGTTAAAAAAATGGATGTTTCTAAAACAGGGAAGCACGGTCACGCTAAATGTAGACTGGAAGCGGCACACATGATTACTGGAAGTAAGAAAGTTTTCGTTGTTCCTGGACATGAGAGATTCGAGGTTCCAATGGTAAATAAAAGTAAAGCACAAGTTCTTTCTGTGACAGATGATCATGCTAGCGTGATGGATATGGAGAGTTTTGAAACTATAGAAATAGCAATTCCTGAAGAGATTAAAGGTCAAATTGCTGAGAATGATACTGTTGAATATTGGGATATTGAGGGCACACTTTTAATAAAGAGAAAGTTGTAATTTTAAATCTAAATTTTTATAAATGTTTTAATTATTATTTTTCTATGAAAAGTATTACGTCTAAGTTAAATGATGAAGGAATTATAGTTATCTTGGGGCAAATTCGTACATTTGGAGGAGGAATTTGTATTGAACCCAATTTTTCTGGAAGCAGTTTAGAAAGAGAAGAGATAGTTTATGAGCAAGGATGCGCAAAATTTTTTGAAAAATATAATCGTTTTAAAAATTCAGAATTGAGATTTGATTTAAGTGATTTAAAAATGGGAGATTATTCTGGAGTTATAGTGTATATAGATTCCCGTTCTAAAAAACCTTTAGAAATTATTGATCCTTATCTTCAACAAATAATTTGGAAACAAGAATAGAAAAACCTTTAAAAACCCTCTATTTCTAAACTATTTATGGCAACAAAAATTCACGAAGCAATTAATAGACTATTCAAAAATATGTTTGTATGTCAAAAATGTTACTCTAAGATACGTGCAGATCCACAGAAAATTTTAAGAGGAAAAATTAGATGCAGAAAATGCGGTAAAAATCAATTTAGACCTCTAAAGAAGAAATAATTAGTTAGTCTTTTAAACTATGTTGGATAATTGTTATTAGGTGAAAAAATGAACTTTATGATTATTGATTTGGTTATTTTGGGATTATTTTTAATTTTTACAACTTCATTTCTATATAGAAAAAGAAAAGAAATTAAAAGAGAGGGATTATTATTTCTTTATAGAACTTCTTGGGGAATTAAAGCAATTGACAAGTATAGTAAGAAACATCCTAGAACTTTGAATTTTATGAGCTGGGTAGCTGTTATTTTAGGTTATCTCTTAATGATAGCCATGTTGTATCTTTTCTTTAGGATACTTTATATTTATATTTTTCAGTCTGAAATTGTTCGAGCAGTTAAAGTACCTCCAATAATGCCCTTAGTTCCATATCTTCCCCAAATGTTTAGCTTAAATTTTTTACCTCCTTTTTATTTTTCATATTGGATTATAGTTCTTCTAATTGTTGCAGTTAGTCATGAATTTTTTCACGGAATTTTTGCAGGTCATGCCAAAGTCAAAACAAAAACAACTGGTTTTGGATTTTTTCCTTTTTTCTTTCCTGTTTTTTTAGCGGCTTTTGTAGAGTTAGACGAAAAAACTATGGTTACAAGAAGTAATTTTAAGCAAAGGGCGGTTTTAGCGGCAGGAACATTTGCTAATATTTTAATTGCCTTATTAGGATTTGTTTTAATGTTTAGCTTTTTTTCTTTGACATTCAATGCTTCAGGAATTATTTATGATGATTATGCATATAATGTAGTTAATATAGATAATATAAATTATGTCGATGGAATGCCTTTTCAAAAAGAAAATTTAGTTTCTTTGAGTTACTCTAATGGCTTAAAGGAAATAAAAGTCGGATCTCAAAATTATTCTGCATTAAAAGCTTATTCTTCTTCGAATAATCTTGCTATACTTTATTATGATTCCCCTGCAATAAAAAATAATTTAACGGGAGCAATACTTTCTATAGAGGGAAATAAAATTTATTCTATTGATTCACTTTCTTCAGAGTTAAAAAAATATTCAATAGGCGATACAATTAAAATAGAAACATTTGATGGGAAAAATAAACAAATTAAAGAAATCATTTTAGAAGAAAATCCAAATAATCCTGGAAGTGTTTGGTTAGGAATTAGTTTTAGGGATCAAACTCCAAAAGGATTTTTAGCAAAGTTTTCTTATGTATTTACTTCTTATAAATCTCCTAATGTTTATTATGTTCCTAATTTCGAAGCTGCACAATATATTTATGATTTGTTATGGTGGTTAGTGCTCATTTCTTTTTCAGTTGCTCTTGTGAATATGCTTCCAATGGGTATTTTCGATGGAGGAAGATTTTTTTATCTAACTGTTTTGGCAATCACTAAAAATAAATCAAAGGCAGAAAAATCTTTTAAATATCTCACTAAATTTTTATTAATCTTATTACTAATTGTTATGTTTTTTTGGGCTAAAAATATTTTTTAGATTATTTGCTTTTTCTATAAAAACCTAAAAATTTAGGAATTTTTCCAGATTGTAAATGTTTTTTTGATTGATTTACATATCTTACGTCTTCTATAGAGTAGAAAGCTTTTGGATCAAAAGATTCAATTATTTCAATAACTTTTCTAGATTCTTTTCTATCTGTAATTAAAAAAATCAATTTAACTTTTCCTTGATTTCCTTCTCCATCTACGATAGTTATTGGATAATTTGATTTTTTTATTTGTTCAGTTAATTTTGAAACATCTTTATGGCTAATTACTCTTATTATTACTTTTCCAATTGAAAGTTTCTTTTCTATGGCCATGCCCACTAAATTTCCCATAGCAAATCCTCCTGCATATGCAATATAAAATACAAAATTATTTGCTTGTCCCATTATTTTAGTTATGGCTAAAATCCAAATAAGTACTTCAAAAAATCCCAATAAAGGGGCGAGATATTTGAAACCTTTAGAAACAAAAATAATTCTGATTGTTCCAATACTAACATCTGCAATCCTGGCTACGAATATAAGTAAAGGCAAAATAATGTAACTGAAATAATCGAATACCATAGCGAGAATTAAAATCAGTTAATATTTAAACTTATTGGCCTTTTTTTTTCAATGTCAAGAAGTAGAAAACGTGTTAGAAAAGAAACTTATGAATTAGTTGGAAATCATTCAGCAGTGCAACTTTGTAATTGGACTAAAAAATCTTTGAGAGACGAGGGAGTTTGTTTTAAGGAAAAATTTTATGGAATAAAATCTCATTTGTGCTGCCAGATGACTCCTTCAATATTCTGTAATAATCGCTGCATTCATTGTTGGAGAGATATAACAAATGCAGAGGATAAATTAATTTTAAATCCAGATGAGCCCTTAAAAATTATTGAAGGAGCAATTAAGGCTCAGCAAAAATTATTGACTGGATTTAAGGTTGATAAAAATTCTTCTAGAAAACAATTATCTAAAGCTAACCAAAAAAAATTGGCGGAAGCACAAATTCCAAATCAATTTGCTTTAAGTTTAACTGGAGAACCAACCCTTTATCCTAAAATTGGAGAATTGATTTCTTTAATTCGTAAAAGAGGAGGAACTTCTTTTTTAGTTACAAATGGGTTGCAACCAGAAGTTATTGAAAAATTAATTAAGGAAAATAATTTACCTACAAGACTTTATGTTTCTGTTAATTCTTCAAATGAAGAAGAACATATAAAATTTCATAGAAGTTTAAAAAAAGATGCTTGGAATAGATTGATAAAAAGTTTAAAACTTTTTAATAAAATTTCTGGAACTAAAACTGTTTTTAGAATTAATTTAATTCGGGAGGTAAACATGCAAGATAAATTTATTTCTGAATTTGCTTCTTTGATTAAAATGTCAAATCCATTTATAGTCGAGGTTAAAGGATATATGTCTGTTGGATTTGCGCGTGAACGTTTAGGTTATGATAAAATGCCGACTCATAAGGAAATGTTGGAGTGGATTAAAAAATTAGAACAAGAACTTGGTGGAACTAAATATAAACTACTTGATTTTCATGAAATTTCTCGAGCATATGTAATCGGAAAAGATAAAAGTTTATTAAAAATTAAGAAAAAAGATCATTAATTTTCTTGAGTTAAATTTTCTAAATTAGATATTTTTTCAGTAGAATTAATTGAATTAACTTTTTCATAATATCTTTGTTTTAGGAATTTATAAATAGATTTTGGAACTTCATCATTTTTTGGAAAAGAAGAATAATTCCCTTCAGGATAATTTTCTTTTAAATAATCTAACATGTAGAAGTAATTATCTAATTCTTTTTTTCCTATGTAATTGCCTCTTCGCATTTGTTCATTCTTTAATCTTTTTGAATTTGTTTCAGCTCTTTTTTTCCTTTTTCTTTCTTTTTCTAAGGATTTTCCTTTCTTTGACATAAAAAGTTTAAAATTAGTTTGTTTTTAAGGATTATTGTGTTTAGTTATAAATCTACAATTCCTTCTTTTGTTAGGGCGGCAAATCTAATTCCTACAGGGAGATTAATTAAAGCAGAAATTAAGGCCATGTGTTCTTTTCCATCTCCTGAAGCAATTGAACATGCAACTTCCATTCCACTTATTTTATCTTTAAGTTTCTTTTTTAAATCATCTCTAAGTTCAACTAATTTTTGATCCAAATCTATCTTCACAAATTCAAATTTTTTTTCATGAGTAAAAGTTTTTGCAAAATCATTTCCAATTAAAATTATTTTTTCCCAATTTCCATATTTCATTAATCCTGAAACTTGTGCCCAAGTTCCTTGGCCTGTAGATAATAAAGCTATTAATTCCATTATTTGAAAAAAGAATTTTAGTTTATAAGAATTATTGTGGTAATGGTTAACAAAAACAAAGGATAAGTAGTAGAGGAAGTTATTTAGAAAATAACATGTGAGGCTTTTAGTGACTCTAAGCTGAAAATCTCGGCGAACCTCGATTCTTACACTAGAGTTCTATCAACGCGATCTTCTATCGCGGCCTTAGTTATCTCGTTTTGCGGATAGCTTCGAGCTTAGATGCATTCAGCTCTTATCTATACAATGCGTAGCTATGCAGCCTGCAAATTACAACTGCTCACCAGAGGCATCCAAGTACCGTTCCTCTCGTACTAGATACTTGTTCCACTCAGACAACAACACGCCTAGTAGATATCATACAAACTGTCTCGCGACGTTCTTAACCCAGCTAACGATCCCTTTTAATGCGTGAACTCCGACACCCTTGCACGCTTCTGCACGCGCAGGATAGGGAGAGCCGACAGCGAAATACCAAACCGCCCCGTCAATACGGACTATCGGGGGCGACCAGCTTATTATCCTTGGGGTAACTTTTCTATCAGACACGGCTTCTATTAAAAAAGCTCGTGGGTTCACTAGGCCCGAATTTCTTCTCTGCGTTTCTTACTGTTCAAAACACAGTTAGACAGACTTTTGCCCTCGCACTCATCCCTAGATTTCCAAGCTAGGTGAGTCTGTCTTTGGGTCCAACCGATATCTTTTCGGCTGGGCACCGCCCCAGTCAAACTGCCCACCTGCTGCTGTCCTCTAAAGAGTAAAGCAATTTTAAGAAAAATGGGTAGTATTACAAGATTGCTCCACTTTGACCGAAATCAAAGCTTCGACGCTCCTACCTATGCTATGCGTTCTTATTAAAATCACAACAACAAGCTGCAGTAAAGTTCCACAAGGTCTTAGCTTCCCACTAGGCGTCTCCGGTTTTTGCACCGGACTAATATTTTCAGAAGGCTCCAACCAGGGACAGTGACAACCTCGTTAAACCATTCATGCACGTCGCCATTCAGACGACAAGGCATTACGCTACCTTAAGAGGGTCATAGTTACCCCCGCCGTTTGATGGACCTTAGCTCCCTTGAAAAGGAGTTTTAGACACCACCACTGGGCAGGTCTCACCAAGTATACAAGTCTTTTCAGATTAGCACTTGGCTACGTTTTTGTTAAACAGTCGGGCCGTCCTTGTTACTGAGATCTATCAATGCCTTCAGATTTCTCGAAAAGACAAAGATAGACATCCCTTCAGCCGAAGCTACAGGACTAACTTGCCGAATTCCCTTGATTGGTTTTCCCTTACACGTCTTGGCCTACTCAGCCAGAGCACCAGTGTCGGTTGTGGGTACAGTTAATTAACTCAAGAGTATATTTTTTTCACTGGTTCTTGGACTCAGCAGCGAATCTCAAGATTCATTTGCGTCTATGGATTACCCTCGACAAATTTCTCTTTTTGAACACTCTCTCGAATGCCTGCTTATCCGAAAACTGAACATACTATATAAGAGCTAATTAGTACAGGAATATTAACCTGTCATCCATCGTCGTACTCGGTTAAGATACAACTTAGGTCCTGACTAACCCTTGGCTAACATATATTTCCAAGGAAACCTTACTCTTTCGACGTATTCTGTTCTCAAGAATATCACATCCTACTATTACTAGGATTCTCATTGGTTTTCGCTCCATTCTTTCTCTCGAAAAAACTTCTGCGCAAAAACCACGCCTACTTACCCGAACACTCTATCTAGAGTGCCGCCAAAGTATCGGCATTATGCTTAGCCCCGTCCATTTTCCGGGCTCTGAACCTCAATAGGTGAGCTGTTACGCTTTCTTTAAATGATAGCTGCTTCTGGGCTTACATCCCTAGTGTCTCAGGTTCAAAACACCGTTCGTTACACTTAGCATAAATTTTGGGGCCTTAACTCTGGTCTCCCTTGTTTGGGTCTCGGAACGGTATCTTACATACCGCCCCTGTTTCTTGTTTTACGTAATTGACAGATTCTGAGTTGGAAAATCTTCCGTAAGCATTAGCCCCTGCAAAGATTATCCGTACTATACGCCGCCAATGAACTAAACAAGACTATACGGAGGCATATTTCAGTAGGAACCAGCCATTGCCAGATTAGATAGGCTTTTCACCCCTATCCACAGATCATTTGAGTACATGTCCATAACACCAGTTCAGCCCTCCATCCTCCTTTCGAAAGACTTCAGCTTGCCCATGGATAGATCATCTGGCTTCAGGTCTTAACTTTGTGACTAAACGCATTTTCATACTTGCTTTCGCTTCGGTTACGCAACGTGGTTACTTAGCCTCGCCACAAAGAGAAACTCCCTAGCCCGTTTTTCGAAACGTACGCTACAACCCTTTGTCTTACGACGTAAGAGCAGTAGCTAACTGTAGCTATTAGATTTCAAGTCTTTTAACTCTCTGTTAAGAGTACTTTTCAGCTTTCCCTCGCGGTACTAGTGCACTATCGGACTTTGGTTTTATTTAGGGTTAGCAGTTAATCCTGCCATATTCAGACGTCTAATCCAAGACGCCCTACTCTTTTATGGAGCCGTGTATTAGTTTAATCTACGGGACTATCACCCTCTAAGGTGTACCTTTCCAGGTAACTTTGAATCACTAACTTAGCAGCTTTCCACACCACATCTCTACCTCTCTTTCAAGAGGAGATTCAGCTTGCCCTTTGCCCTTTTCGCTCTCTGCTAATAAGGGTATCACATATTGTTTTCTTTTCCTGCGGGTACTAAGATGTTTCAATTCCCCGCGTCATCTCTCATCTCTGAGTAATTCGGAAATCTTGGGATCAAAGACTGCATGCGTCTACCCCAAGCTTATCGCAGCTTGCCACGTCCTTCGTCGAAACCAAAACCAAGCTATCCGTCTAATAGCATAAATAGATTGTGATTTTCTAAATATTACTAGTTAAAAATATTAACTAGTGGGATTCCTCTACTACTTATCTCATTGAACATAAGTTCTCAATGCAGATCCCTGAATTGGATTCAGGAACCCTTAATTTCCCATTTTTATATGAGCATGATCTGTAATATTTTTTTTTCGCCATATCTTTTAATTCTTCTAAAGATAGTGAATAGCATCCTTTATTGATTACTCCTTCTTTAACTTCCCAATACTTTTCTCCTATCTTCTCTGCACGTAAAATAACTAATGGAGCTCCGTCTACCATATCTGTTAATGTACATTCTATTGGTGGCATCGTCTGTTCCTTCCATTTTTATTTTCTCTTGAATTTTATTTTGCTCGTTGTCTTATGGACCCGCCGTGAATCGAACACGGATCTCCTGCGTGCAAGGCAAGCATCTTAGCCATTGGACAACGGGCCCAAAATAATAAGATGAGTATATAGAAGCAGAAATTTTCTGTCTTTAAATTAAGGAGGTGATCCATCTGCAGGTTCCCCTACAGATACCTTGTGACGACTTAACCTACCTTGTCTGATCAAGGTTCTCCCTCTAAAGGTTTCACCATAACCAAACTCGGTTGATTTGACGGGCAGTGTGTGCAAGAGACCGTGACATATTCACCGTTCGTTGTTAACAAACGATTACTACGAATTCCAGCGTCACGAGGATGAGTTACAATCCTCGATCTGTACTAAGACGAACTTTAAGAGATTGGCTTCTCCTTTCGGAGTCGCTTCCCGTTGTATTCGCCATTGACGCGCGCGTGTTGCCCAGGGGATTCAGGCTGTACCACCTAACGTAGCCCACGCTTTCATCCTTGTTTCCAAGGCAATCTCCATATCGATTAAATAAAAATATGGATGTGGGTCTTGCCTGTTACCTGATTTAACAGGTCACCTCACGGCACAGGCTTACGTTGGCCATGCAACTCCTCTCAGCGTGTCAGGTAAGCCCTTCAGACTGACCTTCATTCTGCTGTCGCTCCTGGTGAGGTTCACGGTGTAGAATCTGATTGAACCGCACGCGTCACTCGTTGTAGTGTCTCCCCGCCAATTCCTTTAAGTTTCGGCCTTGCGACTATACTTCCCAGGTAGCACACTCTTCGGCTTCCCTTCAGCACCAATACCTCTCGAAGAGGTACTGATGTTTAGTGTGCAGTGTTTAGGGCTAGGACTACACGGGTATCTAATCCGTTTTGCGCCCCTAGCTTTCATCCCTTACTGTCAGAACTGTCCTCGTAACGTGCCTTCGCTATTGTTAGTCCGTCCTAGATTAACACATTTTACCGCTACTTAGAACGTACTCGTTACGTCTTCCAGTCTCTAGCTACAGCAGTACTCCCTGCCCGCTCCATACTTGAGATATGGAATTTCACAAGGAACTTACTAAGCAAGCTACGGATGTTTTAGACCCAATAAAAATGGCTGCGACTTGGACCGCTAGTATTACCGCGGCGGCTGGCACTAGTCTTACCCAGTCCTTATTCGTAGAACTTTTTAGATTCCACAAAAGCATTCCTGTTGGAACGCACTCTGATTCGAACTATCACGCTTTCGCGCATTGTAGATTATTCCTAACTGCTGCACCCCGTAGGGCTGGGAATAGTGTCTCAGATTCCCTCTCAGGGCCTCTCCGCTAAGAGCCCTTACGGATCAATGGCTTGGTGGGCATTTACCCCGCCAACAACCTAATCCGCCGCAGCCCCATTCTTAGGCTCGAATTTTAGAGACAAATCATTCCAGGGTATGTCTCTTATCAAGTATTAACCTCAGTTTCCCGAGGGTATCCTTGACCTAAGAGTAGGTTAGCTACGTGTTACTGAGCAGTTCGCCATCCAATTTCTAATGAAACTAGAAAAACTTGCATGTCTAAGTGCAAATCAAAGAGCCGCAGCCGCCAGCAGGATCAACTGGAATTAACAATTAAGATATTTCTTCGACGTGAAAAATTCACTAGAAATTTAATTGCGCAATTTGTTTTTATGTAAGATAAACAAACCACTTCACACAAACCTCGCTTTTGGCTGATTGACAAAATTGTGACTAATATCTTTAATATCATTTAAGAAAACTTATCAATTAAGATGAGTAGCACGACTGCTTCTATATACATCATACCTTATATGTGAGCATACATTTTGTTAAGGCACTCATCTTATAATATTAAGTTCAGAGAATAACCATTTATAAATGTTTCGTTGAGAATTAGGTTTTTTTAAAATAAATTAGATATGTTCTTTTTCGCAATTCTTCTTTGAGATAATCTTTTTCTTTTTTCAATCGCTTCAGAAAAAGATCTTTTATTATTTTCTTGATTATTTGTAGATTTTTTTAAAACATAACTTTTTGAAGGAGGAGAGGAATAATCTTCTTTTGGTCTTCTTGTTAAAAGTCCCTCAGGAATTTCTTTTTCTCCATTAGTGTATCTTACATGAAAGCGGTATTTTAATCTCATACTTTCAAATTCTCTACTATCTTTTTCATAAATCATTTTTAATCTTCGTCTCCAATCCACCAATCCATTTCTCCAATATCTTCATTTTCTTTTCCTTTTGTTTTCAGATATCCTTTTGCAAGAAGATAATATATTAATCCTATTGATTTTGCACTTTTATTGTTTCCAATAATAATCTTGTCAGCTCCTTTTGAAAAATTATTTGTTCCACAAATCATAAGGATTTTTTTTCTTACGTCTAAAGTATCTTTTAGAGCATTTTTGTCTAACCAATGATCTGTAATTATTGTCAATTCGTTTTCTGTAAAATTAGATAAGTTAGGGTTTGTTAATATTCCTGCAGGATATTTTTTTGTAAAAACTCTTATTCCCGTAACCTCTGAGAATTTTTTTGCTACCCTCCATCCAGATTGTCTTTTACAAACTAAAATAATTTCTTCTGGTTCAAATTTGGAAAGGTATTCAATTGCTTCTTTTATTTTTTCATCAATTAAATCGGTATTAAAAATTGCCAATCCGTCAGCTCTTCTTCTATAAACATATTTTTTCATGTCAGGAGTAACTACTCTTGTTCCAATGTAAATTCCAGTTTTTACGTAATCTTCAAGAGGAATAAGCATATCTGCCTTTTTCTTTAATTTAACCTCTTCTTTAATTTTTTCCAAATCTAAGGAACCTTCAACTTTTTCTTTAAGTTTTTTTGCTTTTTCTAATAAGGCTTTCTTTTTTTCTTCTAAAGAATTTTCTGTTTTCAAAGATTCAGCTTCAGCAGCCTCCTCAAGTTTTTTTCCTTTTAACTTATCTTCAGGAACTTCAATTTCTTCTTCTTTTTTCTTTCTTGGCATATTACCTTAGAATAAAATTAGTTTATAAAGATTTTGATGAGTTATTTAAGCTTTCTTCAATTTCGATTATTCTTTTTATCTTTGATTCACGAACTTTTGAAGTCACTCCGCATTTTAGAAAATCTGCTTCAAAACCGAATGCTAAATCCGCCAAAATGTTTTCTTCAGTTTCTCCACTTCTGTGAGAAAAAATCGTTTTTATATTGTTCTCTTTTGCAATTCGTACTATTTCTTTTACTTGAATAAGAGAGCCTATTTGATTTGGTTTGATTATTATTGCATTGATTGATTTTTCTTTAATTGCTTTTTTTAATCTTTTTGGATTTGTTGTAGTTAAATCATCTCCTACTATTAATTCTCCTTCGTTTTTTTCTAGAAGTTTTTTAAAATATTCGAATTCTTCTTCTCCAAATGGATCTTCAACATAAAATAAATTAAAGTTTTTTATTAAATTTGAGATGTAAGAAAATTGTTCTTCTGAATTTCTGTCTAAAGGAGGGTTTTTATAACGGTATTTTTTCCTTTTATAAAAACTTTGAGCAGCAATGTCTACTCCTATTTTTTCATTTGTTTGGCTTAAAATATCTAAAATTTCTTTTTCATTTAGAGAAGTAATCCACGCATCTTCATCATTTTTTTCTTCTTTAAATTTAGGGTCCTTTTGTTTTAAAGGTATTTTTAGATTTTCTTTTATCTTTTTTAATTTTTCAAAAGATTCTTTAGCATTTATTTCATCGGCGATGATTAAAAATTCTTGAAAGTCAGGAGATTTATTTTTTATTTTTGAGTGGATCCCTCCCCCAATAACGTTTCCTACAAATCTAGGAGATTTTTCGGCTTTAGAGTTAATTATTTCCCATATCTCTTTTTTTTGTTCTTTTGAAATTGCTTTTAAAACTGCAGACTCTAAGGCAAAAACAGTGTTTCCTCCTAAATGTCCTTTTGAAATATCTTCGATATATTTTAAATCTTCAAATTTTTCAAGATGTTCTTTTGAAAAATATTCGGAAATTTTTTTAATTGATTCTATATCTTCGTCTAAACTTTTTTTATAACTCTTAACCTCATTTTTTCCTTTGGATTTTCCGTTGGGTGCAGAAGAACTAAAAAAACCTAAATTTGTTTCAATTTTCACTTCAATTGTTTCTTCACCCCGAGAATCTTTTATCTTTTTAGCGATAACGGATTTTATCTTCATAATTTTTTTAAGAAATAAATATTAATAAAGGTTTGTGGGGGGAGAATCATCTCCCACATCCACATGAACTTCCTTTAGTTGCTCCGCAACTAGAAAGTCCACAATTATTTGTTTTTGTGCATCCTCCTGAGGGGCACCCACTTTCTAAAGAACATTTGCTTGAATCTTCAGAAAGATTTTTTGTGCTCGGATTTCCTATTGAAGCAGCAACAAAAACTCCCCCTACTAATAAGATTCCTGCAACAATCGCTAAAATTGCTAGTGTTTTCATTTTAACCTCCTAGTATTTAATTAAATCTTTTAATTTTTTGAAAATTATAACTTGTTTGGAGAAACTAGTTTCATTCTTTTAAAACTACAATATTATTCATACCTCTTCTTTTTCTTTCAATCAATTGTTTTGATTCTAATTTGTCTAGAACTCTTGTAATTCCTACTTTTCCTATTTTTAATTTTTCCTTTAATTCCGCCTGAAAAACAACCCCTTTTTCTTTTTGCAATATTTTAATTATTTCTCTTTCTTTGAAATCTAATTTAGATAAATCTATTTTTTTCTTCTTTACTTTTTCTTTTAATTTTTTTATGATTATTTTCTTTTCTGGTTTTGATAAAAGAATAATTATTCCAATTCCCATTATTATAAAAACGATTATTAAGCTTATCCAAGTTTGGACAGAAATTGTATCAAACATAGAACAAGTCGGGCCATGATTGCAAGTTTCTCCTACTATCTTTTTAAGTCCTAGATTGAAAATTAAGACTATTATACCCATAATGATGGAGATTCCGATTATAATCCATCCTACTTTTTTATTTTCCATATTAAATTTTTCCAACTAAATCTAATCCAGGCTTTAGGGTTTTTTCTCCTGGTTTCCAACTAGAAGGGCAAACTTCTCCCCCGTTTTCCCGAGTAAATTTTGCAGCTTCTATCTTTCTTATCAACTCTTGAATATTTCTTCCTATTGAATTATCATGAACCTCATATAACTTTAATATTCCATCAGGATCTATTAAAAAAGTTCCTCTTAAAGCAACTCCTTCTTCTGAAATAAGTACGCCATAATCCCAAGAAATTTTATGTGATGGATCTGCAACCATAGGAAATTTTATTTTTTTTATTTTTTCTGAAGAATCATGCCAAGCTTTATGAACAAAAACAGTATCGGTTGAGACACTTAATATTTCTGCACCTAATTCTTTAAATTTTTTGTAATTATCTGCTAGTTCGTTTAATTCTGTTGGACATACAAAAGTAAAATCTGCAGGATAAAAAAACAGAACAACCCATTTTCCCCTATAATCTTTTAGTGAAATTTTTTTTATTTCGTTATCATAAAAAGCTTCTGCTATAAATGTCGGGGCCATTTGATTTATTTCAATATTATTGCATTCACAAGAGCGCATTTTATTTCCTCATTCAAATGAAAATTTTTTCATATATAAATCTTTAGTTGTAGTGTATTTTCTTAATTCTTTTTTTCAGTTCTTTTTTGTAGTTTTTCTTCATAATCTTTTATAGCCTTTCTTAAAGTTTGTATCCCCATAGAAGAACAATGCATTTTTATTTGAGGCAATCCCTTTAATTTTTCTGCAACTTCTTTCATAGTTAGATTTTTGGCATAATTCAGATCTTTGCCCTTTACCATTTGAGTAATAATTGAGGTGGAAGCAATTGCTGCAGCGCATCCGAAGGTTTTGAATTTTATTTCTTTAATTTTATCCCTCTCTACTTTTATTTGCATTTGCATAATGTCTCCGCAAGCTGGGCTTCCAACTTCACCAGTTCCATGTGCCCCTTTCATTTCTCCAAAATTTTTTGGTTGTAAAAATTCTTTTAAAACTTTTTTTGAATACTCTAATGCCATTTTATTTTTTATTAATTTCCCCTATTATTTTATCAATTTCTTTTTTAGATAACCCGTGTGCAGATAGTCCTTCTCCCAGAGTTTCTGAATGAGCCATCATACATCCAAAACATCCTATTCCAAATTTAAAGAGGATTTCTGCTGTTTTAGGATTAGACTCTATTGCTTCAGCTATGTTTGTTTTTTCAGTTATTTTTTTAGTTTTCATTTTCTATTTCTTTTAAAAGAGTTTTACATTCACAAGGACCTTCCTTACAGATGCATATTTCTTCTTTTTTGAAATTTGTATTTTTCGATTTCATTTTACAAGTGGACTCAATCTCCTCAGTTTTTTTATAATTTCAGGTAAAACTTCTAAGACTTTTTCAATTTCTTTTTCTGTAGTATATTTACTTAAACTAAATCTGATTGAAGAATTTTGTTCTAAATCCGTTAAGCCTATTGATTTTAATACATGGCTTGCTTTTAGGGTATTTGACATGCAAGCAGAACCAGTAGATACAAAAATTCCTTTGTTTTCTAAATAACCCCCTATTGCTTCTCCTTCAACATCCTTGAAAGAAATATTTGCGTTGTTTACTAACCTTCTTTCTTTGGATCCATTTAATTTTGTATTAGGTATTTTAATTAAAATTTCTTCGATTAATTTATTTCTTAGCTCTTTCATTTTTCTTAAATCTTTTTCTTTTATAATCTCTATAGCTTTTGCAAATCCAACTATTCCTGGAATATTTTCGGTGCCGCTTCTTTTTCCTTTTTCATGCCCCCCTCCGTGAATTAAAGGTTCTATTTCAATACTGGATCTAATGTATAAAGCCCCAACCCCTTTTGGGCCATTTATTTTATGAGAGTTTATTGAAACTAAATCTAAATTTTGTTTTTTGACATCTAATTTTTCTTTTGTAAAACTTTGTGCAGCATCGGAGTGAAATATAATCTTCTTATCTTTGCAAATTTTTCCTATGCTTTCTAAATCTTGTACTGTTCCTATTTCGTTATTTGCATGCATAATTGAAACTAAAAAAGTTTTAGGAGTGATTGCTTCTTCTAGTTCTTTTAAATTTATGAAACCTTCTGAATCAACATTTAAATAGGATATTTTGGCTCCTTTTTTTTCTAAATACTTGCAAGTTTGAAGTGTTGCGTCGTGTTCTATTTTTGTGGTAATTATGTGGTTTTTATTCGGATAATTTTTTTCAAATAATCCTTTTAGAGCCCAATTATTTGATTCTGTCCCCCCTGAAGTAAAATAAATTTCTTCAGGTTTTGAGTTTAAAGCATTGGCAATAATTTTTCTAGACTTTTCTAGAATTTGTTTTGCTTCACTTCCTTCTAAGTGTTGAGAAGAAGCATTTGCATATTTTTCTTTAAAATAAGGAATCATGGCATTAATTACTTCTTCATCAACTTTTGTTGTAGCTGCATTGTCTAAATAGATTTTCATAATTCTTTTTCAACAAGCAAATCTTGTTTTGATAATTTTAATTTTAATTTTTTAATAAATCCAAAACTTTTTGCGTCTTTATTTATTATTCCCATGAACTTTTTATAACCTTTTTTCTTGTAATGAGCAAAGGAAAATTCTAGAAGCTTTGTGGCAATTTCTTTTTTACGATATTTTTTATCAATCCCAATATCTTCTCCAAAGATTATTTCTCCCGGTTTCCATTGATTGGAATTTATTATTAAAAATCCAGTTATGTTTTTATTTTCGGTTGAAATCCAAATATCGCAATATTTGTAAAATATCTTTATTTTATTTATGGATTCTTTCAAAGTCCACATTTCATTGTAGGGCTTTTCCGAAAACCCTTCTTGATATATCTCTGCAATTTTTTTAAAATCTTTTCTTTTTGCTTTTCTTATTTTCATTTTTGTTTACATCCTGGACAAAAATTAATTTTGTGTTTATCAATTATTTTTAATATAGGAATTATTGTTTTTTTATTTAACGAATAAATTCTTTTCTTCCCTTCTTCTTTTACTTCTACTATTGAACATCTTTTTAGATTAATTAAAGCATGAGAAAGTTTTGATTGTTCTGTTTTTAATTTTTTTCCAAGTTCCATTACGGAAAGAGGTTTTTCTTTTAAGGCAGTAATTATCTCAATTTTTAATGGATTAGATAAATTTCCAAAGAATAAATGATAGGCATTGCATTTCATATGAAATAAAATTCATATGGGTATTTAAATTTTACTAATTATCTTCCTTTATTGATTTTCTTTTTCAAATTCAGGACAGATTGTTTTATATTCACACCAATCACAAAGAATCGAAGTTTGAGGAGGAAATTCTTTTGTGGATTCTATTTCTTCTATTAATTTTTTTATCTCTTTCTTTAAATCTTGGAGTTCCTGATTTGTTCTTTTTGATAAGATTTGTAAATTATGATTTAAATAATGCCAAGATAAAAGCACTTCCTTTTCCATTCCGTGTTTTTCTTTTACTGCGAGTGCATAAAGTGCCAATTGTCTATCTTTTTCAAATTTTTCTTTTCCAGGAATAGAATTAGCCGTTTTATAATCATGAATTTCAAATAAATTTTTTTCTTTATTGTAAGCTAACCTGTCTATAAAACCAGTTATTTTATATCCTTCAATTTCTATCCAAATTTGTTCTTCTACGCTAATAGTCCCATCATCAAAAGGTTTGTGTTTTAAATAATAATCAATTAAGAATTTAACTCCTTTTTCAAAATAATTTTCAGGTTTAAATTCTTTTTTTACAATTAAAAATTTTTCTTTATAATCTTCTTGCCAACGTCCAGTGTATTTTTGGATTAATTCTCCCAATTCCGGGACTTTCCCTTTTAATTTTTCCTTATATAGCCATTCTAAAGAATCATGAACGCAAGTTCCAAGATGGGCTTCAATTGTTTTTTCTACTTCAGGCTTTATTTTATCAATGTATTTAAATTTATATTTTAATTTACATTGTTCAAAGGTTTGTAGTTTAGAATGGGAGTAAGTTTCCATTTGGTTTTTATTCATAAAAAATATATTTTCTTTTCTTAGGCGGATTTTTTATTAAATAATTTATTATTGATTGATAAAATTTTTCACATAAATTAGTTTTATAAATCTCTCCCTTGGGAGTTTCTTCTTGTGATAAATTTTTAGTTAAATCTTTCATTTAAATAATTTCTCCAAATCCAATTAATCTCCAATGATTTTTAATATTTCTTGCAATTCCCACGTTGTCTCCTTTTAATCCAATTATTGGAAGGTTTAGAAACATTTCTACTTCTTCTTTTGAGATTTTTTCTACAGTTCCAACAGTTATTGTAGTATTTACAGAAAGCATAAGCATCTCTTTTGTTTTTATTTCTTCAACTTTTTGATTACTTTCATCACCTAATATTTTTTTAAATAGTTCTACTTTTATTTTTATTTTATCTGTTATTTCAGGAAGGGTGTTTTCTTTTCCAGAAACTGAACCGGTCAATGAATCTGTTTTTGTTGTAAAGGGGTCTAGTTCAGTTTCTATTGAAATACTCGCTCCAGGTCCAATTTCTTTTATCTTTTCGTTTCCTTTGTTTATAGAAATAATCTTTGTTTTTAAGGGAATATATTCATTTTTGTTATTTTTTCTAATTGGGATTCCGGGTTTTATTTCTATCTTATCTCCAACTTTTAACTTTCCTTGCTTAAGTATTCCTCCCAATACCCCTCCCTTTAATTCCTCTATTTTTGTTCCAGGTTTATTTATATCAAAACTCCTTGCAATTAAAAAAAGAGGGTCCAAGGATTCATTTCTTTTTGGAATTTTTATTTCGGTTAAAGCTTCTAATAATTTTTCTATGTTTACATTTTGTTGCGCTGAAATAGGAATTATAGGAGAATTTTCTGCAATTGTGCCTTTTAAAAATTCTTTTATCTCTCTGTAATTTTCAAGAGCTTTTTCTTTTGATACTAAATCAATTTTATTTTGAACAATTATAATACTCCCTATTTTTTTTGCTTGAAGAGCCATTAAGTGTTCTTTTGTTTGGGGTTTTACCCCTTCATTAGCGGCTATAACTAAAATAGCGGCATCTATAATTGCGGCACCAGATAGCATTGTTGCCATGAGCATTTCGTGGCCGGGGGCGTCAATGAATGAAACGTAAGTTAATGGTTTCCCTCTTTTTTCATAATTAAATCCATTTTCATCCTTATAGATTATTAATTCAGCGTAACCTAATTTTATTGTTATTCCTCTTTTAAGTTCTTCAGAATGAGTATCTGCGAACTTTCCAGTTAGTTTTGAAAGAAGAGTTGTTTTACCATGATCAATATGCCCAACGATACCAACATTTATTTCAGGAATTTTTTCTACCATATTGGATTTAGAAAATACGCATTAAAAAAGATTTGGGTTTGAAAATTTAGTTTTTTAATCGGTTGAAAACATAATTTCCGTTTTCAATTATAAGCTCCCTTCCCCCTAATTTTTGAATAATTGACTTTGAAATTTGCAGGTATTTTTCTAGTTCATTTTCTGAAAAATCTAAATAATTTTTAAATTCAAATTTTTCTCCCTTAATTTCTTTTAGTTGTTTTAAATGAAGGCATGCAATTTGTAAATCTCCTATATACCCCGCATTAGGAGGTAAATTTAAGATTTCTTCTGCGGCCTTACCTCCAAAGGCTATTGCAAGTTGATGTTTTAATCCTCTTTCATTATTTTCAATTTTATCTAAAAGAGTAAATCCAAAAGAGGTATTTTCTTTTAAATTTCCAGTAATCATTCCCTTATAACCCAGGGCATCCGCAACCAACCAATGACCAACTTCATGATATATTGCGTTCATAAATTCTTCCATTTTCTTTTTTTAAAAAATTTTTATTCTTTATTAACAGAAGCTTCTTCTTTTGGACCAAAAATTTTTATTAGAGGAGTTTTTCCCTCTTTTAATACTTTAAGATTTATTTGTGACGTAGCAGAAGATATAGTATTTCCTCGAACAGTTTTTCTTAATCTTAATCCTTTTGGTTTATAATTCGACCTTTTCTTTTTTCCCTCTCTCTTAGGTCTTTTTTTCATGCCTTTTCCGTATCCAAGAAGAAGTTTTTTTAATCCAATTCCTGAAACTTCTTTAAAATGCGCAAATCCCGATTTATCGCTGGCCCCAGTTATTTCAAACTCGTATCCAGTTAAATCTGGTCTGATCTCTTCTCCTTTTATTTTTTGATTTATTTCTTTATCTATAAATGATTCAGACTCGGATTCCATTTTCCAAGTTTTTCCACTTTTTTCGCTTAAGTTTAATTTGAATGCCATGGGATAGGTTATGGAATTTGGTTTATAAAGTTTTTCTTCCGAAAGTTATAAAAAGGTTTATAATTTTACATTGATTATTCCTTCTATGATAAATAAAAAAAGATTTGTTAAATCTAAGAAGTTTGAGGGTAAGATGAAAAATAAAAATTTTAAAAGTAAGAAAAATGTTGCAAGTCCATCTCCAGCAGAGCACCTCACGATCGATAATATAGATTTAAGTAAAAAATCAGTTGCGTTGCAGGCTAAAGTTGTGAAAGTTATACAAACCGGAGGGCCAACAATTTTTTTAGTAAGTGACGGAACTGGAACTTTGGCTTTAAAGGGATTTATTAAACCAGGAGAGCGGGCTTATCCCGAAATCAATGAAGAGGATATAATCAAAGCAAAAGTTTCTATAGATGAATTTCAAGGAGAACTAGAGGGAAATATAAAAAACGTTTTGAAAATTGAAGGCGAAGAAAAAAAATTATTTGAAAAGAAATTAGAAAAAATAGAATTTGAAAGGGCGAAAGTCAAAGCACCTAAATTTTTAGTTCAAGATGTTATTTTGGAGAAATTAAGAGAAAAATTCATTGAGGCTGCAACTCATGTAAGGTTAGCAGTAATTCAAAATCGGCCTATAATTGTTAGACACCATAATGATGCAGATGGATATAGTTCTGGTTTTGCTTTGGAGAGAGCGATAATACCTTTGATAGAAGATCAGCACAATTCTGCTAAGGCAGCTTGGGAATATTTTATAAGAGCACCATGCCAAGCCCCTTTTTACGAAATTGACGATTCAATAAGAGATACAGCGAATTCATTAAGAAATGCAGCTAAGTTTTCCAATAAAATGCCTTTAATAATAATCGCAGATAATGGTTCTAGTCCGGAAGACTTAATGGCAATTAAACAAGCAAAAATTCACGGAGCAGATTTCATTGTTATAGATCACCACGGATTTGATAAAGACGTTATTTCCGAAGAAGTTTTAACACACATAAATCCTTTTTTAGTTGAAGAAGAAGGGTCAAAATTTTCTGCTGGAATGTTATGTTCTGAATTAGCGAGATTTATTAACCCAAATGTAAAAAACATTTCTCAGATTCCTGCAATGGCTGGTTTTGCAGATAAAATTGATTTAATGAATCCTGAAGTTATGAATCAATATTTATTAATTGCTCAAAAAGAAGGTTATTCAAAACAACTTCTTGCAGATATTGCTTTGATGATTGATTATGTTTCTGCAAAGGTAAGATTTATGGAAGCAAGAGAGTATGTTGAAGTTTTATTTGGTGAACCAAGAGAAAAGCAAAAACGATTAGTAGAATTAATGGTTCCTTATATTAGAGAACTAGATAGGAAAGGTTTGGAGATTGGTAAAAGTAATTCTAAAATAAATAAAATTGGAGAGACCACTCTTCAAAGTGTCGAGGTTGAAGAAACCTTTCCTGGTTTTGGATTTTTTCCTAAGCCGGGAAGAGCGGTTAGTTTAATACATGATAATTTTCAGAATGAAAAAAAAATAAGTAATTTAGTCACTATTGGACTTATGAATACTGCAATGACTATAAGGGCAACTGATGAAGCAAATTTTTCGGTCCATGATTTGAAAAAATACATACAGCAAAAATTGCCTGATGCTTTTGTTGAAGGAGGGGGGCACAAAAATGCTGGTTCTCTTTCTTTTTTACCTTATATGAAAGAAGATATTTTTAAGTGTTTAAAGGAATTTATTAAAAGTAGACAGTGAATACCAATTAATTTAAATAACAATCTTTCTTTTTTTGTTTATGGCTAAAAAGAGAAGTGAAGAAATTATAATTGAATTGAAGGATGTGCATAAACATTATCCTATGGGAGAAGTTCTTGTTAAGGCAGTAGATGGGGTTTCGATTCAAATAAAAAAAGGAGAATTTGTTGCAATTATGGGTCCTTCTGGTTCGGGTAAATCTACTTGTATGAATTTGGTAGGAAGTTTAGATGTCCCAACTAAAGGAAAAATTTTTTTGGATGGAGAAGATATATCTTTACTTTCTGAATCAGATTTAGCTCAAATTCGAGGAAAAAAAATAGGTTTTATTTTTCAATCTTTTAATTTAATTCCAAATTTAACCGCAAAAGAAAATGTTGCTTTACCAATGGTATTTCAAGGTATTGATGAAATTGAAAGAGAAGTAAAGGCAACTAATTTGTTGAGCTTAGTTGAATTAGAAGATAGAATGACTCATTATCCAAATGAACTTTCTGGAGGCCAAAGACAAAGAGTTGCAATTGCACGAAGCTTGGCTAATGATCCTGAAGTTATTCTTGCAGATGAACCAACAGGAAACTTAGATACAAAAACCGGAGAAATCGTTATGAATTTTTTAAAGAAGTTAAATCAAGAAGAAGGAAGGACAATAATTCTTGTAACTCACGATCCAGATTTAGCTCAAGAGCATGCAAATATAGTTTATTGGTTAAGAGATGGAAAGATTGAAAAAATTACTAAGAGAAATAGTGTTTGGCATGAAGTTCCTTTCAAAAAAAAGAAGGGGGAAAAATGATTGAAGATTATTTTAAACTCTCTTTTAAAAATTTGAAAAAAAGGGGGTTACGTTCTTGGTTAACTTTGTTAGGAATTTTTATAGGTGTTGTTGCAGTTGTTTCTCTTATTTCTTTAGGAGAAGCTTTAAAATTTTCAGTAGCTAGTCAGTTTGGAATAGGAAATGTAGAAGTAATTTCAGTAAGGGCAGGAGGGGTGAATAGTTTTGGACCTCCAGGTTCTTCAGTTGCTACTCCTCTCGGAGAGAAAGAATTATTTGAGATAAAAAGTTTAAGTAGTGTTAAAAGAGCAATTGGGCAGTACATTAAACCAGGAAAAATAGAATATAATAAGAAAACTATTTTTGGATATTTTTCAAGTGTTCCGCCCGGAGAAGATAGAAAATTTCTTTATGAACAATTAGATGGAGGTTTGGCCGCAGGAAGATTTTTAGATGAATCTGATTCTAGAAAAGTTATCTTAGGCTATAATTTTTATGTGGATAAAATAGGTTTTGATAAACCAGTATATCCTGGAAGAAATGTTTTAATTAATGATCAATCTTTCGAAGTAATAGGTATTTTAGAAAAAAAAGGAAGTTTCATTTATGATAATGTTGTTTACATGAATGAAGAGGATTTTAAAAATTTATTCAATGTTAAAGACGATATAGCTGTGATACAAGTTCAACCTGTCGATAGAAATGAAATGGAGAAGACTAAGGAAGATATTGAGAAAGCATTACGTAAAATTAGAAATGTTAAAGAAGGAAACGAGGATTTTGAAGTCTCAACTCCGGAAGCAAGTTTGTCCACTCTTAATAGTGTTTTATCAGGAGTTCAGATTTTTATTGTTATAGTTGCCTCAATTTCTATTTTTATTGGAGCTTTAGGCATTGTTAACACGATGACAGCTTCAGTTTTAGAAAGAAGAAGAGATATAGGAGTCATGAAATCTGTTGGAGCAAGAAATAGCCAGGTATTCTTACAGTTTTTTATTGAAGCAAGTTTGTTAGGATTAATAGGAGGGTTGTTCGGAGCTTTATTTGGAACTTTATTGGGGGTAATAGGAACTGCCTCAATAAATGCCTTTTTGGGTTCGGACATTTCTCCAAATATAAATTTTAGTTTAATCTTTTTATCTTTAGCAGGAAGTTTTTTAGTGGGGGGGATATCTGGAATTGCCCCTGCAATGAGGGCAGCAAAACAAAATCCAGTTGATGCATTAAGGAGTTAAAAATGGAGAAAAAAATTCAAATACGAAGAGCAAGAAAAAAAGACAGAGAAGAGATAGTTAAAATTGAGTCAAATAGCGGCTACCATAAAACTAAATTTGATATGACGGATTTAATAAATGATCTTTTTGAAGATAAAAAAAATTTAGTTTTTGTTGCAATAGAGGATAAGAAGATTGTTGGATACAGATCTTTTTATCATGAAGGAAAAATTGCTGGAGAGGGATATTTGGGGGTGTCAAAAAATTATCAAGGGAAGGGAATTGGAAAAAAATTACTTGAAAAGAGCATAATAGAGGCCAAAAATTTAGGATGTAATGTTATGAAATTAGAAGTTAGAAAGATCGGAAGAGCGTCGTGTAGGGAAAGAGTGTAGATCTCGGTGG
>CALJLT010000019.1 GCA_937982425.1 uncultured archaeon | reverse complement strand
GTCTTTTTTGCTTAAATATTATACAGATAGTCTAAGATATGTTGGTGCTATTTTAGATTCTGGTTTAAGCAAAGATGAAATTAATAATTTAATAAATAAAATTGGTGAGGATAAATTTATTGATTTATTATATTCATCTAATCCTCAAAATATAAGAGATTTATATAATACTATAAGTCAGCAAACAGACAGAAATGATTTATCTGAAGATTTATATAGCTTTATCAAAACTTATCCTAGAATTAATTATAAAGAATTAAGTGTTGATCTTTTATATAAAATGATGCAAATAGATAAAAAATCTAAGAGTTTTGGAGACATAAATTTTTTCGATGATTATTTAGTTAATATTTTTAATACTTTTGGAGAAAATATTAATGAATTTTTCAAGATTGTTTTAGATAATCCATCGTTTGATATATTTCAATTAGATACAAAAATAATGCTAGATATATATAATTATTTTAGGACTAAAGGGAATATATTCATTAACAACACTAATCCAAAAATAGGGGTTTTAATTTTAGAGTTTTATGAAAGATATGGCGTCCCTGATTTTCAAAGTGCTTTTCCGGGAGCGATTATTTCGGAATGGAGTGATATTCCAAATAACTATAAAGAAAATTTAGATTCTGTTTTAGAAGCTCTTTTTAAATTGCGAGGGATAGAAGGTCTTGATAGATTAAAAAAATTTGGGGGTTATACATTTTCGAAATTATTAAATGCTATTTATATGGGGCAGATAGACGTCCCGAAAAATTTAGATTTAGCTTTTCAAAAGGCATTAAACGGCAGTGGAGAAATTGTTAAATTATTAAATAGATTTGCTTATCTTAAAACAGATGAGCCTGTTTTTGATTATTTAGTTGAAAATTATCCTCAAGAATTATGGCATAAATTATATACATACCCAAGCCTTATAGGTCTCCCAGAAGATCAAATAGAAAAATTTGAAGAAGATAAAAATAAAACTAATGAATTTATAAGCTCTATATTTGGAGTAGAAAATGGACTTGACCTTACTCAAAAATGGAAATTAAATAGAATAGATATCCCTAAAAATTTTTATGCTGCATATGAAATGAAAGGTTTAGGGGATTTCATTATAGAAATTTATAAAAAGGGAAATTATTTTTTCGAAGATGTAGGAGATCGTTTCTTAAATTCAAATGAAAAATTAGAAAGATGGAAAGAAAACAGAGATGTTTTAAATAGTTTAAACATGGAAGATAAATTAAGATTTATGTTCCCAGAAGAAAGTGTAAAGTTTAAAAATTTAAATCCTGTTTATTTTATTTTATTAGATAGGATCCCATTAATAGGGCATCTTATTTCAGAAAAAAATATTGAAAAATATTTTGATTTATTAAAAAAATTCGAATACCATCCAGACTCTGTTAAAACTTTTGCTATTTTTCAAGATTCTTATGAAAAAATAAAAGAAAACTGGCATGTAATTTTGGGGATTTTTGACAGCAGGACAGGAGAGATCGGAAGAGCGTCGTGTAGGGAAAGAGTGTAGATCTCGGGGGTCG
>CALJLT010000018.1 GCA_937982425.1 uncultured archaeon | reverse complement strand
ACCGAGATCTACACTCTTTCCCTACACGACGCTCTTCCGATCTTCAAAAGAAAAGTTATTGCTATAAGAGGAATTAATATTAAAGGAAGAATATTTCTTTTTTCTTTATAAACGGAAGAATTTTTATCAATAGTTTTTGTTTTAAATGCTTCAGGATAATTAACCTCATCACCTTCTTCCATTAGTTTATCAATAAAATAAGCTATAAAAAAGTTTCTGAAAGGAAATTCCTAACGCCCCGACCGGGAGACATATAATGAAATGGGGTTTTGAATATTCTGCGTTCCCCAGAGTAAATACTCCATTGTAATTTATTTAAGTTGATTTAGTATTTAGATTTTTTTGTTTTGCAGAAAATTGTCCACATCCCCCTTCAATTTCCAACCCCTTGCTTAATTGAACATCAAATTCAATACCTTTATTTTTTAACTCCATTATAAAAAAATTAACTTTCTTAGAAAAATTATCTCTAGCATTTTTTATTTCTCTTTCTCCTGAGGGGTTAAAACAAGTTAATTGAACAGAGAAATATTTTGGATTTAATATTTTAGCCAACCTTTTAGCATGTTTTAAACTATCATTCAAATTAGGAATCAACATATATGTAAAAGTTATTTTTTCTTTTTTTTCTTTGGAATACTTTTTTGCAACAGAGATTAATTTCTTAATAGAATATTTCCTATTTATTGGCATCAATTTTGATCTTTCTCTTTCAAAGGGAGAATGAAGAGAAATAAAAAAATCAAAATCATGAGATTTGTCTTTGATTAGTTTTTTTATTTCTGGGATTATTCCAACAGTCGAAATTGAGATTTTTTCTACAATGCTTCTATTTTCATGAAAGAATTTTAATATCTCTTCAAGATTATTCAAGGGTTCTCCCATCCCCATTATAGCATAAAATTTTGCAGGGGGCAACTTTTGTTTCTTCAAGTCTTTTTGAATATAATTTACCTCATAAGACATTTCCTTAGAAGATAAATTAATTACTCTTTTAATCTTACCAGTTTCACAAAAAACACACCCCATATTACAGCCGGATTGGGATGAGAGACAGATTACTTTGCTGTTTACTTTAGGCTTACCATAATATCCCTCAAAATTAAAGTATATTGCTTCAACAAAACCTTTTCCTGGAGATTGAAAAAGATATTTAATCGAATTATCTTTTGCCTTCATTTTTCTTATAAATTTCATAAATTTTAGACGAATAAAAACTATTTAAAATTAACAATTATATTTTACAAAGATTTATTAATTTGATTTCAATTAAAAATTTATGGGATATATTAAGCCCCCAATTTTAAAACCAGGAGATGAAATAAGGATTGTAGCTCCTGCTGTGAGTTTATCTATAATCTCTGAAGATTGTAAAAAATTAGCTGAAGAAAGATTAATTAACCTCGGTTTAAAGGTAACTTATGGAAAAAATGTTTATAAAAAAAATGATTTTGATTCTTCTTCAATAAAAGAGAGGGTGCAGGATTTACATGATGCATTTAATGATAAAAAAGTAAAAGGAATTTTAACTGTCGTTGGAGGATATAACACTAACCAAATACTCTCTTATTTAGATTACGAATTAATAAGAAATAATCCAAAAGTTCTTTGTGGATTTTCAGATATTACTGCTTTACAAAATGCTATTTTAAAAAAGTCTGGTCTAATAACTTATTCTGGACCTCATTTCTCTAGCTTTGGAATGATTAAGGGATTTGATTATACTTTGAATTATTTTAAGAAAGTTCTTATGTCTGAAGAAGAGACAGAAATTATTCCTTCAAAGGAATGGAGTGATGATGTTTGGTTTTTAGATCAAGAAAAAAGAGAATTCATAAATAATGAAGGATATAAAGCGATAAATGAAGGAGAAGCAGAAGGAGAAATAATTGGAGATAATCTCTGCACATTGAATCTTTTACAAGGAACAGAATTCATGCCTTCTTTAAAAGGCTCAATTTTATTTATTGAAGATGATGATGAAAGTAATAAAGGAACATTTGATAGGGATTTGCAAAGTCTAATTCATTTGCCAGATTTTAAATTTGTGAAAGGAATGGTCCTTGGAAGATTTCAAAAAGGTTCTAAAATAGATTCCAAAATATTAAAAGAGATAATTCATTCAAAAAAAGAATTAAGTTCTATTCCAATTATCTCAAATGTAGATTTTGGGCACACATCCCCAAAAATAACTTTTCCAATAGGAGGAAAAGTTAAGATAATCTCAAAAAATAAAGGATGTAAAATAACTTTAAAATGAAATTGAAAGATAAAAAAGAGATTACTTATTCAGAGTATGTAGGAAAGGTTAATGAAACAAATAGGCCTTCTGGAGGAATAAAAACTGTGCAAAAATGTTGCGTTAATGCTTTTATTAATGAAAAGAAGAAAGTTCTAGAGATTGGTTGTAATACTGGATTTACTTCTTTAAATATTGCCCAATTAACTGGGGCTTCTGTTTTAGGAATAGATTTAATTGAAGATTCCTTAAGTGAAGCAAGAAAAAAAGCAAAGGAAAATAAAATAAATAATGTTAAATTTGAAAAAGCTTCAGCAACAAAACTTCCTTATAAAAATGAATCTTTTGATGTGGTTTGGCTGAGTAATGTTTTATCTTTTATTGAAGATAAAAAAAATGCACTAAGAGAATGCATTCGAGTTTTAAAAAAAGGAGGATTTTTAATTTTTGTTCCAATTTACTATAAAAAGAAAGTCCCAAAAAAAATAGTGAAAGAAGTAGGAAAAGCAATAAATTCAGAATTGAATATTTTAAAAAAGAAAGATTGGATTGATTTCATAAAAAAGAATGAAGATAATTTAGAAATTATCTTTGAAGAAGATTCAGAATATATTGACGCATCTGATAATATTGAGAAATATCTAAGAGAAGTATTTAAGAAAGATAGTTTGAAAAAAGAAGATAATTCTCTTTTAATTGAAAAAGGAAGATATTTTATGAAATTATTTAATAAAAATCTCAAACATGCAGGATTTAGTATTTTTATTCTTCAGAAAAGAAACTATTTAGAAGAAATAGAATTATTTTTATCTAGACCTATAAAGGGAAATAAATGACGTCTTTTACAGAATCCTTTTCTAGATATATTGAAAACAATCTATCTAATCCAATTCCCAATCCCCCCATGGGAGGCATACCCAACCTCATTAATTTTAAAAAAGGATCTTTAGATAAATCAATCTCCTTAGATTCATATCTACTTTGCTCAAGTAATCTTTTTTCTTGCTCCAAGGGGTCTATCAATTCTGTATTTCCATAGCAGAAAGAATTCCCCTTAACAAAATATCTAAATTCTTCAGCTAAACTGGGTTCTTCAATAGAAGATTTTGAAAGAACAGAAATTTGTTTTGGGATTCCCCACAAAATAATATTTTTATTAGAATATCTTTCTAAACCAAATCCTACTAAATCCATTAAACTAAATGCCCTGCCGGTATCATTGTTTTGATAATTTCTTAATCTTTTAGAGGGAATCATTTTTTTTATTTCATCTAAACTGGCAAATCTTCCATCTATTCCAAAATTTTCTTTAATTAAATCATAAAAGTTTATTCTCTCAAATTCTTGGGGATTTGATTTTGGCACCCCAAATTCTAAATTTAAATTTTCTAAAAGATCAACAGTTAAAGAGAGCATATCCTTCCAATCTGAATAAGCATCATAAAGTTCTAATCCGTTTATTTCAGGATGATATTTTCTAGTAATTTGCCCATTTCTAAAACTTTTCCCTATTTCAAAAATTTTTTCAAATCCTCCAACCATCAATTGTTTCATTCTTTGTTCTTTTGATTTCCTAAGAACTAAATTTTTCTTTAAATGATCCGAATAAGTATAAAATGTTCCAGAAGGAGAAGAATCTTCTTCTTTTTGCAAAATTCCAGTGTCTGTTTCTTGATATCCCCTTTGAAATAAAAAACTTCGAATTGATTCAGTCATTTTATTTATTTTTTTAAATCTATCAAAAGTTTCTTCATTTGTTAAAATCTCTAATCCTCTATGAATATAACCTTTTCTTTTAGAAATTCCTTTCCTTTTATCAGGAAGAGGATCTAGAGCTCTACTATAAACTTCATAATTCACAACATTTAATGTTGTAACCCCAGAATCTGTTTTGAATGAGTTTCCTTCAAGTCTAACAAAATCTCCATATTTTAATGCATTTTTATCAAACTTTTCTCCCAAAAAAGATTTGTTTAACCATGCTTGAGCAGAACCAGTATCGTCTCTTAATGCCAAAAAAATTAAATTTCCAAAATCTCTTTTACTAACAATTCTTCCTTTTAATTCCACATCTTCCATACCATCATTTAAATCACAAGTTTTTGTTCTCATGGCTTAATTGTCCCATCAACTCTTGGAAATTGGCTCGCACTCCAGACAAAGGGCATTTCTAATAAACCATGTAACAATCTTTCCCATCCAAGACCAAATCCAGAAGTAGGAGTATAATTTTTTAGTCTTCTTGATTGAAGATAAGGAGAATAATCCTCTTCAGGGAGATTAAAAAGATTAGATTTATTTTCTAATTCTTCAATTGAATCTATACGATGTCCGCTTCCAACAGTTTCCCTATAACCTGGCCAAATAAAATCTGAATTATTCGCCACCTTAATTTCTCTGTCTTTTATTTCTGAATGATAAAATGGAACTTCTAACAAGGGAAATTCTTTAATAATTACCATATTTTGAAATATTTCAGTTATCTTTATTTCTTCCCAGGACCCAAAATTTTTAAGAGTAAATTCTTTATACTTGTTATCCCTCGTTTCTTCATATAATAAATCCAATGCTTTTCTAAAGGTTATTCTTGGTACATTTAAGATATTTTCAGAAAAAGATTCTAACTCCTTTAATTTATCTTCAACCAAAAAATAACTCAAATCTTCTTTATTATTTTTTAACAAATCTGAGATTATTCTCTTAATTAAATTAAGAACAATCTCTTCATTTTTATTTTGAGTTATCTTTCCCTCATATTCAATATGGTGAAACTCTGATAGATGGGTTGCATCTGCCCGTTCTTTCCTAAATGAATTATAGATAGAATAAACAGAATTTATATTCTGTTGCATTAATGCAAACTCCAAATATATTTGAGAAGATTCAGATAAAAAGATCTCTTTTTTTAAATCAAACCAATTTAATTTAATTGGACAAGTATCTGTAGTATAATTGATACAGTTTTTGCCATAAACTGCTCCAGGAGAAGAAATCATTCTTGTTGTCAAAGGCAAGGGAGTAAATAAAGCCCCCAATTCTTCAAAATATAAATTTGCAGACATATTTATCTGATGATTTATTTTTGCAATATGGCTCCACATTTTATCTTGATCGAAATGAATTATTCTTTGTTCTATTTCTTTTAGAGGAACTTCTATAGAATTTACATCTTCAATAGGCCCAAAAATCTTATTTCCTTTGTAGGATATTTTTCCTTCTTTTCCTGCAGTATATGGTCCTAACATAAAAATAAGAATATGAATGATTATATAAATTTTTCTCTTTGTATTAATTTTAGAGTAACAATACGCCCCGACCGAGAGTCATATAATGAAATGGGGTTTTGAATATTCTCTGCAATTCAGAGTAAATACTCCCTTGTATTTTATTTAATCTTTTTTAGAAATAGACTTAACCAATTTAATAAAATCTATTAATATTTTTTTCTCAGAATAATTTTTTTTAACAAATTCTTTTCCTTTTTTAGACCACATTTTATAATATTTATTCTCTTTATTCAATTTTTTAATTTCTTCAATCCAAGATTTTATATCATCTTTCTCTAGGAGTATTCCCCCTTCACCTACGGCATCTTTAAGTCCTGCAATGTTACTTGCGATAACTGGAATCCCATTAGCCATTGCCTCTATAGAAACTCTACCAAAAGCTTCTTCCCATTGTGAGGGAATAATTAGGATCTTAATCTTTTCATAGATCTTTTTTGGATCGTCTTCAGGTTTAAAAATCTTAATATTATTACAATCCCTAAAACTAATATAATCTGGAAGAGAACCATCAAATTTACAACCTTCAGATTCTGTTATCCTTTCAATATATTCAGATGAAAAATATTTGGAATTTTTATTTTCTTTCAAAGAAGACCAACCATATACTGTTCCAAATTTTTGTTCGGGCAATCTTTTTGATATTTCTTTTAAGATTAATCCTCCTTTTCTTTTTAAAGGATTAAACATAAAAATTAATTTATTTTTTATTGGTTTAAAAGTATTATCTATTATTATATAATTTTCAATTTCAATTAAAGGTTTTATTATTTCTGATTTCCTATTCCACTTTTTTTTAACATATTTTTTTACAGAATTAGATGTAGAAATAATTGCAGTAGGAGATATTTTTGAATTCATAGATAAATCTAATTCCAAGGGAACTTTACAGACTCTCATAATTGAAGGAATAGAATATTTTTTTGCTAATTTTAAGGCAATATCACTCCACATTAATTGAGTCATAATGATATCTGGATTAAATTCGGTAATTGCAGTATCTATTTCATTTAAACGATTACTGTGATTTACGGTTCTGATTGGAACTTTATTAAAATTATCATTTATTTTAGTTTCAGTATATCTTTCATCAGTCACCGATAAAACTTCCCAATTAAACTTCTCTTTCAGATTTTTTAATAAAGAATACATACTAATTTCAGCTCCCCCATGTGAGGGGACATACATCCCACAAATATACATAATTTTCATTTTAATTCTTCTAACATTGCACATCCCAACTCAGGATGTTTATTAAATTTCAACTTTATTTTTTCAAAATTATTCTTTTTTTGTTTATAATCATCTAACTCTTTTAAAATAAATTTAGATAACTTAGAATAGTCCTCAAAAGGGAAAAAAACTTTTCCTATACCTATTTCTTCAAGTTTTAAAGCCCTCAATTCCTGATTATCAATAATTCTTTCTCCTGGAATCAATATAGCTTTCTTGCGATAATTAATTAAATCTAACATTGTATAAAATCCAGCTTCAGAAATTATAACTTTAGAAGAAGAAATCAAACTTCCAAAATTCTTTGTCCAAATCATACTTTCAATTTTTTTATTCTTAATTTTAACTTTTGAATTTCCTTTAATAATTTTAATCTTTAGTTTTTTATTTGGAAAATCATTAATTACTTTTTCAAGAGATTTTATTGCCTTTTTCAAAAATATGTTTGAAGAAGGTCTTCCCCCTCCTCCACAAGTTACTAAAATATCATAACTTTCATTTTTATTTATTTTATTTTTAGCAAGTTTAAGAGGATTTACTAAAATTTCATTTGAAATTTTTTTATCTAAAAAACATGGACCATATAAAGTTATTATTTTATCAAAATTTGAATAAACCCTGTTTTGTTTTAAAGCTAATCTAAAAGTATCTCTAATTGGATAACTCAACAAAATAGTTTTTATATTAGAATTTTTAAATTTTCTTACTAAACTTAAATCGAAAAAAGTTGAAAAAATAACACATTCAATTTTATTTCTTATTGCATAATCATAAATTTCATTTTTCTGTATGCAATGGCACATCCCTCCAATAGTATAATTTTCATGAGGAACCATCTTAATATTTTCTTTAACCACCTTTTTATTTAAAATAAAATTTTTTGTAAAAGGCATATCTGAAATGAGGGTAACTCCCTTCTTTTTGCCAACTAAAAAATTTGCCAAAGAGGAAATAATTTTTCCATGCCCCATTGTTCCTCCAGAATTTAAAGAGATTATTAAAACTTCTTTCATATTATCTTCTCTTTCTTTATGTTTACAATATTTTCAAAATTTCTAATCACGGTTAAATTTACTTTATGATTTACCCCATTTATATTTATTTTTCCAATTTCATATTTTTCAAATTTATCATCTAAAATTGAAATTTTCCATTTTTTAGGAATCTTAAAATCCTTTTTCAATATCCCATAAACTTCAATTGTTGACCCTTTATACCTTTTATAAGGTCTATCATAAACTCCAAAATTATTATTTATTATATCTCCTGCAAAATATAATTCTTCTATATTGTTCTCTAAGTTTTTAATTATGTATTCTTTTGCTTGTTTCTTAATTTCATTTTGATTTTCATAAATTTCAATGTTTGGAATAATGTCTGTTATATGGGAAGATTCATTAATAACTTTTATTGTCCATTTATCTTCATTAAATTCAAGAATATTTATACAAACATTATCTTGTTTTATTGGTAAAAATTCATCCTTTTGTTTACCCTGAGATAAATTTATCAAAGCGGCATTAACACCTGAATGCGAAACAACTGCAATATTTCCTTCTTCTTTTTCTAAATCTTCTAAAAAGGATTTAGTTCTTTTAATTAAATCCCAAATATTTTCACCACCAAAAGGACGGATATCATATTTAGATATACCAGAATTTAACATTTCTTTATATTTTTCTATCCATTTTTCAGATTGAGGATCAACATCTCCAGGGTTATACTCTCTCAATCTTTTGTCAAAAATAATCTCATTCTCAGAGAGATTTCTTAATTCATCTGCTGTTTGTTTAGCTCTGACTAAGTCACTTGAAAAGATTTTATCAAATTTTATATGTTTAAGAGAATTGGCTAATTCTTTTATTTGTAGTTTTCCCCAATCATTAAGATAAATTTCATCACCTTGTCCCCACTCCTTATCTCCTTTGTTAAAATCTGTTTCTCCATGCCTTATTAAATAAACCTTTAAACCCATTTTCTATTAAAGTAAACATAACTTATAAATTTGTTTCATACTCCTTCAATTCTCTAAAAACATCTTCTCCCCAAACTAAACTTTGATTTCTTCCGTCCCAATCTATTTCATCAAAAAAATAAGGAGCACAATCTCTTTCACAAACTTTTTCAAGAGCACCCTTCAATTTAGATATTGCGATTGGTTTACCCGTTGTTCTTTCAATGTAACTTCTAGGATTATATTTATCTAAATTATTCAACACGTATTCAATAGTCTTGACTAATCCTTGAGGAGTTGGTTCAAATTCTGCTCCAGTTTCTGAATTGATGTGTTTTTTTGTAGGATAACTAGTATCTTTAGGTATAAGAACAGGAATTCCTGAAGATAGACATTCCATTTTAAATCTATTAATTCCTTCTACTTTTGTTGTTAAAATACCTATTCTTGATTGATTAAAGTATAAGTTCATCTGCCCTTTATTACGGGGAAAGTCATTATTGCTCTCGGCGTTTGAATAAGGAAAAATAATATCGGCACCTAATTCTTTTGACAAACTAATTATCGAATCCCTATATCGACGTTCTTCCAATAAACCCCCTCTTTCAAAATGACCTAATTTTAAAAATCTTCTATTAGGTATTAAACTTGCAGCCTTTACCAATAATTCAGGTCTTTTAAAATCAGACCAATGAGATATTTGTATTGCATCATATCTTTTTGGTATATCTAAAGGCCTAAATTCAGATGTGTCAACAAAATCCGCTGGACCAATATCTAAACAAATACTCTTTGAAAATTGTTTCAATGTTTGTTTCCACAAGGATAAATCTTCCACCAATTTAATATCTGCATAATGTGATTCATTTAAACCTCTCCAGCCTCTCCTTTCAATAATATAAAACTTGTCTTTTACAAAAGGAAATTGTTTAACAACGCGATCTACTTGTGATAAAATTATTGCTCCTTTATTTTTTCCTTCCGGCTTCTTTAAAATTCTCATGGTGTAATAACCTATTGGAATATTACTCATATTCTAAAGCCCCCTCTACGCAAACCTTGAATATCTGAAAAAGATAATTCCAGAAAATCAATTCCCTTAAATTTTTCTTTATCTAAAATTAATTGAATTTCAGTAAGTTCTTTTGGACAAATTTCTGATTTTCTCATTAGTCCTATCTCCGATAATCTTTTTACCCCCTCTTCAAGCCCCAAATTCCTAACTCTAAAAGAATTTTCTTCAACATATCTTGGAAATAAAATCAAATCAATGTTTGAAATTTCTTGGGATTTTGTTCCAAGTAAATCGCAAAAAGAATTTCTTGAAAAAGCCATTCCAGCATCAACATGAAAACTTTTAGAAGAAATAATTTTTTCTATTGCATCTGAATCTATATATTGAGTAGCATTTGTCAATTCAAGATTCTCTAAAACTTTTGAAAGTCCAGATTGAGCGATGGTTGAAAATCTTGCACGAGGAGTTCTAGGAACATATAACCCTTTCGGTTTGCCATTCTTTAAATCTAAAATGATATTTTCATCTCCAACAAAAACAGCTCCTAAATCTTCTAACATATAAACCATTGAAGTAGTTTTACCTTGACGTGAATTGCCAGCAATTAATATACCCTTACTTTCATAATTCACTAAAGAAGCATGTAAAAGAGGTAAATCAAATAATTCAGGATGATTACTTAAGTAATTTCTAACACAGATTAAACCTGCAGATTCATCTAATTTAATTCTTGAATCAACAAAATATTCAGTTAAAGACTTTTGATGTATTGTCCTAACCTGAGTATTATACCTTGTATATTTTATAGAAGGTTCTTTTTTAGTTCCAACCTGATTAATAGTCAAATAATCAAAATTTTTATCCTTTATAATTTCTTCAAGTTTCTCAGGTTGATAAATGGAAATATTGCAATCAGAATCTTTTACATAATCTATCTCTCCTTCAAGATTTTCAGCAAGCCTTTCAAGCAAATTTGTAGGAGCATTAATTTCAATATTTGAAATTCCACAATAATTAAATACTTTTCTTGACATCATCCCCTCCCTTATCCGTTAATGAAATTGTTGAAACTGTTTTACTGTTTGCACAATCAACGCAAATTTTTAAAAATTTATTATTCTTAATATTATTCCTATGTTGATAATAAGAAATATAATTCCAAATAGCATAAACCCCCCTATCTTTGACATTTCCAAAATTATGTTCCCCAAAATAATCCCAACAACAAGGGTTTACTGAACCATCCCAATTAATCACTATTGCTTCTTCACAAGGAGAGATTCCATGATTATGTTTCTTTGTAAAATCATTTAACCCATTTTTATATCTCGAAAATTCAGTTCCTAAAGGAACGAATTTATCAAACGTTTCTTGATTTCTATCCATCACATTAAATGATTTTACAACAAGCATATCAAATTTATATTTTTTAGCAAATGTTTCTGCAAGAGGAATTTCATTTAAATTGCCTTTATGTGCAACAGTCTGTAAAATATATCTTGTTTTTGAATCAGCCATAAGGGGTGCAATTCTTTCCAACCCTCTAACTACTTTTTTTAAACTTCCATTTTTCTGATGTTGAGAATATACTTCTTGAGTAAAACCGTTGATTGAAATTATTAATTCATCTAATTTAGTTAATGATTGAATATCTTCTAAATCATCAAGTTTCCATCCATTAGAACTTAATACTTTTTTAGCTGAAAAATTCTCTCCATATCTTATTAATTCGGATACATTTGGATGTAACAAAGGTTCCCCATAATTCCATAAAAATATCCTTTCAACATTATTTCCAATTTCATCAAATATATTTCTAAACAAATCTGAATTTATTGAACCTTTTCCTCTTAAAAGATTATGAGTGGGACAACCAGAACAAACATAATTACATTTACTTGTGATCTCGATATTAACTCTCTTTAAATTATCTTTCATTATAGCCTCCTAAAAAAACTTCAACATCTTCTTTCACACATTTTCTAAATCCTTTTTTTCTTCTTTCAAGCTGTAACTTTCGATCACATTCCCATTTTGTTTTAGAAAAATAACCCTTATCATGATCAAGATGAACTACTTCATAATTAGGTTCATTAGGGATAAGGTTCATCCCAATTTCATTTTCCAATTTCCACTGAACATCAGCATCCCACACCCCCCAACTAATGAATCCTTCATGATAACCTCCTACCTTTCTAAAAGAATCACTTAACGCAAACACCCCTCCACAATGCCTATCTTGATTAAAATACTTGGGTTCATTTCCTTTATTTCCATCATCAGAAACATATTCTTGAAAATCATTTTCAGACACAAGGAATATTTTTCCTCTACCATTTTCAAATTTTGAGAATTTCCTCATAGGCCTAAATGCTCCAGTAGGTTTCACAATATACTCATCTGAGAAATCAAATTGACCCATAGAATAATCTAAACCTTTTGATTGAGCCATAGAGTAGAACCAATTAAAATCTTCCACCATTAATCTCCTCATTGGAGGTCTTTTAAGTGCAACTTTACCTCTATTTGAATATTCAATTAATTGTTTTAAATAATTAGAATTTAGTAATAATATATCTGCATCTGTAACATATACAAAATCTCCACTTATATTTTTTAATCCATTATTTATAATCTCTCCCATTTTTACACATTCTGGAATTTGTTCATTAGGGTGTCGTACAAGATCATCAAGACTATTTATTTTAGTTGAAGTATTTATTCCCGCTAAAACCAAATCAACATCAACATTCTTTTGAGACAATATTGATTCTACAGCTAAATTCAAATGTCTTGATTGAGCTTTTCCATAAAAAGGGATAACCACACTTACTTTTTCTCCCATAATTTATTCCTCCTATCTATTTCAATTGCCTTTTGAACTCCTTGCCTTACTCTTCTTGAACTAATTTCTTCATTTCTCTTCCACATCTCAGGAGAAAAATAACTCTTTGGATGGTCAAGATGCAATACTTCAAAACTTTCTGGAAAAAATCCTAAATCATAAATTTCATTCAATTTCCATTGCAAGTCCGAATCTTCACAACCCCAATTGACAAATTCTTCTGAATACCCCCCTAAATTTTTAAAGTGCTTCATACGAATTAAATTACCTCCACAATGCCTATTTTCATTCCAAAACATAGGTTCACGACCTTGAAAGGATTCATCTCCTATATAAGTTTGAAAATCATCTTCAAAGGCAGTAAAAGTTTTTGGATAAATACTTTTTTTTTCAAAAACTCTTATCTTTCTCTTCTTTCCATTAACAGTTGCAAGATAATCTTGAGATAAATCTAATGAAGCTATAGTCTCCTCAATGCCTTTTTTAGTAATTCTTTTTTCAAATTCATTAAATTCATCCAAAGGTAATCTCCTCATAAAAGGTCTATAAAATGCCTCCTCAGGAAATTTTGAGATCGCTTCTAAAGATTTTGCCAAATATGATGAATCTAAAAAAACTATATCAGCATCATTAGTATAAAGATATTCTCCTCTTGCCTGAGCAACAGCAAGATTACGAACATGTCCAGGATTAAAATCACTTAAATTTTTTCTAGGTTTATGATAATGAAAAACATATTTCACTCCAGGAATATCTGGAAACCTTTTTAATTCTCCTTGTTCAGAAACAATTACTTCATGATTAACTTCTTTTTGATTTAGTGCTGATTTGACAGAGATAACTGCTCGATTAATATCAAAAGAGCCATAAACTGGAAATACTACACTTAGAACAGGAGATTTTCCCATAAAAATTATTATTATTTAAAATTTATAAATGTTACTATTATATAATTACTTAATCTAAATTCTTATAACTTCCCCAGAATTATTAATCTTAATCAAAGACTTAACGCTAACCGTTCTATCTTCATATAATACTAATTAATCTGAACTTTAAAAGAATATGGAAACCCCATTTCATTTCCTAACGCCCCGACCGGGATTCGAACCCGGGTCACCGCCGTGAAAGGGCGGCATACTTGGCCTCTGTACTATCGGGGCTTATTTAAAAATCCAATAGAACTACTTGCAAAATTTAGTTTAAAAAACTAACTATTAAATGAAAATTTATCAAATTTCGGATCTTTTTATTTTTAAAATTCCTTTAACCAAAAATCCAACTCCTACCCCAAAAATAGCTCCTACCAAAAAAGACCCAAAAATTCCCCCAATTATTGAAAATAAAATAACCAGTATTAAAATAAAGTAATCAATAAAATATTTTTTCTCTCTTTTTCTCTTTTTCATTTTTTAAATAAAATTAAATTTTTTCCTCATTTAAGTTTAATTCAGATTTAATTATCTCATAAATTTCGGGATATTTGCTAACTTCCCTCATCTCAATATGGAAGAATCTAACCCCGCTACAATTTCCTGGAACATAATACATTTTTGCCCAAGGCAAAAAAACACTTCTATTTGTGACAATGCCATCCCCGTCTTCGCCATCAGTGTTGCAACCTATTCCACTTATAACGGAAACATTTATTTTAGGTATTTCTCCTCCATTAAGTTTTTTTATAAATGAACTTTCTTCATCCATCATTTCACAATGAATGTCTGCCCCAAAAATAGGACAAGCCTGTTTAATATAACCTCCAATTCCATTATTAGGAGTCCCAATCATAATAAGTTTATTTGTATCTCCCTCTCCAAAAGTTTGAAGATAATTTCTTGAAACTAATCCCCCCATACTATGGGAAACAATATTAACTTTTTCTCTATTTGTCATGAGTTGAATATTTTTAATTATATCATTTAGTCTTATAGCATAAGTGTCTAAACTTTCAGCTTTGGATTGAAAGTGAAAAATCCCCTCTTCATTTTTGTAAATATCAAAATAATAACTAATTGAGAAAACCATTCTTTTTCTGACTTTTGAAAAAACTTCAGGATTTTCTAAATAATCTACAAAAAGATAACCTCCATCAATAATCCCTTCTTCAAATAATCTATCCTTAATCTCATCAAAGTCACTTAATCTTGCATCAGCAGAAATTTTTTCATTAAAAGAGTGCCCGTGGACCAAAATTATAGGATAAAGGGATTCATTATTCTTGCAAGAATCATCACAGCAAACTTCACAAACCCCAGAATAGCAACAAATTTCTTCCTGCTTAGGAAATTCTAAAATAAATTCATTTACTTGTATAACTGGTTTAATTATTTTAGATATTTTTGGAGAAGAAAAATTGGAATAAACATAAGTTTGAGTAAATGTTTTATTTAAAGAGCCAAGAATAATTTCTATTCTAGACAAAATTTCTTTAGAATAATTCAAAGATGAATTTAATTCAAAAATTTTAGTTGAGTTTTCATCTAAGGAGTTATATTCATTAATCGTTTTTTCAATTTCATTGTAATTTTCTAAGCTAATATTTTCTTCATTAGATAAAGAAATCAACTCTTCATAAATTTTTTCCAAGTTTGAAACAAATAAATTGTAATCTTGCAAAATTAAACTAAGGTTAGAATTTGTTAAAGAAAGATTTTGCTTCGTTTTAGAAATTTCTTCAAAAATCTTAGAATCTAAAATTTCTCTATAATTATAATTTTCCCATAAGTCAAATAAATCATTTAAGATCGGAAGAGCGTCGTGTAGGGAAAGAGTGTAGATCTCGGT
>CALJLT010000017.1 GCA_937982425.1 uncultured archaeon | reverse complement strand
TGATCTAATAATTCAAACACTTTATCTAATTGTTCTCTTGTATATTTTTCTTTATTATATTTGAATCTTCAGTTGCAGATCCGTTTTGATCTTTTTCATATGAATTGTATCTTCCAAAATTGGTTAATTTTCTTGATTTGATCATTTTTGGTTTTTTATCTATAGAATAATAACTCTCTGCAAGATGTTTATCTGATAGAATAATCGTTGGAAATTTCAATTTTTGAGATAAATAAAAAGCTTGACTTGTTAATTCTTCTGTTTCTAAAGGATCTCCTGGAGCTAAGATTATCCTTGGGAATTCTCCGTGACCGGAATTTCTTGCTAAGTCTAAATCTCCTTGAGCTTGATAAGTTGCAACTCCAGAAGCGGGGCCAGGTCTTTGTGCTAAATAAAATATTAAAGGTATTCTTGCAATTCCGCACATGCTTAAAGCTTCAGTCATTAAATCAAAACCTCCTCCGGAAGTTCCAACCATAACTTTTGCCCCAGTTATTGCAGAACCAGCTCCAGCATTTGCAACTGCAATTTCGTTTTCCAATTCTAAAACAAGAATATTATTTTCTTTTTGACTTTGAGCAAGTTCCCCTAATACTGCGGTAGCAGGAGTCATTGGATAAGCATAATAAATATCTAATCCTGATTTTAAAGAAGCTTCTGAGAGTGCATTGCTTCCCGTATAAAACCTTAGTTTATTCTTTAAATTTTTTAACTCAAAACAAGAAATTTCTTCTTCATAACCTTTTTTAGCTTGAATTAAATTAGAATCATAATTTTGAATTTCTTTAATTTCTTTATTTAAAAGAGAAAATTCTAAATTGAATAACTTAAATAATTTTCCTAAAAATAAAATATTATTTCCACTTCCGGATAAAATTTTTCCCTTTTTTTTCAGTTTAGATTTGTGTAATTTTACTGAATTTTCATCTAGTGCTACAAGTAAATCAAATTTTGATTCATTTGAAAAAATTGGTTTATCTGAAATTAAAACTTCATTAAAATTATTCCCCCCCCTAATTAAACTTTGATAATCTCTTGAATTAAAAACATAAAATCCTTTTTCAACTAAAACTTTAGAAAATATTTCAGATATTGTGTTTGCTCCTTGACCTGCTTTTCCTGCAAAAATTATTGAATATTCCAATTTAACACCTCTTAAATATTAAAAGAAATGAGTTATTTAAGGGTTTTGGAGAAGCTCATAAAAAAGTTTATAATTAACCACAATCATCCTTATATACTTAAACAAAATTCTAAAATAATAGAATGGTAAGATTTGCTCATATGGCTGATGTGCATTTAGGTGGATGGCGACAGGGACCTATGCAAGATTTGAATTTTAAGGCATTCCAATTTGCAGTAGATAAATGCATTGAAAAAAAAGTTGAATTCATACTTATAGCAGGAGATTTATTTGATTCTGCTTATCCTCCAATAGAAATTTTAAAAGAAACTTTCGGGGAGTTTAGAAAACTTAAGGATGCTAAAATACCTGTTTTTCTTATAGCCGGTTCGCATGATTATTCTGTTTCAGGAAAATCTTTCTTAGATGTTTTGGAGAAGGCTGGTTTTTGTAAAAACGTCTATGATTTCCAGATTAAAGAAGATAAAATTATTCTAAATCCCACAATACATAATAATATCGCCATATATGGTTATCCCGGAAAAAAATCTGGTTTAGAAGTTAATGATTTGAGAAAAATAAAACTTAGTGAAGCCCCAGGAATGATGAAAATACTTATGCTTCATACAACTTTAGATAAAGTTAGAGGAGTTTTACCTATTGATTGTTTAAATTATGAAGATCTTCCGGAAGCAAATTATTACGCTTTTGGACACATTCACGTGGATTTTCGATATCAAAACGCAGTTTATCCCGGCCCGGTTTTTCCCAATAATTTTCAAGAATTAGAAACTCTTCAAGAAGGAAGTTTTTATTTAATTGAAACGGATGATTTGAATCCCTTTACAAGAATTCCAATTGAATTAAAAAAAATTGAATCTATTGAAATAAAAGTTAGAGATACTAAAAATGCAACAGAAGAAATAATAGATGAATTAAAAAAAAGAGCATTAGAAAATAAAATTGTGCTATTAAGAATTTCTGGAGAATTGGATAGTCAAAAACCCACGGACATAAAATTTGAAAAAATTGAAGAATATATTCTTAATTCTGGAGCTTATTTCTTTTTAAAAAATACCCATGACTTGAAAACAATTGAAGCTAATTTAGATATAGAAATAAAATCTAAGGATAATCTAGAAGAAGAAACAATTAAATATTACTCAGAAGAAAATCCTTCTAAATTTAATCATTTTATAGTAAATCTTATGGAAGTTTTAAGTTTTGATAAACAAGAGGGGGAGACTAATGATTCATTCAATTATAGAATACTTGATGAAACAAAAAAGATCTTAGAATTAGAATGATAATTAAAAAAATAATTTTAGAAAATATAAGGAGTTACAAATATCAGGAAGTTATATTTGAAAAAGGTAAAACTCTTTTAGCTGGAAATATTGGTTCAGGAAAAACCAGTATTTTATTGGGAATTGAATTTGGTTTATTTGGATTGCAACCAGGTCAAAGAGGAAATTCTCTTTTAAGAAATGGGGAAAACGAAGGGAGAGTTATTTTAGAAGTTCAAATAGAAGATAAAAATTTGATTATTGAAAGAACCCTTAGGAAATCAAAAACTATCTCTCAGGATTATTGCTCAATTGAAATTAATGGAGAAAAAAAAGAATTATCTGTTAGTGAATTAAAATCTAAAATTCTTGAAATATTAAATTATCCATTAGAGTTTTCAAAAAAACAAAATTTGTTATATAAATTTACGGTTTATACTCCTCAAGAAGAAATGAAACAGATAATTTTAGAGGACAAAGAAACTAGATTAAATACTTTAAGACACGTATTTGGAATAGACAAGTACAAAAAAATACTTGAAAATGTTGGAATTTTAAAAATTTATTTGAGAGAGGAAAAAAAATTATTGGAAGGGGTTACTTCTTCAATTGAGGAAGATAAAAAAAATTTGGAAATAAAACAAAAACAACTTGAAGAAAAAAAAGATAAACTTTTTCCACTAAGCGAAGATTTTTTAACAAAAGAAGAAAATAGACTAAAAAAAGAGAGGGAAAAGAAAGAAATTGAAGAAAAAATAAAAGAAAAATTTAAATTAAAACAAGAATTTGCAAAATCTCAAGGAGTTTTTATATATAAGAAAGATAGCCTTGCTCATTTAGAAAAAAATATTGGTTCACTTAAATTAGAAATTGAAGAAATAACTTCTCAATATTTTAATCCTTTGGAAATACAAAATATGGAAGAAGAAATTTTAAATAAGAAAAAAGAAAAAGAGAAAATTATGGAAAATAGCTCTAATTTGATTTTAAAAGTTGGGGGATTGAAATCTAAATTAGAAGAAAAAGAGGAAGTTAAAAGAGGTATGCAGGATTTGAAAACTTGCCCTACTTGTAAACAAGAAGTTGACGCTATTTATCGTGCAAATGTATTAAACAAACTTCATAATGAAATAAATTCTGGAATTAGAGAAATTTCCGATTTGGAAAGAGAACTTAATTTTTCAAAAGATAAAATAAAAAAATTGGTTATTGAAATAGAACTTTTTGAAAAAAAGGTTACTGATTTAAAGATAAAAAAAATGAAGTTGGATTCTTCAAAAGAAAAAGTTAAAAAATTAGAAGAGATGATTAAGGATAAAAAAAATCTTGAAGGAGATATTCTTTTTCTTAAAAATCATTTAGATTCATTAAATGAAACTTTATTTAGTTTTTCTAAATATGATTCTATTTTTCAAGAAAAAGAAAAAGAATTGGCTTTAGCTCAAAAAGAAGAAAAAATATGTGAAATAAAAATTGCAGAAACTAAAAAAGAAATTCAAATGATAGACAAATCTATTCATGAATTAAATGAAAGAATAAAAAAAATAGAAGGATTTAAAGAAAAATTAAGATATTTGGAAGAAATTGAAACTTGGATTTTAAAAAAATTTATTCCGGTTATTTCTTTTATAGAAAAAAATGTTTTAAATTCCTTGAAATATGAATTTTCAAAATTATTTTCCGAGTGGTTTGGAATTTTAGTTCCCGAGAATTTTAGCGTTAAAATTGGAGAGGATTTTAGCCCAATTATAGAACAAAAAGACTATGAAATTGAATACCAATATCTTTCAGGTGGAGAAAGAACTGCAATAGCACTTGCATATCGTCTTGCTTTGAATCAAGTTATAAATTCCTTAATTAGTAAAATAAAAACTAAAGATATCGTTATTTTAGATGAACCCACAGATGGTTTTTCTGATGAACAATTAGATAAAATGAGAGAGGTTTTAGATCAATTGAATTTAAAGCAACTCATAATTGTTTCACATGAACAAAAAATAGAGGGATTTGTAGAAAACATAATTAGATTTAAAAAAGAACATGGAGAAAGCATAAAGGAATAGAAAGCCTTATAAATCTGTCTTTCCCCAAAAGATTATAAATTCTAAATGATTTTTGTTTTAGAAAATGGATAACGAAATTAAAACAGGTACTACAATTCTAGGAATCGTTTGTAAAGACGGTGTTGTAATGGCAGGAGACCGAAGGGCTTCAATAGGAAGAAGTTTAATTATGTCTAAAGATAGCGAAAAAGTAAGACCTCTAAACGAATATCTTGTTTTTGCTGGATGTGGTTCCGCTACTGAATCTCAAAAAATTTCAAAATTACTTCCTGCAGAATTGAAATTAAAAGAATTGAAAGCCAAATCAAGACCAACAGTAAGACAAGCTGCATCATTATTGTCTAATATTAAAGCCGAAGCGAGTGCATTTATTTTAGCTGGATATGATTTAGATGGAAAGGTTTCGCTTTATGAAATAACTGGAGGACACTTACAAGAAATAAAAGATTACACTGCAAGTATTGGTTCTGGAATGCCTTATGTTTTGGGGCTTTTAGAAAGGCAGTATAAAAAAGGATTAACAATTAATGAAGGAGTTGAATTGGCAAAAGAATCAATAAAATCTTCGACTCAGAGAGACATGGCTTCCGGAAATGGAATTGATATTTACACTATAACAAAAGATGGTATAAAAAAAGTTGTTTCTCAGACCATAGAACCTGATTTTAGAGATAACTAAATATTTTTACAATGGAAATTTTAAAGAACATTACTGATAGACTTCACGGAGAGATTTCTGAAGCTACATTTGAAGGAGCAAACATAGTTTTGTATACTAAAAATGAGAAATTTTTCAAAGAAGGGGAAAGTAGAATAAAAGAAATAGTGAATGACCTTAAAAAAAGGATTGAACTTAGAGCGGATACTAAAATTTTAGCTGAAAAAGAAGAAGTTGAAAAAACAATTAAAGAAGTTGTTCCGGAAGAAGCAGAAGTTACAGATATTCTTTTTGAAACACACAGAAGTGTGGTTACAATTGAAGCTAAAAAACCAGGATTAGTTATTGGAAAGCAAGGATCAATACTTGAAGAAATTAAAAAGAAAACTTTATGGATTCCTCAGGTTCAGAGAAGCCCTGCAATAAGATCCAAAATAACTGAAAATATTAGAAGTGTACTTTACGCAAAAAATAAAGAAAGAAAGAAATTTCTTCATGAAATAGGAGAAAAGATTTATACTGGTTGGACTCAAGAAAAATCAGATAGTTGGGCCAGAGTTACAATTTTGGGAGGAGGTAGACAAGTTGGAAGAAGTTGTTTTTTATTACAAACAAAAAATTCAAATATCTTACTTGATTGCGGTATTGATGTAGCCAGCGAAGGAAAAGAAAAATTTCCAGAATTTAATGTTCCTGAATTTGACATTTCTAAACTTGATGCAATTATTTTATCTCACGCTCACCTTGATCATAGTGGGTTGATTCCTTACTTATATAAAATGGGGTATAAGGGACCGACTTATATGACTGCTCCTACTAGAGATATAGCTTCATTACTTGCATTGGACTTCATAGGTGTTGCTTACAAACAAGCAGCTGCTCCTCTTTTCTCATCTACTGATGTTAGTGAAATGGTAAAAAGAACAATTTGCCTTGAGTATGGGGATGTCCACGATATAACTCCAGATATAAGAATTACACTTTACAATGCCGGTCATGTTTTAGGTTCTTCGCAAGTTCACATAAATATTGGAAATGGAGCTCATAACTTTGTTTATTCTGGGGATATGAAATACGCTAAAACTAGATTACTCGATCCTGCGGTTAACAAATTTCCGAGAGTAGAAACTTTGCAAATTGAATCCACTTACGGAGGAAAAAATGATGTATTGCCTTCTAGAAAAGAAACTGAAGAACGATTTATTGCTGCAGTTAAAGAAACGGTTGAAAATGGGGGAAAAGTTTTACTTCCAGAATTGGGACTTGGTCATGCTCAAGAAACTTTACTTCGAGTAGAAGAAGCTATAAGGTTAGGGGAACTTCCGAATGTTCCTATGTATGTTGACGGAATGATCTGGGATATTAATGCAATTCATACTGCTTATCCTGATTTTTTAAGTAGTTCAGTTAGAAATCAGATATTTAATGATAATAATCCGTTTACTTCTGAAGTTTTCAAAAGAGTTGGTTCTCCTCATGAAAGAAAAGAAGTTATAGAAGGTGGACCTTGTATAGTTATAGCAACTTCGGGTATGTTAGTTGGAGGTGCATCAGTTGAATATCTTAAAAATTTTGCAGAAAATGAAAAAAATCTTTTGATACTTAGTTGTTATCAAGGTCCCGGATCTATTGGAAGACAACTTCAGGAAGGAGCCAAATCTGTAATAATTGAAGATGAAGGGGATAAAAAAATGATTAAGGTTAATATGAAAGTTCAATTGATAAATGGGCTAAGCCCTCACTCGGGAAGAAATGAACTTGTAAACTATATTAAAAACATGTATCCTAAACCTAAAAGAATTATTATTAATCATGGAGAGGTTTCAAAATCTTTGGACTTAGCTTCATCCATTTACAAAGCTAATAGAATTGAAACAAATGTTCCTCGTGGACTTGAAGGAATTAGATTGAGATAAAATTATAAATGATCTTTTCTTTGGAAATTAAAATGAAACATAATTTAAAAATAACAATAATAATTCTCAGTATGTTTTTATTGACCCAATTTATTGGACTTTATGTTGTAGATTATTATGCTCAGCAAAGAGTTATTGAAGGTTCACAAGTAAATATTGAAAATGTTAATGATCTCCCTTATGGAATGCAAAATTCAATCTCTGAGGCTAGCGAAAAACAAGAAATGGGAATTCTATCTTTTGCAATCTCTTTTTTATTTGCAGTTCTTCTAATTTTATTTTTAACTAAAATTCGTGCTAAATTTGTTATGAAAATTTGGTTTTTAATTGTAGTAATTCTAGCTTTAGGAATTTCTCTGACTTCTATTTTGCCGTCTTGGAGTTATGTTTCTTTAATTGCTCTAGTTATAGCTCTTCCTATCGCAATATTAAAAGTATATGGAAGAAATTTCCTTGCTCATAATTTATCTGAATTATTAATTTATCCTGGAATTGCAGCAATATTTGTTCCAATATTAAATTTGATAGGAATTATTATTCTTTTAGTTTTAATTTCTTTATATGATATGTGGGCCGTTTGGAAATCAGGAATTATGCAAAAAATGGCAAAATACCAAATGGATAATCTAAAAGTTTTTGCAGGTTTTTATGTCCCTTATTTAACTAAAACTCAAAGAGGTAAATTAATAAGTATGAAAAAGAAAGGAAAAGATTTAAAGAAAATCAAAATGAAAGTTAATGTAGCTATTTTAGGAGGAGGCGATGTGGTTTTTCCAATAATTGCTTCAGGAGTTGTTTTAAAAACTTGGGGAATTTGGCCTGCAATAGGAGTAATTTTTGGAGCCCTTTTGGGATTGGGATTCTTATTACTAAAATCAGAAAAAAAGAAATTTTATCCTGCAATGCCTTTCATAACTACTGGAATTTTTATTTCCATGGTTATTAGTTGGGTGATTATTTATGTATTCTAAAACTTTCTGGAACAACACATATTCTTGAAAGGGGATTTATTTGAGAAACTTCTCCTTCTAATCTAAATCCTTTAGCTTGCTTTTCAAAAAAATCAACTCTTAAATCTAGATTAAAATGATCTAAAGATGCCCTTATATTTTCTTCGCTAGTTTCCTCCCTATAGTTTAAAGAATTTCTTTCAAAAAATTGTGGACTTCCATCTTCTTTTAAATAATTTAAGGGAATTCCTCCGATGTAATTCCTGGTTATATAAGGTAATAAACCAATTTGCTGATTATCTACATAAACTATTTTTCCAAAGTAATTTCTTCCACTTTTATCTGAAAGAAATGCCCATTTTCCAAAAAGGTCTTCTATTGATGGTTGATTGATTACTTCTCCTTTGAAACCTATTGTTTTTCTTTCCATAAGAAGGAATTTATTTTTAAATTTATAAATCTTTCTAAAGTTGTCACTTAACCATGATTACAAATAGAAAGATTTATAAAGTGTTATTATTAAGTAATAACATGGAAAATGAAAATAAAATAGATTACAACAAATCTCATGAAATAAATGAATATTTAACAGAAAATCTTCGTAGAATTAAAACTGTTCTTGAATTTTATAAGGAGAATCCAGAAAGGCTTAAATTTAATAAAAAGTATGTAGAAGATATTTGTAATTTATACTTTAAGTTAAGATCAAAATCTCAAGAAAAATTTGATGGCTTTGATTTTATGAATGAAAAAGATTATGGTCCTATAGAGTATGATTCTGACAAGATTCATTTTTTAAGACAAGGTGTTTCATTGGATAAGAAAATATTTTGTGATTATTCTGACATATATGGATTAGTTGTAAACACACGAAGTAAATTAGGATTGAAATATTAAAATGCTGGTTAAAGAAGAAATTGTTGGCAAAATAAAAGATTATTTTGAATTAAATATTTATGAAACGAAAGTTTGGTTAGCTCTATTGGGAAAAGGCTCGGCTTCCGCAGGAGAAATTGCAACACTTTCAGGTGTTCCAAGATCTAGAACTTATGATGTTTTGGAATCTTTAGAAAAAAAAGGATTTGCTTTGATTAAATTAGGAAAACCTGTAAAATACTTAGGAGTTAAACCTAAGATTATTATTGAAAAATTAAAAAATAATGTTCGTTCAGAAGCAGAAGAAAGAGTAAAAATATTAATGAACTTAACAAGTCGAGAAGAATTTAAAAAATTAGAGGAGCTTTATCACGTGGGAATAAATCCTGTAAAAAAAGAAAACTTATCTTTATCTCTTAAAGGAAGAAGCTTAATTTCAAATCATATAAGAGAAGTTATAGAATCTGCCAATAAAGAAGTTATAATTTGCACTAATGCTGAAGAAATGGTTTCAAAAGAAAAATTATTTATTGAAACAATTAATGAACTAAAAAGAAAAAAAATAAAAATAAAAATTGCTTTGTCTGGAGAAGAAAACCTATTAAAAAGATTGGAAAAAATATTAGAAACAAAAATAATCAAAGTGGATTTTGATGGAAAATTCTTTATTGTGGATAGAAATGGAGTCTTATTTTATTTATCAAAAGAATCTACTAAAGAAGACCAAGCAATTTGGTTAAATTCTGAATTTTTTGCTAAAGCATTTGCGGAATTATTTGATTTATCTCTTAAAGAAAAATAATTTTTAATCTAAAATCTTCATTCTAGAGATATACATTTGTTTAATCTTTCTAGCATTGTTTTTTTTCCAGTCTTTTAAAAATTCTTTTGTTGTGAAATTAATTTTTTCTTTAGCTAAAATTTTTTCTTTATTGATAAATGTATTTTTATGTTCTTTTTTAAAAAGTTCAACATTATTTTTATCTTTTAAAAAAGGCCCTTCAAAAATTAATTCTTTTTTCTTTTTAACTATAAAGTAATTCAAAGCTTTTTTATTTTCAAGGTATTCAAATCCTGAATCTTTAATTTCAAAATATCTTTCAAATTCTTTATGAAGTGTATTCTTAAACTTTAATAATTTTGAACCTGCAACATCTCCTCTTTGTTTTTTAGTTTTTGTTTGAATTAAAATAAATTCAAAATTTTTTTGTCTTGAACTTTCCTTTAATTTTGGATAATTTATTTTTTCTATTTTAAAAAATTTTTCAGAAGGATTTTTCAAAAAATCTTTTGCTTTAGTCTTAAAAACTTTAAAAGTTTCATATGATAAAGAAGCTGAAGCGTTTCTTTCCTTAAAAGTCGGATCTATTAAAATTATTGGAGATTCTAATTTTGCCCCATTTAATTCAACTAATATTTCATTTTTATTTTTATAGTGTTTTTCTATATCAATAATTAATTTTTCTTCGCTTTTAACTAAATTCTTTAAAAAATTTAAAAAACTTCCATAATGATAAATCATTAATTCTAAAGAATATCCTGAAAATCCTTTGATATAACTTTCAGCCCCATATGTTCTTGTTGCATAACAAAAAGATTTTGCTAATTTTATTTCTTTCCTTATTTTTTCAGAAGAAATTTTATTTTTTAGATACTTCACATGAAAATAAGACAAATCTGTTACATTTTCTGCTTCTTTGTAATTACTTATTTTTTTAACTGGAACTATTTCAAGAAATAACCAAGAATTTACCTTTAGCCTAAAGTAATCTCTTGATCCGTGAACAATTTTTTTATTTTTAAAAGGTCTTAGGATTTTTTTTGTTAAAGAATTATATTTAGATTGAGGGTATTTTTTGGAAAACCTCAAAAAAAGATCTATATCATAGTATTCTTTTTTTATAAGAGTCCCTTTCGCATAACTTCCTCCAACATGTACTTCAACTTCAAGATTTAATTTTTTTATTCTTTCTTTTAATTTGAATATAAATTTACTTACGTAGTCCTCCATAAACTCTTCTTTATTTGTTTCTGGAAGAACTTCATCCCATATTTTACTTATAGTTTTTTCATAAGATTTACCCATATCTAAATGGAGAGATTCCTGTTTATATTTCTTTCTTTAAGAGAATATTTATAAAGAACATTTCAATTATAATTAAATAAAATGAGGTCGAAATTTTTACTTGTTATTGTATCTTTTTTCTTAATTGGATTTGTTTCTGCCAGTTATTTAATTGGAAATCAAAGTAGTTATATTTCAAATGAATCTATTCCAGGAGGTAGTCTTTCTGGATGGATAAACATAAGTTTTAATGAACATCCCTCTCAATCCTTATTTACAGATAATAAAAATAATTCAATCACTCTTGAAAAACTACTTTCAAATCAAATTAATTCTAATTACATTTATACTTGCGATTTAACTAATTGTGAAAAAAAACTTAGCCCTTCTAATTCGTCTTCGAAGAAACAATTTTTTCTAAATTCAGGAGAATCAAAATTAGTTGGAATAAAATTCGAGGGGATGATTGAATCTGTAACTTCCTTTGAACTTCTTTTTTCTAGTAATGCAAGCTCTTCTTGCGTTAATCAATTTAATTTGAATTTTTTTAACGATGGTTTGCTTAATATTGGCAATTCAAAAATGAGTTTAAATTCATGTGGGAATACTAATTATGGATGTTATAATACTTCAAGCGCATCTCAAGAAGCAAGTATCGATTCTACTCCTTATTGTCAGGAATTTAATGTTACTTCCTCTCCTGGTTTTGAAATTGGAGCGTGGATTAAGGAATTTCCTCCAGGAAATGCAAATATAACTATGGGACTCTATAATTTGTATGGTGAACTTTTAAGCTCTTGTCAGATTAATAAAACATATATAACTTCTTCCGGTTCAGAAATTTCTTGTCCAATTAATTATTTCATGGATAATCCAACAAAAGTTTATGTTTGTATTTCAACAAATTCCCCTTCTACTGGAACTTATAAAATAAAAGGATATTCTCCTTCTGGAGAGAAATGTGGATTTAAATCTTTTCCTCCCGGTACTACAAAGACAAGTGCTTATCATATATTTGTAAAAGAAAGAATGTTTGATTCAGTTGGAGCATTGATTATAAATGATTCTTCAACTCAAAATTCTGAAACGCTCTCTTCAAAAATTTATTCTTATCTTCAAGATGGTTATTCTTTAAATTGTGAAAATGGGTGCATAATTCCATTAAACATAACATCTTATGTTCCTCAAACAATAACTTTGGAAAATTTAAATATAATTTATGATAAAACTGGTTTTTCTGGAACTATTGAAGATAAACTTTGGGATTTACATACTACTTATCCCAAGATAAGTTCTAATTTTCAAAAACTACATTTAAATGAAGCCGAGTTTAAACTTCCGGAAACAATCGGAAATTTTAGCTATATTTTATCTTTTGGGGGAGATAAAATTTTAGAAAAAAATTTGAAAATAATTAATCTTTCAATATCTTTAACTCCAAACTTGATTCCGGTAGCTTTTCCAACAACATTTAATTTGGAAATTAACACAAATATAAGTCAAATATATTGGAATTTTGGAGATGGAAAAAATGGCTCTTCACTTGGTAAATCAATTACTCATACTTTTGTAAATGAAGGAGATTATAACTTAAGAGTTGAAATTTCCCTTCCAGATGGACAAATATTTCAAAAAAACTTTCCTATAAAAGTTATTGATTCTAAAGAACTTATTCAATCTAGAATTTCTGATCTTGAAGAAAAAGTTGTTGACTTAGAAAGTAAAATGAGTTCTTTTGATTCATTTACAATTTTAATGATTAAAAATTATTTGAATTTTGATGAAAAAAAAGCTAAAATTAATAATTTAAAAAGTAATTTTAGCGTAATAAATTCAAGTGGAGGAGATTATAAAGTCCTAATTCCCTCTATACTAAATCTCTCTCTTCCAAAAAGCATTCAAAATGTAAGCATTGCTCCTCTTACTTATTTTCCCCTTGAATCTTCAATTAATCTAAATCCCTTAAAAGAAATTTTTAATTCAAGTGGTTATTCTGGAGAAGGTTATATCTCTGGCATACAGTATTGGCATTCCGAAAATTTAGAAACAAAAATTGGAATAAATAAGATTTTATTTTTAGGGGATCAAGGAGAAAATTTAGGAGAATTAAGGGTCTTTAAATTCAATCTTTTTAAAAAAAATACTATTTCTGAAGATTTTTATTTGATTATAGGTAATTTAGAAGGACTAACCTTAAATCCTTCTTCAGGGGTTATGAATTCTTCTGGATTTAAATTTATTAAAGCTAATAATTTACAAAATATAGAAATTTTTACTACTGAAAAGATAGAGTTTCTTGATTTACCTATTTTCTTAAGCCCAGATCCGGAAAAAGTTAAAATTGAAGAAGACACCATTATTTCTGAAGAGCCGGGCTCATTAAAAATTTTGATAATTATTCTCCTAATCTTAGTCTTATTTTCAGTAGGTTTATACTTCTTTTTAAAAAGGTGGTATAAATTAAAATATGAAAAATACTTATTTCCTAATAGAAACGACTTGTATAATATAGTGACTTATATCTCAAATCTTAAATTAAATAACAAAACAAATGAAGAAATAAAGGTTGGACTTAAGAAAGCTGGTTGGAGTTCAGAACAGATCACCTATGTTATGAAAAAATACGAGGGAAAAAATACCGGTATGCCCGGAACAAAACAGAAAATAAATAAAGAAAATAATTTAAATAAGAAAAACTAAATATAAAAATGGCAACTAAAATAAAGAACTTTTTTAAAAAAATATTCTCTGGTTTCTTTAATAACCGGAAAGATATCAAACTAGGATTTTATGGACCTCCAAATGCCGGAAAGACATCTCTCGCCAATAGAATATGTAAGGATTTTACTGGGGAAGAAATTGGAAGTGTTTCAAAAATTCCTCACGAAACTAGAAATGTGCAATTTAAGGAAAAAGTGGAAATAACTTACAAAGGGAAGTCCATGACTTTTAAAATGGTTGATACTCCGGGAATAACTACCAAAGTTGATTATGAAGAATTTTTGAAATATAGAGTTAATAAAAGAGATGCTAAAATAAGAGCTAAAGAAGCGACACAAGGAATAATTGAGAGTATTAAATGGCTAGATGACATGGACGTTGTAGCTGTTGTTTTGGATGCTACAGAAAATCCCTATAATCAAGTAAATATTACTATAATTGGAAATTTAGTTGCTAGAAAAATTCCTGTTTTGATTGTTGCTAACAAGGCAGATTTAAGAAAAGCCAATATAAAAAAAATAGAGGAATCCTTTCCAGAATATCCCGTTATAGGTCTTAGTGCCAAATACGGAAAAAATTTGGACGAATTTTACGATCAAATATTTAAATTAGCTAAAAAAGCAAAGTAAAAAAATGGCGACAAAAAAAAGAGTAAATCAAGGAAAATCTGGTAAAAAAATAAAAGGATTTGCTATTCAATTTATGCCTTACTCTGAAATTAAGAATTTAAATTCAGTAGATAGAATAAAGAAAATTTTAGAAATTGTTTTCTCAAATTCAATTTTATTACTCCAAGGAAGATTGAAGCCAGAAGAGGAAACAAGGCTAATTGAGGATACGATGGCAATGATTGGTTATGTTAAAGATTTTAAGGGTATTGAACTTGCAGTAATAAATCCTCAAGAAAAGGGTAACGCACTGGATAGGATGAAGAGTAATTTAGTTGTTAGGTTAAGTGGAACAGATCTTGGGGCAATGACAATAATTGGGCCAGCTTCAATAGTTAGAGAAATAAAACAAGATCCAAGAAAAATAGAATTATTTCTAAACAAATAAACTTAAATAATATTAAATATTTCTTATTTTGGAAGTTTTAAAATGCCTCACCAATGTGTTAAATGTTCTAGAGTAATACCTCAAGCCACTAAAGAATTATTAGAAGGTTGTGCTAGTTGTGGAAGTAAGTTCTTTTTTTATATAAGACCAGAACAATATGAAGAATTGAAAAATAAAATTATTGAAATTCCTCAAGAAGAAAAGAAGAGAATTGAGAAAGATGTTAGGGAGATAGCTGGAATTACAGATGCAGATGCTCCAGTTATATTAGATTTTGAATCAATAAGAACTACCGGAGAAGGTAAATTTGAAATTGATCTCACAAATCTTTTTGACTCAAAAAAACCTCTTGTTTACAAATTGGAGGAAGGTAAATACTTGATTGATTTATCTAAAACTATTAAACCGATTTTGAAAGATGATTAATTTTTAAAAATAAACTTCAAATTTATCCTATTCTTTTCATTTTAAATTTATTAAATCTTTTTTCAATTAATTTTAAATCTGACTTTGGAAGTTTTGAAGAGCTAAAAGTTGCGGGAATTATTTCACTTATCTTCTTTGCTTGATTTTTCATAGTTTTAATCTCTTTTTCCTTAAGATGCTTAGATAATGGACAATCAATTAAAAAGAAATCCTTTTTATTATCTGAATTTATGTAAACAGGGAAAGATTTACATGCTGCTGGCCTAACATGATAAATTAAACAAGAATTGTCTTTTTTAAGATAAGGGCATATTCCCTTTTTACTTTTCATTTCATAATGGTTTTCATTAATTTTGACAAAATAATTCGGGTAACCTAATTTCAGAACTTTTTGCATCTCTACTTTTGTGAAGTCTGTTCCTCCTAATTTACAACAACTTGCTTTACACTTTTGACAAATCTTGGAGGCCATGTTTGTTTTACCGAATTAAATATTTCTTGGGGGTTTATTAATCTTTGTTTGTCTATTTTAACTTTTTCATTAAACCGATTTTGAAAGATAATTGAGATTAGAATTGAGAAAAAAAGCCTGCCCTTTTTTGTTTCTTTTTTTCTAAAAAAGAAAATGGAGGTTCTTATTTTGGTTATTTTGAGAAAAGAAGATTAAACTTATTTAATTAATTTCCTTTTTAGAATTGGATTTATAGCCAAAATAATAAATAAGAGGATAGCCAAAATTAAAGCTCCAAAAGTTTTACAAATAAAAGTATCTGGAAGAAGGTTTTGATTGATTGCTTCTTCAATTCCTATTTGTGAAAAATAGACCAAAAGACCTCCTGCTAAGCCAGCATACACATTCTTGTTAAAATCTTTTTGCCACTTGTCTAATTTTATTTTCATTCTTTACAATAGCATATTAATTTATCTTTTACACATTCATAAGAATAATATTCCTTATCTTCTTTTCCGCACATTTCTCTGCAAGCTTTTGATTTCATATTAGATACTCCTTGTGATTCTCCAAGAACCTCTATAGCTGCACACCCCATACCTAAAACATTATCTGGGATCACACTAGTTAAATTAAGATTTTTATTTGGTTTAAATATACTAAAACTTCCTGAAATCTGAATAGGATTCAGCTTACTAAAATTTGTTTCTTCATATGTTTGAATAATTGAATTTACAACTTTATCTTGATTAAGGAAAGCCATAAACAGCAGAAGAACAATTACAATAGCAATTATCGCTTTTGTTCCGTGGTTTAATCCACGAAAAGCATATTTTAAATTTATAGTTAAATGCCATGCTTTTCTTAAAATAAAGAATAATAAAACTAATTGTAACAAAGAACCAAGTTTTATGAAAACCAAAATAATTTGATTTATTTTATCAACATTAAAATAAATAATTAGAAAAACCAAAACCAATCCAATAAGCTTTAGTAAATTGTGAAAGAATACGTTTTTATTTAATTTACAATAGGGATAATCCTTATCTATAAACCAACCATTAAAATCATCAAGTTTTCTTTTAACAAGACTTTTTACTTTTCTAACAGGTTTCTTCATTATTATATTAAATTACTTTTATTTAAAAATTTACTCTATTCTAAAAAATATTATAATCTTAATATAAAATCTCACCCTTTAATAACGATTAAAGGTTTTAGTTTTGCAACCTTCTTTGAAATTCCCAATTCATCTACAACTTTTACAACTTCATCTACATCTTTATAGGCTTGAGGAGCTTCTTCTGAAAGGAATTTTGAATTTTCTGTTTTTATTAAAATTCCGGAATTTTCTAGGTCTTTTTTAACGATTTTTGAATTAATTGTCTTAATTGCTTTTATTCTTGACAGAACTCTTCCCGCTCCGTGAACACTTGAACCAAAAGTTAATTCTTCTGCTTTCTTAGTTCCTACTAAAATATAACTAGATGTGCCCATTGAACCTGGAATTAAAACGGGTTGCCCTGTTTTTTGATATTCTTTAGGAATTTCTTTTCTGCCTGGACCAAAGCTTCTAGTGGCTCCTTTTCTATGAACACAAACTTTAATCAATTTTCCATCTATATTGTGTTCTTCTATTTTTGCTACATTATGACAAACATCATAAAGAACCTCTATTTTTGATTTTGGTAAAATTTCCGAAAAAGATTCTCTTACCCAATGAGTTATTAATTGCCTATTGGCAAATGCAAAATTACACGCGCAATTCATGGCAGAAAAATATTTTTTTCCTAACTCGCTTTTTATAGGCGCATTAATTAGTTCTCTATCTGGAAGATTCTCAAAACCATAAGTTTTTTCCATTTCTTTTATATAATCTGAAGCAACTTGGTGACCTAATCCTCTTGAACCACAATGAATCATGATCAAGATTTGATCTTTTTCAAGTCCAAATATTTTTGCTTTCTCTTTGTCAAATATTTCTTCTAAAAATTGAACTTCTAAAAAATGATTCCCGGCTCCCAAAGTTCCTAGTTGACCAATTCCCCTTTTTTTAGCTCTTTCAGAAACATCTCCCTCATTTCCTTTTAATCTTCCATTTTCTTCGATAAAATTTGAATCTTCTTTTTCTCCATAGCCTTTTTCAATTAAAAAATCAACTCCTTTTTCTAAAACCTCATTTAATTGTTTTTTAGATAATTGGAAAGGACTTCCTCTTCCTACTCCAGAAGGTATATTTTTATATAATTTTTCAGAAAGCAACTCTAACTTATTCTTTATCTCTTTTTTAGTTAAATTTGTTTTTAAAATTCTAATTCCGCAATTTATATCGTATCCAACTCCTCCAGGAGAGATTATTCCCTTATCTAAATCAAAAGCAGCCACTCCTCCAATACAAAACCCATATCCTTGATGTGCATCTGGCAAAGCTATTGATTTTTTAACAATTCCCTTTAACTTCGCCACATTTTCTACTTGTTCGAGAGTTTTATCTTCCTTAATATTATTGAATATATTTTCCGAAGCATAAACTACTCCCGGAACATTCATGTTTTCCTTTTTTTTAATTTCAAAAATATTTTTCAGTTTAAACATCTAAAACCACATAACAAAGGTATCTTTTTTTTATTTTTTTTATTTTCATTCCGTGATAAGTTATTGCCTTTATATGTGAATTAAAAGTATAATTATTAGAAAAATCTCCTAAGAGTATTGCCCTCAAAGTTAAATTTTCTTCATTAATTTTTAATTTTTTTACTTTTCCGGAAAGAAAATTTTCAGAATCAAATAAGATCGGAAGAGCACACGTCTGAACTCCAGTCACCGAATACGATCT
>CALJLT010000016.1 GCA_937982425.1 uncultured archaeon | reverse complement strand
GCTTCTTTCCGATGCAAATAATCCAAGTTTGTCAACTGGAAATTTCCGTTCTTCGAGAACTTTTATCATTGTTCTACCAACTAATCCGGTTGCTCCTATTATTGCAACATTATATTTCTCTTTTTGGGTAATCATTGCTTTAAAATTTTAATAAATAAAAAAATAAAATTAAGAAATATTTTGGGAATGGCATAATAAATTATCAATGAAAATTCAATTAAAATATTATGAAATTCAATAACCAGAATTATGTATTCTCTTCATACCATTTTGTATTAAAAGAGATAAGAATGTCTTTCCAACTAAATATAAATTTAAAGCAATTTTTTTAATAGAATTTTAAGATGAGGATAAATAAAGATCCTCCCATTTTTTCGGTTATCTTAAAAAATTCTCAATCCTTGAAAGGAGAGGTAGGGGTGGTTCTTATCTTTCAACAACTTATAAGTATTATGCTAATCCTTTGATCTATTTGGATCAAATAATCTTTTATCAAATTTTATGTTATAATTATGAATTCAACTTAGTATAAGATGAAATAATGAAAGTTAATAACCTTTCTTTTTTAAAATCAAATAATTATTATTTTTTTCTATAACCTTATATTTATCAAAATCTTGATTTATTTTAACATTATCATAATCAAATAGATTAATTAAGTTTTGGTTTGCTGAAATATTTTCAATAATTATATATTTATCATTAAGTGCATAGCAATAATTTAACAAATCCACAATTGAGAAATCTTTGTTCTTCAACTTTGATTTAAGCTCGTAGCCCATAAAAATATGAATTGTAAAGTTTTTTATTTCATTGAAAAAGAACATTTCCCTTGCCATAACTTTGCAATTCTTTTCAATTTTACTGGCCATTTCCGAATTTCTTTCAACTCCATTGTAACTTGAACTGATTAACAGAATGGAAAAAACTATGTTTATTGTGAAGTATAAAACAGCAATTACTAATACCAAATTCTTTTTAAAATTCTTCAAAACATCCAATCTCATTAATGAAATAGCGATAATTATTGAAAAATATGGATAAAAAGTTATAGCATATTTTGGAGTTTTGCCATGGGATAAAATAGCGAGGGACAATACCATAATTAACAAATAAATTAATAAGTTCCTGTGGTTTTTAACAAAATACTTATAATTCAAAATCAAAGAT
>CALJLT010000015.1 GCA_937982425.1 uncultured archaeon | reverse complement strand
AGATCGTATTCGGTGACTGGAGTTCAGACGTGTGCTCTTCCGATCTAGAATATTGCAGAAAAGGAAAGTAAAAGGATGTAAGAATTTGTTTTAGTTATTTGTTAGTTGGCTAAATCATTTCTATCTTAGCAATGGATATTTAATGAACTAAGATTATGAAGCCAGCCAAATTCAAGGCTTTCCTTTTCTCTAAGCCTTATTCAGATGGGAAATTCCCCATTTATATCAGGATTTACCAGAACAGGAAATCAAGTTATGTGTCCATTGGGCATTCCATTCCTGCTGGGGCATGGAATGAAGACAATGATGAAGCCTGGGAAGCAATGCCCAGCCTTACACCCAAGCTGAAGGCAACCTTGACAAAGGAAGAACAGAAAGCATTCAGGGAAATGCAGAAGTCAATCATCCTACTTCCCAATGCCCAGAAGATTAATTCAGACATCAGGGCAAAGATAGGGGAACTAGAAAGCCTTCAGAACAGGCTTTCAGCCAATGGGGCAGAAGTATCTTCAGGCATCCTTAAAGACAAGGCAGACAATAAGGACATGGCTGAACTTGCCAGAAGGGACTTCCTCAGCTATATTGATGAGGTAATCAGGAAGAAATTTGCTGGGAAGCAAATCCGCACATCTGAGAAGTATTCTGTTCTATTAAAGAAGATAAAGGCTTTCAGGAAAGACAAGCCCCTGCCAATAGAGGAACTGACAACTTCCTTCCTGAAGGGCTTCCAAGCTTATCTGAAAGGGGAAGGAAGCCATCAGAACTACATCCATGTCAATCTGAAGGCATTAAGGACTATCATCCAGAAGGATGCCATCAAGGAAGACAAGATACTGCCCCCTGAGAAGAATCCTTTCATCTGGTTTACCATGCCTAAAGTCCTTCCCACAATCAAGGAAAAGCTGGACATTGATGAAATCAAAAGGATAGAGGACTTGAAGCTGAAGGAAGATGATGCCCTGTTCCATGTCAGGAATGCCTTCATCTTCAGCCTGTATAATGCAGGCATTAGAATTGGGGACTTGATGCAGTTAAGATGGAGCAATATAAAGGAAGATGGCAGGCTGGAATACTTCATGGGGAAAACAGGAAAGGAAAGAAGTATCAAGCTACTTCCCCCTGCCCTGAGCATCCTAAAGCTATATTCCCCAGCCATAAACAAGGCAGATGAATATATCTTCCCCTTTCTTAAAAATGATGCCCCTTATGCCAAGTTAGTCACATCAGAAGACTTCCAGAAGGCAAGCCCTGAGCAGTTAGCCAATCTATTTCAGAGCATAGAAAGCCAGATTGTAAAGTACAATGCCCTGCTGAAGTCCATTGCATTCAGGGCAAAGATTAAGAAGAACCTGACTTCCCACATTGCAAGGCATTCCTTTGCTGACATTGCCAGAAAGAAAGTATCTGTTTATGACATTCAGAAGATGCTGGGGCATTCATCAGTCAAGGTGACAGAAGGCTATCTGAAAAGCTTGGACATTGAGGCAATGGATGAGGCAATGGAGCAAGTATTCAACTAAGGGAGGGGGGATGCTGAAAATATCATGCCCCCCCAGCAGAAACCCCAGCAGTATCTTATTTAACAAAAATTCCTACTAAATATTGAAAACATGGATTTTGATAAGATAAAGCCAGATGCCAGAAGGCTAATCAGTACAAGCCCCATGCACTATATTGATTGGAATAGGGACTATATTGCTGAGGTATGGGAAGCTATTATAAAAGCCAATAGTTCTTCACCTACAAATGAAACTATTCAACTTCATGCCCTATTGGATGAGTATCACATTACATCACTTATGGGGGATTTCCTTTGCATGGCTTATAAGTTTCAAGGCACTCAATCTAGAGCAAGAAAGTACAAGGAAAGAGAACAGGCTCATGAGGACTATGATTTAGAACATCTTAAAGCTATCAGGTTTCTTCTGGATAATAGAATTGAAGATATAATACTTGATTTCAGGCATAAACTTTATAGTAAGCCATTAACATTGAATAATGCTGAACTCATTGCCTTTATCAAGGAAGCCATGCTTAATAATTTCTTTGCCCTTCAGCATGAACTACCAAGCAAGAGAGGGAAAGAATATTGGAGTAAGGTTATTGAGCAGAAGATATCTGAACTAGAAAAAGCCAAAAGCAAAGCTGGCAGGAAAAGGAAATATCATTTTCTGGGAAGCCACATATATACATTAAGAAGATACCTTCAAGATAATACAGATTTAAAAACAAGGGAAGGAATATTGATTTCAAGAAGGCAGTCTTTATTCATCTTCAAATATCTCAGCATCTATGGTATGATAGGGGAAGACATTACTTCAAAAGAGGATTTAATCTATCATATCTTGGAGGACTATCAAAAAGGCTTTGATATGTAAACTAGTCATTTCTAATAAGAAGAAATATCCCTACAGAAAGCCCTATTTATTCTTACTTATATTTCTGATTTACTGGCTTTTGTGATTTATTTTTGAGCAGAAAATCAATCATAAAGTAAGTAAATATGGAACAATTCGCAATCATCCCAGCAGAAAGGCTGGATGCCTTTCAGGCAAACCTTGAAGAAATCAAGGCACTCATCAATCAGAAGCACCTTCAGGCTGACTTAGGCAGATGGCATTCCAAACAGGAAGCCAAAGCCAAGCTGAATGTCTGCATGAAAACCTTGGACAACTATCTAGCCAAGGGCATCCTTCCCTATTCTAGATTTGCTGGGAAGATATACATCAAGGCATCAGACATTGAAGCCCATCTGGAAAGGAATTACATAACCAAGTAATCATCATGGGGGATATTCAGATGAATGAAAGGTTTATTGAAACAAGCCATATTCCTTTAACCTATGTGAAGAAGGAAGGGACAAAGGGAAGCTTCTATCAGTCCTATGGGAAGAAGGGCATCCTGCCAGAAAGAATCAGCCTGGGCATCTTTGCCCAAAGGAAGGATAGCCAGAAGGACAAGGTGAAGAAGGATGAAGTCAATGGCACATACAAGAAGGCTGAAGAAGGGATTTACAAGCACCTCAACAATGAAAGAAGAATACATTCATCTATCTGGGGCTTTGAAGACTATCCTGAATTTTATGGCTATGGGATAATTGATGAAAGGTATGCCATTTATGACTTGCTCATCCTTTATTCTGAGATCGGAAGAGCGTCGTGTAGGGAAAGAGTGTAGATCTCGGT
>CALJLT010000014.1 GCA_937982425.1 uncultured archaeon | reverse complement strand
GACCACCGAGATCTACACTCTTTCCCTACACGACGCTCTTCCGATCTTTTAGAAGAAATGTTAAAATTTAAAAATTTACTTCCTAAAAATGAGATATCTATTCCAGTAAATAAACCGGAAAAGAGTATAAAAGAAGAAGTTCAAGATAAATTCCGAAAAGAAAGATTAAAAATTAAAAAAATAGAATCCAAAGAAGATATAGAGATAAAACCTTTTCCTACTAATCTTTATAAAAAAAACTCTTCCTCTTCAGAAATTAACTCTTCTTCTGCTATGAGAAGAATCCCTATTCCAAAAAGCAATATCCCTCCTCAATTTGGAGATTTAAGACCTTCTTACAGTCAAACAAATATGCCGGAAATTGATTTAGGAAAACTAAATCCTTTAATTAAAGACAATAATGTTAGAACAATAGAAGTTAATGGTGCAAATCAAAAAGCAATTGTTTCAGGAAAGATGGGAAGAAAACCCTCTTCTGTAAATCTTAATGAAGAAGAAATACAATCAGTTATAGATAAGTTTTCAAGTTTATCTCGTATTCCAAAAAATGAAGGGGTTTACAAAGTAGTATATGGGAATCTTGTTTTGGAAGCATTTGTTTCTCAAGAAGAAAGTAATTTTTTAATAAAAAAACTTTAACTTAAATTAGAATAAATTTTTCTTTCTGGTTTTTCATTTTTAATCTCATTCAGAATATCTTTTAAGAAAAGATTTTTATCTCTTTCAATTAATTCTTGTAAAACCTCTTGATTTAAATTTGAAGAATAATGGGCCATATAAGTATAATATTTAAAAATATATTCTACTGATATTTTATCTCTATATGAATAATACGTAATTGAAACTTCTTCTCCAGGAAATAAAAAATTTAAAAAATCTAACTCTTCTTGAGAAAGAGTATAACTCTTTAAACTTAAATTTTTTATTTCAAATTCTTCTTCTAAAGTTTCGTTTTCTGGAAATTCTATTTCAGTTTCATTTAGGTCTTCAAATGTTTTTTCTTCTAAATTTTCATCTAATTCTGAATCTATTTCAAATAGAATTTTATCTTGATATGCCATCTTTACATTAACGTTCCCGCTTTTTAAATTTGGGATAGGAATTGAAACCCGATAAGTTTGACCTAAAAATTCTTCTCCAAATCCTTCTTCAATTAAAGAATAATCTGTTGTGATAATTGCTTCATCACCTAGATAATCTATATTAAAGTTACTTAAAGAAATTTCTTCTTGATTATAGGTTGCTTTGATTAAATTTAATTTTTTTCCTTCAGGAATTTGTAAACTAACACTATCTCCTTTTTTCAATTCAATTTTTTTGGATTCTTCTTCTGTTACCTTTCCAGTTAAAGGAAATATTCTTCCAATTATTTGTCCCGTTATAGATGGAGAACTTTCTTCTTCTATTTCTTCTACTTCTAAACTATCTTCTTCAGATATTTCTTCTGAACTTGACTCTGAAATGGTTTCTTCATTATGTTCTTCTTCTATTATTTCAGTTTGGATTTCTTCTAAAGAAATTTCTTCTATTATTTCATTTTCCTCTTGAGAAACTTCTTCTATTATTTCATTTTCCTCTTCTTCAATAAGAGGGATTTCTTCTCCATTACTTCCAGAAGAAGTTTCTAAAAATTCATACTCTAAAGAAATTAAAAGAGGAGTTTCTTTTTTTCCTATAAAGCCTACTCCCTCTCCGTAACCTTTTAAGGGATTATTTTCTAAAAAATAATTTCCATTAAACTTTTTTAATTCTGTCAAATCAGTAATTAAATAAGTATAAATTTCTCCCTCATTTTCTAAAATTAATTCTACTTCTGAAGGCAAAAGTTCTCCTTCTTTTAAATCTAAATAAATTTCTCCTGAAGATAAATTTCCCGATAATCTTAAATCTTCAAAACCTAAAATCACTCTCCCTACTGAAAGAGGCTTAAAATATACAAAAGTTAAAATTAAGATAGATATAATTAAAATTCCAACAAAATAAGTTAAATAATTCAAATTTCTAGTTTTGGTTCCCCTATATTCCGAAATAACTTTTCCATTTACCCTACGGCTATGATAGATGTAAGGCCCATAAATTTTTCCATTCTTTTTAATATATTTTTTATAAGCCATCTTATTTTAGTTACTTACACCCTTAAGATAATAAAAAAAAGAAATATTTAAAGGTTTAGTTATCCAAGTATTGAACCAGAATAACACTTTGATTTTCACTAATTGGAATTTCTACAAATCCATTCATATTTACTGAATTAAGGATATTAGAGACCGCAAAATTGTACCCTTCAATTTTATTTTTAGTTGCAAATTTTTCTATTGTAGGATTTAATATGAAAAAATAAGCAATAAATAGTGCTAATAAAACTATGATTCCAGAAAGTATCCAGATAATTGTTTTTTGATTGTTTTTTTCTTTCATTTAGTTAAACCTCCTTTCAATTTGTAGATATTTCTAAAAGAGTATTTATGTCCTTTACTTTTAAATTCCCATTTAATTCAGCGTATAAAGAAATTATATCTCCCGGGTAGAAAGTTAATAAATTATCTGAAAGGGTGTCGTAATCCGTATAAACTCCGTTTTCTTCTATATAAAAAGTATTTCTAAAACCCATTAATTCTCCGTTTTTATAGATCATAACTTCTATCGCTCCGGATCCATCAATTACTTCTAAATTTGTAGAAATACCTGTTAAACTTCCTTCCCTTATCATAACATAACCTTTATCCAAATTTCCTAAAACGCCTGTTGCACTTTTTAAATAAGAAGAATCGTAAAGTTCCCCCGAATATCCAAAACTTAAAAACATTTTATTAGTGAATTTCATAATCATTTTTTTTAGTTTAGTTTCAGAGGCAGTTATTACATATACTGGTCTTTCTTCTCCTTCTAAATTAACTTGATAAAGAGCCAAGTTTGTTTCATCTATATTTTCTAACTTAATTTCTTCCGGAAGGTCATTTAAATTAAGTTCTTTTACTTCTCTTATGTTTTCAGCTGGAACTCCTTTACTTACAGCCACATCTCTTACAAAACCTTCAGTTTCTCCTGAAATTCTTAAACTTTCAGCAAAAACTCCTGCTCCAAGGAATAAAATTCCAAAAATTAAGAATATGATTAACCCTTTTTTCATTAAATTATTAAGGAGAGAGCATATTTAAATTTTATTGATAGATAGTTTTTTAATTCAAACCGTTATTATAATAATATGAAAGAAATAACTAAGGAAAAGCTTGAAAAATATTTTAATCTTACTAGTAAAGCCCTTGAAATTGCTAAGAAAAATGTTATAAAAGGCAAAGAAAAAGAAGCTAAAGAAATTATTGAAATGGTTTCAAATTATCTTTATGATGCAAGACATTTTGAAAATAAAGGAGATTGGGTTAATGCTTTTGCTGCATTAAATTATGCTCATGGTTGGTTAGATTCTGGAGTTAGATTGGAAATTTTTAACGTTAAAGATGATAAACTTTTTACAATCAAATAAATTTATTCAGAAAAGTTTCTAAATCCTCTCATTGGGGCCATTATCGCATAAAAAATGGATTCGGCAGCTTTTTGATCATTACCTGTTAATAACTCTGCACTGATTTTAATGGCTTTTTCTTCTTCTATAATTGAATATTCTCTTCTTTGGAGATTCTGTAACCATTCTCTTTGAAATTTATTCTTTGTGAATCCTATTTCTTGATAAAAATATGGATTTTCCATCAAGTGAATATAATCTTTAAGTGTTTCCCATTCATTTAAATCCCGAGGAAAAACAAATACTTCTAAATTTTTTCCTGAGCATTCAATTTTAAATTCTAGTTCTCCATGAATTATTTTATCATATTCTGGAATTTCTTCTTTGTGTTTTGATGTTGTATCCCAAACTCCTTTTTTTAAATTTAAAATTCTGTGGGTCAAATATTTTCCTCTGTCCATAAAAAAACCAATAAAAAGAGTTTAAAATGATTTTGTATTCTCCAGAATATATTTCGAAATTATTAAAAACAAAGGTCTATTCTTAGAATTATGAAAAAAGAGGTTGTTGTTATTAGTTTAGGAGGAAGCCAAATAATTCCCGACGAGGTTAATTATCTTTATTTAAAGAAGTTTAAGGAAGTTTTAGAGAGGAATTCTTCAAAATATAAGTTTGTTGTGGTTTGTGGAGGGGGGAGTTTAGCCAGAAAATATATTTCTGCAATAGAAAAACAGGGACGGGGACATTATTACCAATCTCTTGCGGGAATTAACGCGACTCGTGCTAACGCTAGATTTGTTTCTTATTTTTTTGGTATAGATCCACATAGGGGAATTCCACATAACATGAGAACTTTGAAAAAATATCTTAAAAAAAGAGATATTGTCGTTTGCGGGGCTCTTGAATATAAACCAAATCAGACTAGTGATTCGACCTCTGCTGAAATTGCGAAAAATTTGAAAGGAAAATTTGTTAACATTACTAACGTTCCTGGACTTTATAATAAAAATCCAAAAGAACACAAAGATGCGAAGCATATTCCAGAGATTTCTTGGGAAGGTTTTGATAAAATAGTTCAGAAACTGAAATTTAAACCGGGGCAGCATTTTGTTTTGGATCAAACCGCTTCTAAAATTATTAAAAATAACAAAATTGTTACTTATATTTTAAAGGATAATTCAGAGTTAAATAATCTTCTTAAGCAAAGAAAAGATCGGAAGAGCGTCGTGTAGGGAAAGAGTGTAGATCTCGGTG
>CALJLT010000013.1 GCA_937982425.1 uncultured archaeon | reverse complement strand
ATTCTTGGTTTGTAAAAAGATGTATGAGTTAAAATTTGATAAAAAAGCGATTAATCAATTATATTATAATTGGAAATAAAAGCATTACAACAAAATACTGAAGAACAAATAGAAACAAATATTTACGAAGGATATAAAGGAATAAAAGGAATATACGACGAAATATTAAGAACATTAAAAAAAGGAGAAACTTATTACGTAATCGGAGCAAGACAAATTGGAGATAATAGCAGAATAGATATGAATTTGATGCTTCAGAATTTTCATAAGCAAAGAGAAGAAAAAGGAATAAATGTAGAAATAATTTTTAATAAAGACGTAGAACAAGAAACAAAAAAAATAATTAAAAATTACAAATTAATGAAAGCAAAATTCAAAGAAATAAAAACGAATTCTGCAATTCTAATTTATAACAACAAAATAATCAATATACTTTTCACAGAAAAATTAATGGCAACAGAAACAAAATCAAAAGAAGCATACAAATCATACAAACAATATTTCAAAGAGATGTGGAATTCAAAAGAAAAATAAAAGAACTCCCGTCCTTCAGACATATAGGCTCCCTTCGGTCGAATATTATTAAGCGCTCAAATTTTACTTCTCCGCCTTCGGCTCCGACCCACGCCTTGCAGGCTCTCGCATTGCATGCTCGGGGCGACTTAACAGGGCTTAAAGAGCTCCGTCTTGCAGACTCCGCCCGAATTTTCAACTGCGTTGAAAACTCTCCTTAAGCCCGATGTTATACGCAATTAAATTTTCACTAGTCTAAATCTCATTCTTCTTTTAGAAAAAGAAGCAAAAGAGGGGGAGTCCATGTACTACACACATATTGCCTTTTACTTCGTAAAAGAAATATTAATAAAAATAATTAAAAATCAAAACATATATATATTAAAGTTAGATTATTTATTAATTAGGATTTTAAAATGAAACAAGAACAAGTTATATTAGTAAATAAAAATAATAAACGTATCGGTATTGAAGAAAAAATGAAAGCACATATAGATGCTAAATTACATCGTGCATTTTCTATTTTTGTGTTTAATGAAAAAAACGAATTATTGCTTCAACAAAGAGCAAAATCTAAATATCATTGCGGAGGAATGTGGGCAAATACGTGTTGCAGTCATCCAAGACCTAGTGAAACATATATGCAAGCAATTCATAGAAGATTACAAGAAGAAATGGGTTTTGATTGCGATTTAGAAAAATCTTTTTGTTTTATTTATAAAGAAAAATTTGACAACGGTTTAACTGAATATGAATATGATTGTGTTTTTATAGGTCATATTGATTCAAAAACAAAAATAAAACCAAATTCTGAAGAAGTAGAAAATTATAAATGGGTAAATCCTAAAAAATTAGAAAGAGACATTATTAAAAATCCTGAAAAATATACAGTTTGGTTAAAAATAGCTTTTAAAAAATTAATGGAATTAAAAAAATGATAATAAAAAATAAAACATTATTAATAACAAGTGAAAAAAACTTAGATATAAAAGATATTACTGATGAAATAGAGCAATTTATTAAAGAAACAACTATTTTTGAAGGCATAATTAATATTCAAACAAAACACACTACTGCAACAATAATTTTAAATGAAAATGAACCTTTATTATTAAATGATATAAGAAAAAATTTAGAGAAATTAGCACCTCAAAAAAACCCTTATGAACATAATGATTTTAAAAAAAGAACTATAAATATGTGTGAAGATGAATGTAAAAACGGCCATTCACACTGTAAAGCAATATATTTGCCTTCTAATTTAACAATTAACATAGTTAATGGAAAAATGAATTTGGGTAAATGGCAAAGAATATTATTTATTGAATTAGATAAATCAAGAAAAAGAGAAATACACTTACAAATAATGGGGTTATTAAAATGATAGATATATTTTCGACATATTTTATAATAATTTATTCTATTTTATTAGGCATAACTATGAAATATGCTGATTTATTAGATGAACATGGATTAAAATTATTTAAAGGAAGTAAAATCTTGTTTGGCTTTTTATGGGGTTTGTTTGGTTCCTTATTAGTTTTAAGTAATAATATTATAGCCAACATAATTTTAGCAATGGTCTTAGTATATTTAATAAGAATGAGAATAGATTACTTAAACCACAGTATTGCTACAACTATGATTGTTTTAGCATTCATAATATTTCAAAAAATATTATTTTTTGAATTCGTTTTTTTCTCAATGTTCTTTTTTATATTCGGGTCTATGAAAGATTATTATCAAGATAAAAAACTGAAAAAAGATTTGTTTTATAAAATAGGAATTTGGTTTTATCCCACAAGCACATTAATATATGCACTCATAACAAAAAATTTTTTACCTTTTATTTCATTAACAAGTTTTAATTTAGCATATGCATTTATTAAAATATATTATCAAAAAAGAGTATAGATTCTTTGAACTCCCCCTCGTCCTTCAGACAGATAGCTTCGGGCTTTGCCCTCAGAGAAAAACTTCTTTTACCCAACCGAAGAGAAAACCAACGAAATTAAAATTTCGCATAACAAAGGGTAAAAGGATTCACCCAAATTTTTCATTTACTTTGAGGGGTTCTTAGTCCTTCGGACAATTTGTCGGCTTCGCCGAAAGATAACTTTTTATATGATTTATAATTCTTTTAATTATGACTAAAATGAATTATGAAAATTTAAGAAATTTTCTTCAAGAAGAGAAGAAATATCCTAAATGTAAAAAGATTAAAAGATGTCCTTTAATACATGAGGGATTCCCGGGAACATTTAATTTGAGTTTTGCAGAATATGACACTTTAAATGAATTTGGTAGATACACAAATTTTGACCATGATTTTATTTTTTCAACAATACAAAGTTGTCTCCGCCCACAAGATTTATTAGAAAATATTAAGCAGAATTTGAATTTATGGAAATACCTTTCTGTATTTGAAATGTCTGACATTATTGGACAAATTATTTTGAAAGAAGAAAAAGTAAAGGAAGTTCATTCTTTTCAATTAAAAAGATTAATAAATATTTTAACAAAATTAGGATTAAAAAAAGAAAATATATTTCCTTCCTACCATAGGGGAGGAAAAATCTCTGAAATCACTGAAGGAAAATATTGTTTTGATTTTGTTGTTCCTGAAGATACTTTTACTAAAGAACAATTTATTAAAGTAGGTATTCCTAAGGAAAATTTAATTCCAGATTCTACTAGAGATACTTTTTTATCCCTTCATTTACATATGCCAACCCCTTGGGGATATAGAAATGAAATAAATTATAATATTGGAACACAGGAAAATCCAATCTTATTAGATATTGCAACTTTAGAATATTTTCTTTGGGAACCAGTTTATTCTTCTGAAACAGAAGTTTCAAAAAATATTATTGGGCTTAAACCAATAAAAAATACCGTAAGTGTTGGAGGGATTGGGGTAGAAAGATTATGTATGGCAATAAATAATCTTAAAGAAATTCAAGAAGTAGATTATTTACATAAATTTTATGATAATCTAAAATTGATTTATCCAAATTTAACTAAAGAAGAAGGAATTAAATTTGGAGAATCACTTAGAGCATTGCATAGAATTTTTTCAGATATAGAATCAAACAAAATTAATCATCTAGGAAGTAATAGAAAAAATAAAATAAAATGGTTTTTGCAGATATTATTTGAGTATGTAAAAGAGTTTAATGAAGAAGAATTAAGCAAATTACTGAAAGTTCATTCAGAAGTTCAACCTTGGCATAAAAATTTGTTGAAAGGAATAAAGCCAACCATAGAAAGAATTGAAACATATTATTCTAATAAAAAATAAGAACCCCTCATTTTCTTTTTTAGAAAAAAAGAAACAAAAAAAGGGCAGGCTTTTTTCTCTAATTATTTGGTCGTCGGAAACAACCATCCCCCCCACCCTAAAAGAAACCAAAACATTTAAATAATCTACATTTGTATACAATTGTATATGGAAACAACAATAAGGTTAAACAATGCAACTAAGGAACAGCTAGATACTTTCAAACAATACAAGAGCGAGAGCTACGACGAGCTTGTAAGGAAACTTATCTATTTAGCGAAGATGTGTGAAAAAAAACCAGAACTAAGTCAGAAAACAATCCTTGAGATAAAGGAAGCAAGAGAAAGGATTAAAAGTGGCGAGTTCTATACAGAAACAGAAGCCAAGAAAATTCTTGGTTTGTAAAAAGATGTATGAGTTAAAATTTGATAAAAAAGCGATTAATTTTCTGAATAAGCTTGAAAAGAAAGATAAAGAGAGGATTTGGAACAAACTTCAAGAATGTAAAATTGAACCTTTTCGTTATCTAAAACATCTCGAAAATATGGAAGGATATAAATTAAGAGTTGGAGATTATCGTATTATAATGGATGTTGAAAAAACAATAAAAATTTTGAATGTTGTGAAAATAGGAAATCGAAAAAACATTTACAATTAAAACAAAAAATAATTCTGAAAACTTTTTTTCTAAAAAAGAAACAAAAAATCTGGACCCCCCCAAAAATGAAAAATAAACTTCCCTCAAAAACAAAATCCGACAAATTTATATAAATACCTTTTGTTTAACTAATATGAAATATTTAAGCGAAATTAAAGCAGAAGATTTTCTTGAAAAAAATGGATTTAATGTTGTTCCAAGGGTTAGAGTTTCAAAAAAATCCGAATTGAGTAAAGCATTAATAAAAATAAGTTACCCATTTGTTATGAAAATATCGGGCAAAAAAATCGTTCACAAAAATTATCTCAATGGAATAAGATTAAATATAAAAAATTACACTGAAGCCTTAAAAAATTTTCTAGAACTAAAAAAAATAAAAGGATGCACAGAGGTTTTAATTCAAAGAAAAATTGAAGGAAAAGAATTTCTTGTAGGAATAAAATACACAAAAGATTTTGGGCATGTTATCGCTTTTGGAGCGGGTGGAATAAAAACAGAAGAAAAAAAAGATGTTTCTTTTAGAGTTCCTCCTTTAGAAAAAAAAGAATTGGAGCATTTAATAAAATCTGTTAAAGCAACTAAAGGTCTTCTAAAAAAAGAAGGAGAAGCAATTGAATCTTTTCTAATGCAAGTCTCAGATTTAATAGAAAAACATCCTCAAATAAAAGAGTTAGACATAAATCCTCTTATGGTAAACGGAAATCAAGCAATTATTGTAGATGCAAGAATTCTAATGTAATCATTGATTTGAAATCAATCTCTTATAATTATTTTCTAAAATTTCTAATTTTGAATTTTCACTTATTTTTTCACTATTAACTACTGAATGAGAATCATACCCAGTTAACCTTTCTAAGGAAGCTGAAAGAACCCTTATCCTTTCTTCTTTTGAAGTATTTTTCTTAGCTTTAGAATAAATCCCTCCTAAAGTATAAACAGGATAAGAAGATCCTTTTTCTAATTTAAAAGGAAATTTTTTACCCGGAATTATTTCTAACTCTCTAATGTCTCCTTCGAGCCCAGAATTCAAAATTATTCTGTGAGAAGAAAGTCCCAAATCAAATTTTCCTTCATAAGTATGCAAGCCTTCTTTAAATCCAGGTCTGATTTCTCCATTACCTAAAACATGAAAATTCCCCTCAAGAGCTTTTAATTGAAGAACTCTTGAACCATAAACTCTAAATTCAATTAAATTTTTGTAAGGTCCCTTAAATTCTTCTAAACTTAAAGATAAGTTAAAGACAGGTCTATCTCTAAAATATTTTTCATTTTTTCTTAACTCACGATCTAAAGACATAAATAAAAAATATATCTCTCCCTTTTTAAGGATTATTGTTTTAAAAAATATCTAAAATTAGTCAAAATGCACAAAATTCTTTTTATTATTTATTTTCTTTAACATATCAAATAAGACAATAAATAAGAGAGCAAACACTAAAGCGAAAATCCAATCTATTAATGGAATTGGAACTGTTCCGAAAACTTTGTTAAGAGGAGAATAAACTATAAGGATAGTTGCTAGAATAGAAATTCCCGAAGCAATTAGAAGATATTTATTTGTTAAAAGAGATCTATTAAAAACTCCTTTTCTAAAACTTCTAAAATTAAATGCCCCTGCTATCTCTACCATTATTAATGTAACAAGAGTTGTCGTTCTTGCGTCTGGAATACTTTGACCTAATACACTAAATGTAAACCAGAATACGCCCAGAGTCAATAAAGCCATAACTGTTCCGCTAAATGCAAGAAGATAAAATAGATTTTTAGTAAATATTTGTGCATTTTTTCTCGGTCTTTCTTCCATTATATCTGGAGAAGATTTATTCAAACTCAAAGTTATGGCGGGCAGATTATCTGTCACAATATTCATAAAAAGAATATGCAAAGCTAAGAGCAAGGGAACAGGCCAACCGAGAATCGGAGCAAGAGCAACCCCCACAAATAAAATTAACAATTCAGCATAATTACAAGAAATCTGGTAAGTTGCAAATTTTCTAATGTTATTAAAAATAGTTCTACCCTCTTTTATTGCGGAAACTATTGTTGCAAAATTATCATCCTTTAAAGTCAAATCAGCCACACTTCTTGAAACATCTGTACCATTCTTTCCCATAGCAACACCAATGTGAGCTTCTTTAAGTGCAGGAGAATCATTTACTCCATCTCCAGTCATAGTAACTATTTCTCCATTTTCCTTTAGAGCCTTAACAATTCTTAATTTATGTTCGGGTCTAACTCTGGCAAAAACTACAGCTCCCCTAACAATTTTTATTAATTTTTCATCACTCATAGAATCTAATTCATGCCCTTCAATTATTGTTCCTTCTTCCAATCCAATTTGTTTAGCAATAGATATAGCTGTTTCTTTATTATCCCCCGTAATCATTTTTACAGAAATTCCGGCCCTTTTACAATCTTGAATTGCTTTTGTAACTTCTTCACGAGGAGGATCTTCCATTCCAACTAAACCTAAAAAAATCAATTCTTTTTCTATGTTGTCTTTTTCAACTGTTTTAAGTGGTTTGTAAGCTAATCCTAAAGTTCTTAATGAATTTGAATTCATTTTAGAAAATTCTTCTAATATTCTTTTTCTATCTTTTTCTAATAATCTAAAAATTCCTTTACTAGTTTTAAAAAATTTACATTTATCTAATAAAATTTCTAAAGCTCCTTTGGAATAAACAATATACTCTTTTTTATTTTTTAAAACAACAGACATCATTTTTCTTTCAGAAGTAAAAACTAATTCTTCTTTTCTCTCAGCAGAAAAATCTTCTTTGTGAATTCCTGCCTTCGAAGCCAAAATAAGCAAGGCTGCTTCAGTAGGCAAACCTATAATTGAATAAATTTTATCTTCTCCAGTTCTTTGAATTTTTGAATCATTACAAATAACCCCCACTTTAAGAAGTTCTTCAAGAATAGGTTCTTTTTCTAATTTGAGCTCTTTTCCATCTTCTAAAAAACTTCCATTACCTTCATATCCCGCTCCGGTAACTTCTAAATTTCTTCCATCTAAAAATATTTTTCTTACAGTCATTTCTCCTTTAGTTATAGTTCCAGTTTTATCTGAACAAATCACTGTTGTTTCTCCCAACGTTTCAATAATAGACATTCTATTAACAACCGCATTTTGTTTTGACATCCTGTAAGCACCAGAAGATAAAGCAACAGTTAGAACAACTGGAAAACCTTCAGGAAATGCAGAAACTGATATTGCAATAATTAGAATGAGTGCTTCAATTAAAAAATCTTTAGAGATACCTACCGAATATAAAAAACCTAAGCCGGTTAGCACAGCCATGAAGACTCCCACCATTGCCATATATTTCGCAATTTTATTAACTTTCTTTTGAAGAGGTAATTCTTTTTCTGCTGAAGAAATCATTTTGGCAATTTTTCCAAATTTTGTATTCATACCTGTATTAATAACTTTAGCAATACATTTTCCATTCATTATGAATGTTCCAGCAAAAAGAAGATTTTCATCCAAAGGGTTTAATTCATCTTTTACAACTGATTTTTTAACTTCTCTTGATTCTCCAGTTAGAATAGATTCATTCACAAGCAAATCTTTTTGATTTAAGATCACACAATCAGCAGGAATTCTTTCCCCAGTTCTTAAAATAATAATATCTCCAGGAACAATATTGTTTGAATTAACTTCAACTTCCACACCTTCTCTTATCACAATTGAAACAGGCATAACTAATTTTTTTAGAGATTCTATTGCTTTTTCAGCTTTAAATTCTTGCATAAATCCGGTAGAAACAATTATTATTATTATTGCTAAGATAGTATAACCAGTAATAGATTTTCCAACAAAAAAAGAAGCAGCCATGGCAAAAAGAAGAAGATAAATAATCAAATTCCCATGAATTTGTCTCAATAGAATTTTAAACCAAGAAATTTTCCCAATATCCTTAATTTCATTAGGTCCGTGTTTTTCAAATAACTTTTTAGCCTCAGAATTTGTCAACCCCTTTTTGTAATCCATAAAATAAATTAGAATTTATTATTTATTAAGGTTATTAAAAGAACTATTGTAATCTAATTTCTTCACCAGGATAAATCAAATCTGCAAGTCCGTCCTTTCCAGGAACCAAAACTCCATCTTCAACTTTATGAGTATCTCTTCTATATATTTCTCCAGGTCCCCAAGTCAAGTTTTGGATTAGCAAAACATTTTTGTACAAATCTTTTCCTCTGTGACCATTATTAAATGCAATCTTAGAAAGGTAATCTCCTTTTTGAACAACATACATTTTTTTAGGAATAGTTGCTTCCTTAACTGGAGCTACAATTTCTTTAGCTGGAGCTTCTGGAGTAGAATTCTTTTTGCATCCAGAACAACCGTAGAACGCAGGAGAAACTGCAAGTCCGATTCCCAAAGCCAAACCATAAATTGTTTTCATAATGAACATAATTCTAAGGGGTATATAAATATAATTGTTGTTAAAAATATATTTTGATGGAATTAGAAATTAAAGATTTAAGAATAATATGGAAAGCAATATAAACCTCTTTATCCTTGAGAATTAATGAAAAAAGAGACCACACTTTTATTTTTATCCTTGTTCTTATTTTTGGTGGTGACTGGAATGACTTTAGCAAACAACAATACAAATTCTAATCAAATAGGCCAAGTTCAAAGTAACTATTCAAATTCTAATCAACAAGGCCAAGAAAATGCAACTCAATTGAGAGTGCAAAATCAAAAGCAGGAATACACTTTTAAAAATAATAAAGGTCAAGAAAACAAAGTAAAAGTTCAAGAAAACAACAGATTAAGGGTAAACATGTCAAATGGTGAACAAAAAGAATTAAAGCTTCTTCCAGAAGTTGCTTCTGAAACTGCAAGACAAAGATTAATGATGAATGGATTTAATCTAACTTTAAAAGAAGTTGGAAATGGAACTAATATGAGTGTGAGATATCGTGCTGAAGGAGAAAAGCAAGTTAGAATTCTTGGCTTATTTAAATCAAATGCAAAAGTATATGTTGAATTAGATTCAGATACAGGTGAAGTTCTTGAGAATAAAAGTCCTTGGTGGTATTCTCTATCAACAGGGAAGAATCAAATCAATTAAAACGCCCCGACCGAGATTCGAACTCGGGTCACCACCGTTCTCCAAAAAGGTAGCATTGAGATGCTAGACCTAAACCCTTTCATCAAGGGTGAGATCACCTCTTCAGTTTTTTGAGAGGGTGGTATACTTGGCCTCTATACTATCGGGGCACAAATATCTAACCCCTTTATCGGTTAAAAAGATTTCTAATCTTTTCAAAACAACAATCTTTAAAACCTAATCAAACTTAAATAAATGATGGAAGAAATTTGTAGAGACTGTAAAGGAATAAGAAGAGTAAAGGGAAAAGACGGATCTTTCCACACTTGTTTTAAATGTTTAAATAGCGGAAAAATGGATCAACACAATCAAAAATTAAAAGAAGCCAAAGATTTCAGAATAAAATTATAATTTTATTTTAAAGATTTTTTTAACTTTTCAAAAATATCAAATTTCTTTCCCAAATAATAAGCAGATCCAAAAACAATTACTCCTGGAATTAAAGCAATTCCTAATGTAGGAACTAACAAGCTCGTTCCAATCGTTCCAATCGTTCCAACTCCCACACTTTCAAGCATTCTAACTGCTGTCGGAATTTGTTTTTCAACATCTTTTTGCAAAGCATCAATTTGCATAATCATTTTTCCGTCTCTTAAAACTTTCACCTTCTTATCTTCTTCAGAAACAATAACAACTAAATTTCCCTTAACTGAAGCACTAATTGCAGCACTATGTCTCGTTCCAAAATTTTTTAGAGTTTTAGTAACTTTTATTCTTGCACCATAAGCTCTCAAAAAACCCTGCTTATCTATTATAACTGCTCCATCCATTAAAGCAAGAGATTCTAACAATTTAGGATTTTCATTAATTTTGAAAGGAGGAACCGTCTGATTCACTAATGCATCATAATCCACTTTTCCAACCACAAACAGCGCACCTTCTCCTCTTTTTGCAATTCTTAATCCAACTTGTAATAATGTTTCTTTAATTCCCATAAGTTTTTTTTCTTTTACCATAAATATAAATCAAAATAGACATTAAAAAAGATTTCGGATAGCCCCACCCGGATTCGAACCGGGGTCACAAGCTCCAGAGGCTTGTATACTTGACCGCTGTACTATGGGGCTATAATAAAATCAACCCTATTTTTTTTATAAATCTTCCCCAAAACTTTTTATATTCATTTATCTTTATTAAAAAATGGCATTTGGTGTAACTTTTTTTATAATAGCCACTTTAGTTATAGTCATATGGCTTTTAGTTGAATTTAAAAGAATGAAACATAAATTATTTGCAATTGCAATAATAGGTTTACTTATCTTCGGTTACGTAACCATAAACCTTGCAATAAAAGGAAAAGATTTAGATTTCAAAACTTTTGACGGATGGAAGAACGCAGGAAAGCTTTATTTTTCTTGGTTTAGTGGGGCAGTTTCAAATATGAAATCAATAACAAACTATGCCATTCACAAAGATTGGAAATCCACAGATGAAAAAACTTAACTAATTCCAAAACTAAAAAAAGTACTGAAATTTGGAATAAACTTTAAGGAAATATTTATATACTTTAAAATATATGTTCTACCATGGTAAAAAAGAAGGTGGTTAAGAAAAAAGTTTCTAAAAAGAAGCCCATTAAGAAATCTCCTACTAAAAATTTTGAAAAAGTAATAGAAAAGAAAAAAATGAAAACTGCAAAGTTACTTTTCACTTCAGTAGTTATTTTTATTCTTTCGTACTCTGCTTATCTTTTGATTTCTATCGAATCTGTTTATATTTTCTTTGGACTAATAGCTATTTTATCTGGTTCATTAATCTTACTTTCTTTAATTTTAGAATTAACTTTTTATTTAATTGGAAAAGCTAGAAGAAAAAATTAATTAAATTTTTTAAAAATTTCACTTAAATCAATTTCTAACAAACTAACTGGCATTTTTATTTTCCAATTCCTTAATATTTTAGGATGAATTTCTCCAAGATATCCTATTATTTTATTTTCAAAAATAATATTTGCACATCTCCCTTCTATAAAGAAACTTTCAGCTTTTTCTTGTTCTTTTACATTTATTTCTAATCCTAAATTTTTGAATAAATAATCCAATATTTGTTTTACTTCTGTAAAGTTCCCAGGAGCACATCCAATACTCAATTTTTCTATTTCTTCAATGTTTTCTTGAGAATTTAATTTAAAGATTCTTCCAATTTCGAATATTTTTTGAGGATATTCATTATCAATATTCTCTGAAAAAATCTTTAATAAATAATGTGTCAAATCTTTTCTTAATAAATTAAATTCAGTTTTAGAATTTTCAACTTCCAAAAAATTCTTTTCCTGTTTTTCATTAATTCCCATCTTAACAAATTGATCCTCTTTTTTCGTCAAATGATAATTTGATGTTTCAATTAATTTTAATCCAATTAAAATTTCCGAAATTTTCCTTTTTATAATCTCTTCAGAATTTTCTTTTCCAATTGTAGAAATTTCTGGAATCTTATACTCAAATTTGTCATATCCATATGCTATTGCAATGTCTTCGATAAAATCAACTTCATGAAGAATATCTGTTCTCCAAGATGGGGTCTTAACTATGCCTTTTTCATAAGAGTGCCCCATTTTTTCTAACAAATCTTTAATTTCTTTTTCTTTTAAATTTAATCCTAATAATTTATTTACCCTTTCCAGAGAAATAGGATTTTCATCTATTTTCATATTCGGATAAACTTTTCCCCCCACTTTCATTTGATAAATTTTTCCTCCCATTTCTCCAAAAATAGAAACGATTATATCTAAACATTTTTCAAGTAAATTCAAATCAAAACCAGAACACTCTATAAAAACCTCTTTTGTTTTTGAAGTAACTCTTCCAGTTTCTTCAGAATTTATTATCGGGGGCATAGATAGAATTTTATTTTCTTTATCAATGAAAACAGGAAATTTAATCTTACCTGCTAAAAGATGAGAGTATGCTTTTCCAGATTCATGATTTTGTAAAATTTGCAATCCAGACATTTCTTTATCTGATTCCAATGGAATAAATTTTATTTTATCTGGCTCTCTTGCTTCGTAAGTTATTGGAAGATTTATCTTATCTAAAGGATAAATTCCAATAGCCAATTTCTTTCTTTTTCTTCCAAGTGTAGCATGAATTTTTTCTTGCAAATCTATAATCTCTTTTATTTTATTATCGTCAAATTCTAAATTTTTAACTATTGCACAAACAGTGTAAGGTCGCACTTCTTTAACCGAAGATGAAACAATAATTTCGTAATTTTTTTCAGGTTTATTTAATGCATAACTTTTTAATCCTGTTTTTTTACCTAAAAAACTTAAAAAACTTCTTCTAAAACCATGATAACTAAGTAAATCTGGTCTATTTGGGGTAACATCCAATTCAATTTCTTTTTCATTTAAACTTTCAATTGTTGTTCCAAATAAAGCAATCTTATTTTTCAATTCTTCATTTAATTTTCCTATTTCTTTTTCAAAGATTTTTCTATCAAATTTTACGCTTGCCATTTTATTCTTTTAATTTTTTTAAAATTTCTCCAAAGTTTTTTTCTTTAGTTTTATTTTCAAAAACAATATTAAATTTTTCATCCTTATACCTCGGAATTAAATGAATGTGATAATGAGGAATTTCTTGCTGAGCAATTTTCCCATTTGAATTGAAAATATTCAATCCATCTATTTTTAGTTTTTTCTTTAATAAGTTTGAAACTTTTTTAACAAATAAATTAGTTTTAGCTAAAACCTCCTCGGGAATTTCAAAAATAGTTTCGTAATGTCCTTTTGTTATTATTAAAGTGTGCCCCTCGGTATTTGGAAAAATATCTAAAATAGCAAGGTGGTCCGGGTCCTCTAAGATTTTATAACTAGGAATTTTATTTTCTATTATTTGACAAAATACGCAATCTTTTTTCATTTTAATTTTTCATCCAAGTTTTTATTTCTCTAAGTTGGGAAATATTATTTTTATATAATTCTCTAAGATCCTTTATTTGATAATAATCCATTAATATCCTGTCAAATCCAGGCCCCCAAGCTAAAACTGGAATATATTCTCCAAAAAGAGGAATCACAACTTCGGGCCTAAATATTCCTGCTCCCCCCAATTCCAACCAAACTTTTTTTTCAGAATGCCAAGCATCAATTTCCAAAGAAGGTTCTGTGTAAGGGAAATATGCCGGCCTGATTCTTATATTATCAAATCCCATTTTCTTATAGAATTCTTTTAAGTATCCAATTAAATGCTGAAAAGTTGCATTTTTATCTATAACAATTCCTTCTGTTTGATTAAACTCAAAACCATGACTCCAATCAACTGTTTCGTTTCTAAAACATTTTCCTATCGCGAAGAACTTTTTAGGCAAATCCTCTTTTTTAAGATTAGAAAGTGTTTGTGCAGACAAAACTGTTGTGTGTGTCCTTAAACAAAGTTTTTTAGAAAGTTCCAAATTCCATTCATATTTCCATCCTTTACTTTTATCAACTCCTTTTTCATGGGCTTTTTTTATTTCTTCAATCAATTTTTTATTCGAATTTTCAATTTTTCTATCTATAAAAAAAGTATCTTGCATTTCTCTAACTGGATGATCTTGGGCTGTAAATAGAGAATCGAAATTCCAAAAACTACTTTGAATATAATTCCCTTTCATTTCTTCAAAACCCATTTCTGTCCATATTTTACGAGCATAATCTATAGATGAATTAACAAAATGCCTTTTTCCACCATAAATTTTTGGAACTGAAAACGAAACATCATACCTTCTAAATTTTTTACCCTTCCAATTTTTTTCAGATTTCAATAAATCCGGGGTTATTTGTTCAATTAAATCTTTACTTAATTCCTTGGAATTCATAATTTTTTTCCCAAGTTCGTTAATTTTAATGGCTATCTTTTTTTCTTCCTCAATTTCAATAATCCCTCTTCTTTTTTTCAATTCATTAAGTGCAAAATTCTCTTCGGGTTTCAAATTTTCCATTTCCCTAGGAAGTGTATCCAAGAAAATTTCTTCCAAACTTTTTTTAGTAATTTCCTCTTTATTGGAATTTAAAACAATCTTCCCATTCTTTAAATCAATAAGTGCCTTCTTTTTTAAAACACCTATTGAAACTTTGAATTCATCATCGTTTAATTCGGCTTCTTTTTGAGCTTCATTTAAAGACAAAATTCTTCTCTGATCAAGAACACTTAATAATCTTCTTTCTGGAAGACCCTTCTTTTTGTAAAGAGCGCCATTTAATCCTATGTTTATTATCTTCTTTTTTTCACTTTCAATTTCAATTAATTTCTTGTTTTGAAGATATTCTAATGCTCTAAGAACCGCCACTTTATCTAAATTAGATTTTTTACAAATATCAATCAAATTGTCCTCCAAATAAGGTAAGATTTTCCTTTCGTTTGGACTCAAAGATTCTATAATCTTTTCCATTAAATAAAATAGTTTCAAGCAATTAAAAAGCTTTGTTTTAAATCAAAATAATTATAAACAAAAAAATACTTCTTGAAACATGAATAAAAGAGGTTTGTCTGAAGTAGTTACTACAATAATCATTATTCTTTTAATTCTAATCGCAATTGCCGGAATTTGGGCGGTTTTGAATGGAACTATTTTTTCTCAAACAAAAAAAATTTCCTTGGATAAGTTAACTATAAATCTAAAGATTAAATCTGTAAATATGGATTATGAGGGAAATAAAACTTCAGTAAGAGTTTTAAGAGAAGTGGGAGAAGGAAACTTAGCAGGAATAAAATTAATCGTTAGAGACAAGGATTCATCAGAAGTTTTTGATATGGAAGTTTCAGAATTTTTAGAATTGGCCGAAAGAACTTTTGTTTTAGATTTAAGTACAAGGCCAGATTTGAATATATACGAAGTTTATGAAGTGTCTGTTGCCCCAATAATCCTTCTTCCAGATTCTACAACTCAAATAGGAAGAATCACAGATACAATAAAAGGTCTTGCAGAAAATAGCCCAGGAGCTTCAAGTTCAAATACTAATGGCGTCGGGCAAGGAGCAAAATGTAGTGTTGCGTCACAATGTGGAGAAGATGAATGGATAATGGGTACGAAGGGATGTTACCCCTCTCCTAATGACCCAAAAAAAGTTTACGCTTATAAAACAATTTGGGAATGTAATAATCTTTTAAAATGTAATTCTTATTCAGAACTTCAAGTATATCAAACTTGTGAAGATAATAAAATTTGTTCAAATGGAGAGTGCGTTTTAGAAAATAAAGAATGTGCTTCAAATTCCGATTGCCCAAGTAGTGAGATAATAGGAGATCTTTTTTGTAAGAACACAAATCAAAGGTGGCAAACAAATAGAACTTGGTATTGTAATACTAATTCTATATGTAATTATACAGATACAGAACAATTTTACGAGACTTGTCCCCCTAATCAAGAATGCGAAACCACTCCCCAAGGAGCTCTTTGTAGCCCAGAATGTCTTGAACATAGTGATTGTGAGTCAGGAGAAGTTTGCTTAGGCGGTCAATGTATAGCTGAAATTCCCTTAGTAGGAGGAACTTCTTCTGGATCTTCAACAGCAACAGTTTCTCAAACATGGGCTCCAAATTTAGGAAGTGTAGAATACTTTTCTTCAGGGAATTTGGGTTCAGGAATTTCAATTCAGGAAAATTATTTTGTAAAATTTTATTCTGGTTCTGAAACAAGATGTTTGAAAATAAGAGAATACAGCTACACAGCTAATAATTTCTATTACATAAGATTAAATGTTACTGACGGAAATATTTCTTCAGGAGATCAATTTAAGGTTTGGCAAACCGATTGGGGATGCACTCAATAGTAAACTTCTTTAACCATCCAAGTAGGCATACCTAAAACTAACCCAAGAGATTTTAGGAAATAAGCATCCTGTTCATTTTCTGAAAAAAATTTCATTCTAACTTTGACTCTTTTACATAATGAAATATTTTGCCTTATCCTTGAAAGAATTTTTTCTTTATCTTTAGATTCTTTCAACTCGTCAAAGTCAATTCCAATTCCTATATTCTTTTTCTTAGCAATTGTAACCATAACTTCATTAAGCCCAGAATTTCTCTGTTTCAGGTAATCTTTCCTGTTTTCAAGTTTAATAAGAATAAAATTTACTTCTAATTTTTCTAAAACTTTTCTATTTAAGTCATCATCATTTGAACTAAAGACAATCTCTTTTCCCTTATTTTTTTTAACAAATTCTTTTAATCGACTAAAATTAGTTTCAGTTAAAATAACTCTTTCCATTTAATTTTGAAAGATCGGAAGAGCACACGTCTGAACTCCAGTCACCGAATACGATC
>CALJLT010000012.1 GCA_937982425.1 uncultured archaeon | reverse complement strand
CAATTGTATACAAATGTAGATTATTTAAATGTTTTGGTTTCTTTTAGGGTGGGGGAGGAGGATGGAAGTTTGCCGACGACCAAATAATTAGAGAAAAAAGCCTGCCCTTTTTTGTTTCTTTTTTTCTAAAAAAGAAAATGAGGGGTTCTTATTTTGGTTGTTTTGAGAAAAGAAGAAACTTTACCAAAGTTTCTTTGATTCTCTTCTTCGTCCATCACTAAACAAAGCTTTTCTTGCTTGTCCTTTTGAAGTTTTTGGTCCTTGTTTTTTTACTATTGAATTTTTCTTTTTTGGCATTTTTATTAATTAAAAATATTACTCCACAACTTTTTAATCCAATTCGTTTTCTTTGGAACTTTGTTTGTTGTATCTTCAGACTCTATCAAAGGAGTTTCATTAAAGGAATCCTCATTTGAGAAACTATTTTCTTTTTCTATTTCATTGATAGTTAATCCAAGATTTTCTACTTTTTCTTTAAGTCCGGGAGTTAATGATTCTATTGAACTTACACATTCACCCTCAAAACAAAAATTACTCTTACATTGAAAATCATATGTGCAATTTTCTTCAGATTTTGATTGATTAATAAAACCAAATTTTTCAAAAGAGGAAATATAATAAATCCCACAATATTGTTCATCCCTAATGTATCCAAAAGGGTAACAAAAATCTTCTTCCAAACAGCCTCTAACAAATTTACAAAGTTGTTTCTCGCTCCAGAGTTCCTTTTCTTCACTTGAATCAGTATTAGTTACAATAACTGAATCTCCTCCAACTATTGGAAAAGGATATGTTGCAGATTGAACAAGAAAGGAATTAGATAGAACAACTATCATAAAGACAAAAATTAAAACTATTTTCCTCATAAAGAATTAGGTAAGACAAGGTTTAAAATATTTTCGGCGAAGCCGACAAATTGTCCGAAGGACTAAGAACCCCTCAAAGTAAATGAAAAATTTGGGTGTAACGAAGTGAAACCTTTTACCCTTTGTTATGCGAAATTTTAATTTCGTTGGTTTTCTCGTTGGTCGGGTAAAAGAAGTTTTTCTATTTTTGCGAAGCAAAACTATTTGTCCGTTAGAACTAAGAACTCCACATGCTAAGGTATAGTTTTGCAACACACTTATTAGAATCTGGAACGGACATCAGACACATTCAAAAATTACTAGGTCATTCAGACCTCAAAACAACCGAAATATACACTCATGTCTCAACAAAAGATTTATCAAAGATAAAATCCCCTTTAGATAGTATATTATAATAAAATGAAAGAGGGTCTGGAAATTTTTTTTAATCCTAAGTCTGTCGCAATAATTGGCGCTTCTAATAAAGAAGGAAAAGTTGGAAACGCACTTATGAAAAAGATGATTCATCTAAAGGGAACTCTCATTCCAATAAATAATCACGAAGAAAAAATTCTTGAAAAAAAAGCTTACAAAAGCGTATTAGATTATCCTAAAAAAATAGATCTTGCCGTAATAGCAATTCCTGCAAAAGCTGTGCCAAAAATATTAGAAGAATGTAATAAAAAAAGGATAAAAAATATAATAATTTTATCTGCAGGTTTTTCAGAAATTGGAAATTACAAACTTGAAGAAAAAGTTACAAAAATTAAAGATAAATATAAGTTAAATATTCTTGGTCCTAATTGCTTTGGAATAATAAATCCTAAAAAAAATATTGATTTGACATTTTCAATGCAAAAAGTTCAAAAAGGAAATACAGTTTTTTTAAGTCAAAGTGGGGCACTTCTAAGTTATGTTTTGGATTTAGAAATTAAATTAAGAGGATTTATTTCTTTTGGAAATAGAATAGATTTAGATTTTTCAGATTTCATAGAATATTTTAGCAAAGATAAAAAGGTAAAAAAAATTGTATGTTACATTGAAAGTTTAAAAAAAGGAAAAGAGTTTATTCAGGCCTGTAAAAATTCTAAAAAAGAAATAATAGTCGTCAAATCTGGAAAGACAGAAAAAGGACTTAAAGCCACTCTTTCCCATACTGGAAGTTTAGGAACTGAGTCTGCAATATATTCTGGAGCATTTACGCAAGCAAGAATAAAAGAATCTAATCTTCTCTTAAGAGCATTTGGATTGAATAACGATAATTTACTTCCTCTTATTAAAGGGGATAAAGTTGCAATTATAACTAATGCTGGAGGGGCGGGGGCTTTACTTTCAGATATTTTAGAAATAAACAATTTTGAAATATACGGTCCAAGGGATATTCTTGGAACTGCCAAAGCAATAGATTACCAAAGAGCATTAAATAACCTTAAAGGAAATTATGATTCAATTTTAGTTGTTTTAACTCCTCAAGCCATGAGTGAACCTGAAAAAACTGCGGAAATAATTTCAAATCATCCTTACAAGGAAAAAATAATCGCATGTTTTTTAGGCGGAAAATCTTTGAAGGAAGCTATAAATATTTTAACAAAAAATAAAGTTAGTTTTTGCACAAGGTGTGTTTAAATGGAAATAGATAAAGTTATGAGAATTCTTCAAAAAAAATATCCTACTTCTAGAACTACCTTGAATAATATGAAAGGTAATGCGCAGGCTTTTGAAATTTTAATTTCTTGCTTACTTTCTCTTAGAGCAAAAGATGAAGTTACTGAAGTTATATCTGAAAATTTATTTAAAATTGCTAATACTCCTGAAAAAATAATAAAAATCCCTATGTCTTCTTTGAAAAAAATAATTTTTAAATCAGGCCATTTTAACAAAAAAGCTGAAGTTTTAAAATCTGTTTCAAAAGAAATATTGGAAAGATTTAATGGGAGAGTTCCTTCAACTTATGAGGAATTGATTTCAATAAAACATATTGGACCAAAAACTGCAAATATTGTTTTGAATTTTGCCTATGGAAAAGATGTAATTCCTGTTGATACTCATTGTCATAGAATTCCTAATAGATTGGGTTGGGTAAAAACTAAACTAGCAGAACAAACTGAAAAAGAGCTTATTAAAATAATTCCTAAAAAATATTGGGGGGATTTTAATTCAATATTCGTTCAATTTGGAAGGGAAACTTGCGTTCCCGTTTCTCCTTTCTGTTCTAAATGCCCTATAGAAAAATATTGTAAAAAAGTCGAAGTTACTCGGTTTAGGTAATTTTATACCCGAAAGCTTTAAAAATAAATTTAGATTGAAATCCTTATGAAGAGAAGTTCTAGAAGATGGAAAAAGAAAGGCCAGATGAGATGGAAATGGCAAAGAAAAAAGCTTAGAAAAGAAAAACATAAACGTAAGTTGAAAAGAGAGAGAAGTAAGTAATTTTCATATAGTTTTTAAACTTTGGAATTTTTTCCTTTTTATGGGAGATTTATGGGATTTAGCTCTTTCCTATGTTGAACTAAAAGAAGAAATTTTAAATTTTTCTGGAGATCCTCAATCCGAAACACTTAGGAAAAAATATGCTCTTCTTCACTTTATGGAAGATGAAATAAAATACTATGGTAAAATTGATTCAAATACTCTTTCCGAATTTATTACTAAAGACTTGTGGGAATATTTCTTAAAAATAAAAACTAAAAAATAAATTTTATTTACTCTTTTTTTTAGGAATATCTTTTTTTTGTTTTTTTATTTCTTCTTTTACTAAATCTTTTACTTCTTCCTTTGTGATTTCTTTGTCTTCTTTTTTTGAAAAAGAAAATATTTTTTGGAGTAAATCTGATAAATGTCTTCCTATGCTAAACAAGTTCAAAGAAATTCCGATAAATAATAAGATAATTCCTATTATTAAGACAATTAAAAATACATTATTTGAACGAGAGGTAAAGATGGTTAAAAATTCATTTATTTGCGCTGGAAGAACTCCGGAAACCCAATTTAATTTTTTAAATGGTAAAGCCGATACTATTGATAAAATTCCTAGTGTTATAAAAGCTGAACCTTTAGAAGTCATTAGAATAAAAATTAAGATGAATAAAAACATAGAAGCGAAAATTCCCCATTTAAATAAATCTTGCCAGTACAATCTAGCTTTTTCAGAAACTAAAACTAAAGGTACATCTGAATTTTTAACGCAATTCCAAAAAGAGCAGTTGTATTCCTTATAGTAAACATTTTCTATTAAAGAATCTATACCATAAGAGATAGTTTCATTTAATCCGTTGGCTACAATTTCGCAAGGTATTTCAAATGAAAAATCTTGTTCATAAAAAGCATATTTTTCTTGATATTTACAAGTATCTTTAATCAAAGAATAATCTTTTTCTAAAATTTCTCCTATGCCAAAAGATTCTATGTAGTCCTCTGCAAAATCATGCAAGGAATCCTTTACTACAGGATATTCTAAAGACCAAGAAAGAGTTAAAAATAAATTAGAAAATAAAAGTGTTAAGAAAAATGCTATTGAAAAAATTACCGCTAAACCTCCTCTTAATAACCCCATTAATTATAAAAATAATTAGAGTTTTTAAAAGTAATGAACTACATCTTTCTTAAAGTTTCAATTCTTTTATCTAAAGGAGGATGCGTCGATGCCAAATTTTTTAAAGGATTTGCAAAAAATAGAGGAGCTATTGCTTTTGAAACTTTATTTTCTCTAGGGGCGTGTTCATTTTTTATTTTTTCTAATGCTCCTATTAAACCCTGAGGATTTCTTGTGAATTTCACTGCAGTTGCATCAGCAGAATACTCTCTTTTTCTAGATATGGAAAATTGAACTAAAGAAACAATTATCGGAGCTAAAATTGCAAGAATTATTCCTATAATAATAAAAATTGCTCCAGATTTATCATTATCTCTTCCTTTAAACCATAAACTTCTTAGAAATATTTCTGAAATTATGGCTATCATCCCCACCATAACCGTAACTAAAGTTATGAATCTTATGTCGTAGTTTCCTATATGCCCTAATTCATGAGCTAGAACTCCTTCTAATTCTCTTCTATCTAATTTTTGAAGAGCTCCGGTAGTTACACATATCGCTGAATTTTTTGGATTTCTTCCTGTTGCAAAAGCATTTATTTGATTAGAATCCATTATATATAATTTAGGCATTGGCAAACCTGAAGCCACAGTTAATCCCTCTACAAGTCTATGATAATCAGGGTAATCTGCTCTCTTTGCTTCTCTGGCCCCAACTGATTTTATTGCTATCTTATCTGATTTATAATAACTTACTAAAGTGTAACTCAGAGAAAAAATTATTGCAATAATCATTATGATAAAAAAATACTCTCCTGAAAAAGCGAAGGAAATTACATACCCCATAAGAATTAAAATAATTCCTATAGATAAAACTAAAAATGAAGATTTTATCTTATTCCTTTTTATTTGATCTCTAAAATCTATGTGTTTCATTTTCTTAGGGATTTTAAGGTTCCAGAAACCTTTATTATTTTTATTTCGTTTTTTGATAAAGCGAAAGCAGCTCTTACTTTTTCGAGAGATTTTCTATTTATACTTAATATAACTAGATTATTTTTTTCATCTATAAAATGGGGGTCTGCTTCACTTAATCCTAAAATACCAACAAATTCTTTTATCATAAAAGGAATTTCTTTTTTTAAATTTTTTCCTTCAATTAATAGGTATCTTTTGTTTTCTTTATGAGAGGGTATGAGGGATTTCATAAAATTTTTAAGAGGGATAAGTTTATAATTTTAACTTATTAATTAGATAAATGTTAGAAGAGATGAAACTGATTTTATTTCAGCTTTTAAAGATATTTGTAATTCTTTCGTTGACTGGTTTTATAATAAATTTTTTTAAAACATATGTCTCTCAACAAAAAATTAAGGAAAAGCTTTTTCAAAGTAAGGGTTTTGAAGGTCAAATCCGGGCTTCAGTTTACGGGGCAATATCTCCCTTTTCATCTAAATATTCAATTAAATTCTTTTTTAATTTATTAGAATCGGGTATCCCTTCTAGAATAGCCATTTCTTTTTTAATCTCGTCTGCTATAATTAATGAGTATGTTGTAATTCTTATGCTGTTTTTCTTTGGCTGGAAGATTACCGGAATATATGTCTTTTCTGGAATTTTAATTGGAGTATTTTCAGGAGTATTTTTTTCTAAAAGAGGTTATGATAAATATATAAGTAAAAAACTTAAAAAAACGGATTTAGAGCTTTCGAAAAATTATTCTATTAAAGAAAGAGCAATAATTGGATTTAAAGAGACCACTAAGATTTTAAAAAAAATGTTTTTATTTATTACAATTGGTTTTAGTATTTATATGATAATTCAATCAAGATTGCCGGAATCTAGCGTTGAAAATATAATTTCTTTTATGGGATATTTCGGAGTTTTAATTGCGATATTAATTGGAATTCCATTTAAGGGAGATGGATATGCGCTTGTTCCAATTGCAGTGGGATTATTTGAAAAAGGAGTTCCTTTGGGAACCGCCCTTAGTTTTTTAATGGCTGTTATTGCGATTAATTTTTCAACGGGAAGAAAACTGAGAATAATTTTAGATAAAAAATTAATAAGAATTCTATTTTTAACAGTCATAATATCTATAGCTATAATTGGTTATTTGCTTAATTTTTTAGTGGATTGCTGTTAGAAAACATTTTAAACTATCTTTTATTTTTAATTTAAGTATGGAAATTTGTTGTGTTGGGGGGTATGAAGAGGTTGGAAAAAATATGACTGCAATTAAAGTTGGCGAAGATGTTATTTTAATCGATTGTGGTTTTTATCTTCCGGGAGTTATAGAATTACAAGGAGAAAATGAAATACATTATACTCGTGCAGGATTAAGAAGAGTTGGAGGTATACCTGACGAACGTATTTTAGATGAACTCGGATGGAGAAAGAAGGTTAAAGCTATTTTTATCTCACATGCTCATTTAGATCACGTAGGGGGGTTGCCTTATTTAATTGAAAGATACCCGAATGCAGAAATTTTTGGAACACCTTTTACTATAAAAGTTCTTGAAAGTTTAATTGAAGATGCTAGAGTAGTTGTGAACAATAAAATAAACACTATCAAACCCAATTCTGTTGTTTCAGTTCCTGGATCAAAGAATCCCGAATTTAAAGTTGAATTTATTCATACTACTCACTCTACTTTAGATTGCAGTTTCATTGCTGTTCATACAAAAGAAGGAATCTTCTTTTACACTCTTGACTTTAAATTTGATGACAATCCAATAATAGAAAACCCCCCAAATTATTCAAGACTTAAAGAAATAGGAGAAATTGGGGTTAAGGTTTGTATTATGAATGCGCTTTATGCTTCTAGAGAAGAGCCTCAAGGGGGAGAAAGAGAAGCAAAAAAAATGCTGGAAAATGCTTTTTCAAAAATTAATTTAAAAAATCGTGCTTTATTTTTAACTACTTTTTCCTCTCAAATAGAGAGATTAACGAGTATAGTTGAACTTGCTTCAAGAACAAAAAGAGAGATAGTTTTTTTAGGAAGAAGTATGGCTAAATATGTTGGATGTGCAATTGATATAGGAAAATGCCCGTTTAAAGATAAAATAAAAATAATTAAATATAGTCGTCAAGTTAATTCTTTTTTAAAAAAACTAGAACAAGAAAGAGACAAATATGTTGTTGTTTGTACTGGACATCAGGGAGAAGAAGATTCTATTTTGGATAGAATTTCGAAAGGAAAAACACATTTTAGGTTTAAACATGGGGATAATTTAATAATTTCTTCTTCAGTTATTCCTACTGAAGTTAATATTGAAGCAAGAAAAAAATTAGATGAAAAATTAAAGAAAATGGGAGTAAATTTGCAAACAGATGTTCATGTGCACGGCCACGGGGGTAAGTTAGACAAAGAAAAACTATTAAATTTAATAAAGCCTAAACACATAATTCCCGCTCATGGTTCTTTGGAACAAGAAAAAGACGTCATGAATTTAGCTAAAGAAAGGGGATATATTGAAGGAAAAACTTCCCATTTAGTAAAAAATGGCCAAGTTTTAAAAATTTAACAAGAAATTTAAACTTCAATTCACACAAATAAATATGGCTTTTATAAAAAAAGAGGATAGAGAAGAACTCAAAAAAGTTCAAATAACTTCAGTTCCAAAAATAGATTCTGAAGAAAATTTAGAAGTTTATAGTGAGATAGTTGGAGGACTGAAATCTGCAATAGATAGAGGATCAGATCTTAAAGAAGCTATGATGAGTTTTTATCGTGCAGGATATAATAAAATGGAAATAGAAAAAGCTGCACAAATCTATTTAGATACTCTTTCTCAAGGAGATTTTGAAAGAAATTTAGCTAAAGGTAAACTTGTAAAAAAAGAGGAAATTGAAGAAAGTTTGCCTCAAGTTAAAGAAATTAAAAAAGAAAATTATGAAAAACCATTGGAGAAGGAAAAAATAATTCCTAAACAAGAAAATATTCCTATTAATGAAAAAAAAGTTATTCAAAATGTTTCGAGTTATGGTTCAAATCCAAAAGAATCTTCTCAAGGAAAGGCTTTAACCATAGTTTTGGTAATAATTCTAGTCGTGCTTTTAGGATTATTAACTTCCGTGATTTTATTTAAATCCGCGCTTGTAGAATTCTTTAATAGCTTATTTGGATAAAATGATTTACGAACCAGAAGAAGATTCTTATTTAATGTTAGAAGCTTTGAAAGAAAAATTAAAAGATAAAAACCTGAAAATTTTGGAAATTGGAGTTGGTTCTGGATTTATTTTAAATGGATTAAGAATATTAGGTTTTGCAAATTTAGAAGGAGTTGATATAAATCCTGAAGCAGTTGATTTCTGTAAGAAAAAAAAATTGAATGTTTGGGTTTCCAATCTTTTTTCTGAAGTCAAAATGAAATATGATGTTATTCTCTTTAATCCTCCCTATCTTCCAAAAGATTGTAATGAAGATTCCGAATCAAGTTTAATTACTTCTGGGGGGATTCAGGGTTCGGAAATTTTAAATGAATTTTTATCTAAATCTCAAAATTATCTTCTTCCAAATGGAAAGATTTATGTTTTAATTTCATCTATAACAAAAGGTATAAATTGGAAAGGATTGAGAAAAATTAAAATAAAAGAAAAAAAATTATTTTTTGAAAAATTAGAAGTTTGGGAATTATCAAAAAGTTCTTAAGTTTGAGTTTATTATCCAATTTATGATTGAAAAAATATTCTTATTGGCATTTGTAATGATGTTGCCTTTAATTGAGATGAGATTTGGAATACCTTTGGGAATTTTGAATAATGAATTGAATTTACCTCTTGGAATTTCTATAAGTGGATTTGGACTTCCTCCTTTTTTGGTGTTTATCCTAACAGTTATTATGGGTTTTCTCTTAGCGGTTATTTTGTTTAATTTACTTCATCTTTTAGATAATCCCTTAAAAAATCAAAAATTTCAAGACATTATTTTAAACTTTTAGAAAGAACTCATAAAAAAATTCATCCTTACATTAATAAATATGGAACTTTTGGATTGGCAATTTATATATTTATTCCGATTCCCGGAACAGGAGTTTACATTGGTAGTTTAGGAGGATATATTTTAGGTTTTGAAAAAAAGAAATTTTATTTGGCAGCTTTTTTTGGAGTTCTCGGAGAAGCTATTTTAATAACTTTTCTTACTCTTCTGGGAAAATCTTTTTTTTAAATTTCTCTCCAAGATTTATTTTTCTTTATTAGATCTTTGAGTCGATCGTGTTTTTCTACAAAAGTTTGCCTTGATTTTTTATAAAAAATTCCTAAAGGGATCTTAGTTAAAGAGTTATAATCAAACTCTTCAGCTTTTTTCATAGCTTTTTCAAAATTAGAGGAATCGTGATTTTTATTATTTAGAAAATAAGTTTTTTCTTTGTATCCTTTATCTGGATGAAAAATTATACAGGGTTGAATTATTTCTATGAATTTGAACCCTTTATGTTTTTTTGCTTCTGCTAAAATCCATTCGATCTGTTTTTTATCTGCAAAAACTCTTGCCACAAAACTTGCATTTGAAGAAAGCATTAATTTAATAGGATTAAGAGGGAAATCTTTAACTCCAAAAGGAGTTGTTCTATCTCTAAAACTTTTTTCAGTTACCGCGGTTGGTTGCCCCACAGTTAAAGCAAAAACTTGATTGTTATGGACTAAAAAAGTTAGATCATAATTTTCTCTTGCGGCATGAATTAAATGAGAAATTCCTTCAGAATAAGTTCCTCCATCTCCTCCAAAAGAATAAACTTCTAGATTAGGATTTCCAATTTTTACTCCCAGTGCCGAAGGGATTTCTCTTCCATGAAGCGTATTTAGTCCATTAAGATTTACATAATCAAAAATTTTTCCGCTACACCCTATTCCAGTAACTATTGCAAAATCTTCTTTCTTTCTTCCTTTTTTTATTTCAGACTCTAAAAATTTTTTGAATCCTCCTAAAATGTGAAAATTAAAACATCCTGGGCACCAAGTAATTGCAGTTTTTGTTGATATGTTCATTTTAAATGGGGTAAAATTTCCTCCAATCTTTTTTCTTCTTCAAAATGACCTTTACCTTTTTTTATGATTATTCTTGCATTCAATCCTTCTTCAAATTTCTTCCATTCTTTTTCTGAAATAAAATGATCATTTGATGAAAAAATGCAAATTATATTTCCTGTGTGATCTAAAATCCTTTCAAAATTAATTTTCTTATTTAGCCACGGGTGAGCTATTTTTAATTCTTCATTTCCTAGCCCAATTAAATTTATCCAAGGGGCAACAAAAATACATCCCCCTACTTTAAGATGCTTAGGTTCTTTTTCTAAAAATCTCATTATTGTTTGACAACCTATACTATGCCCAACGAAGTACGTATGTTCGTCAACTTTAGAAACATTTTCTCTTAAATATCCTACCCATTCTTCTATTTTTGGTTCATCTGTATTTGGCATATCAAAAGATTGAACTTGAATACCTCTTTGAGATAATTCTTTTTCTAGCCACTTTATCCAAGGCATATTTGAATCCAATCCCCAACCATGAATTATATAAACTTTTTTCATTTTAAATTCTCCGGTAAATGTGAATTGTCATTTAATTTCGTCAATCTCCAATTTTTATAATCTGGTGCGTATTCTAAAATATTTATATTTGTTTCGTCTTGTCTGAAAGGAATTGTCTTTTCTATTGGAATTTTTAAAAAATGTGAAAGAATGAGTCTGTTCGCTATTCCATGAGCAATTATTAAAATATTTATTTCTGAAGAAGGATTTTTAGTTTTATTATTTAGAAAATTGATCATCATATTGTATCTTTTTAATTCTTCTTTTTTCCATTTTGATTTATTTTCTTTTATATCCCTACTTAAATATTCATTAAGAGAGGGCTCTATTTTAAATTTCATTTTTATTTTCTTAGAAACTACTTCTGACGTTTGAATTGTTCTATTTGTATTACTTGAATAAAAATCTTCAAATTTAATTTTTTTTAACCTTCTTGATAAAAATTTTGCCTGCTTAATTCCTTTTCTAGTTAAATTTGGATTTTCTCCCTCTCCTTCTTTTTGTGCGTGTCTAACTAAATAAATTTTCATTTTAATCTTTTTTTAATTTCTCCTTTTAATTCATCATAAGATCGGAAGAGCGTCGTGTAGGGAAAGAGTGTAGATCTCGGTGGT
>CALJLT010000011.1 GCA_937982425.1 uncultured archaeon | reverse complement strand
ATCGTATTCGGTGACTGGAGTTCAGACGTGTGCTCTTCCGATCTTTAAATTTTAACATTTCTTCTAAAATGTATATATTTGCAGCTTTAGAATTTTTTATTAAATTTTCAGTAAATCTTAATAAAAAATAACCTCTTCTAATTTGAATTAATTTTTCTTGCATTTCTTATCTCCTCTGAGATAAGTCTCTAAATCTTTTTTCAAATTCCTCAGAAAAAGGATCTTCTTGTTTTTCAGAAAAAGTAGGTTTTTGAGGCTTTATCTCTTCCCTTTTTTTAGGCTCTACTTCATTTTTCGGAACATAAGGTTTAACTTCTAAGTTATAATCATTTTCCGGTTCTTTTACATTATCATGCATTAAAGTAAGCCCTTTGGCAATTATTTTATTTTGGTCTATAATTTTATCTATTTTTCTTTCAATTTCTTTTTTTGACTTTTCATCAATTGGATGGAATTCTTTTTCTATAACTGTTTTAGCCGAATCTTCGAAGAGCTTTAAGAGATCTTCTATCTTTTCACTTAAATATTCAAATCTTTCAGAAAGTTTAGTCATAACTTTTTGAAGGGAAATAAAATTTTCTATCAGAATTTTATCAACATTTGATGTAGGAGAATCTTTATTAGCGTAAGTCCTTTTTTTAGAACTAATCTTACTCACCTTCTTTGAAACCATGAAATATCAAGTAAAAATATCTTTATAAATTTTCCTTCTGGCCTTTTAAAGTATTTTTAGGCTTATTCTGGATTTTCTCTAAGATATTCTTCTTTTTCTTTTCTAATAAGAGATATATCCTCTTCTATTTTTTCAGATAATTTTTCATTTAGTTTTTTGTTTAATTCATATTTTCTTGGAGCTCCATCGTCTTCTTTTCTAATCTTATTTTCACTTTCTGAAATTAAATCCAAGTTTTTATTAAAAGAATAAATTTCAGATACAAAATTATTAATTCCCATTTTAATAAAATAATCAATAATTTCTCGAGAAGGGATATTTATCAAAACGCTAGTTTGAATACTTTCTCTTTTGCAAACCCTTATCAAATAATTAATCTGTGCTTCCAAACTTTTAGGAAAATCCGAATAAAATTTTTTGGAATCTGGAAGAGATTTATCAATTCCAATCATTAGTTGAGATAATTTCTCTAAATCAATCAAACAATGGGTAATTCCTTCAAAATTAAACTCTTTTATCAGTTGCAAGGAACTTGGATTTTGTATAATTATTCCAATTTCATTTTTAATATTAAGTTCTTTTCTAATTTCATTAAATTCTTTTAATTCTTCTTGAAGAGAAATATTTGGAATTATAATAACGGGATCATTTTTCATCCTAGAAATTGCCTTGAGGTCCTCTTTAAGATAATCTTTATTATTTAATAGAAATTTTACTCCTCTAATTCCAAGAAGGTTATTTCTATTTTCAGAATTATACTCTCCAGATAGAATAACATAAGGATTTTCTACATTTGAAAATTTGTTAAGAAAATCATTAAGGTAGTTTTTATGTTCAACTATCTCTTTTTTTAATTCAGGAATTCCAATAAAAATTTTTTTTGGGAAATATTCTTTTTCAAAATAATCTAATTCACTCGCCTCTTGAACCAGAGGGAGAATTTCATTTGAAATTAATTTTTTATATTTAATTTTCTTTAATTCTTTTGTTTCTACTAAAACATTTTTCTCCTTAATGGATTCAACTTTGCCCGGCAATTCTTTTTTAGGCGTGGCTTGAGTTAAAAAAATTTCTTCTTCTTTGATTACAAATTCCAACTCAATTTCTTTGCTATAAATTTCTTTAACTTTCCTTAGAATTTTAGCAAGTTTGTATATTTCAAAATCTTCTAAGACTTGATGGTTTCCAATTTCTTCATTTAGCTTTATTTTTTTAAGTTCTCCAGAAGAATTTCTTATAACGGCAAATTTTTTGTTTTCAACTTGCATCCCTTTTAGTTCTAGATTTAAATTTAAATTATATTTATCTGGAATTATTTCTTCCAAGTTCATACCTTCTCCCAAGCCCCAAATTGATTCAAGAATAATTTCTTGATCTCCATAATAAATTTTACCAGATTTTTCTCCATTAATCATCTTTTGAACAATTACTGCTAATTTTGAACTATCAATCGTATTTTCTTCAGCTATACGTTTTAATGTTTTTTCTCTATATAAAGAAGCAAAACATTTTTTAATATGCTCAAATAATTCTTCTAATCCCTTTATGTTAAGATAAGTATCTTGCTCTCTCAATTTTTCTTTAAAAGGGTTAGGAACGCTACTTCTAACAGCAACAAAAACTGGCTCATATGCATTGTTTAAAATATCAAAAGCACTTCCTCTTTCTAAGTCATATTTATTAGAACTTAAAACCTCATAAGCCGTAGCAACTTCTTCCTTAAATTCTTCGCTTAGCTCAGATTCTAATATCAATTTTCTTATTTCATTTGAAGCGGATTTTAATCTTTCTTCATTTTCTAAGTCTACGGATTCTAGGTAATCTTTTATTTTTTCTTTTATTCCGGAATTTTCGATAAAATTTTCAAAAGCTAAAGTTGTTATGATAAATCCTTCCGGCACAAGAAAATGATTATTGTAGAGTTCAGAAATATTAGCCCCCTTCTCTCCAGCAATTTCTATTGAATCCCCCCCCAATTGGGAAAATTGTTTAATAAAATTCTTATTTTCGCCCATGAAACTATCAACTAAAAAAAGTTAATAAAGTTTTGTATTAAAACTTATTTTCTACTTACTAATTGCGTTAACTGGACAAGAATCAATTGCTTCTTGAACACAAGGAATTTTTGCTTGCTTTTTTACCCTAGCCTTAGATCCTTTCATCTCAAAAACTTCAGGACAAATTGAAGCACAACTTCCACATCCAATACAATCGTTGTTTATTTTTATCACCATAATTTACATTAGATAAATACATTTATAAATATATTTTTATTATATTAGGTATGGCAATTTGGATTATAATCGCAATAGGAGTCCTATTACTCTTAATCGTATTTGGATATTACAATAGATTTGTAGTATTAGGAAATAGAATAGATAATTCTTTATCCCAAATTGACGTTCAATTGAAAAGAAGAGCGGATTTAATTCCAAACCTTATAGAAACAGTTAAGGGTTTTGCTAAACATGAAAAGGAAGCAATAAAAGCCGTAACTGATGCAAGAAAGGCCTTAGTTTCAGCAAAAGATTTACCTGGAAAAGTTAAAGCAAACAATCAACTTGAATCAGCATTAAAGACAATCTTCGCAATAGCAGAAGGTTATCCTGATTTGAAAGCAAATACAAATTTCTTAGAACTTCAAAGAGAACTTTCTTCAACTGAAGATAGAGTTGCTTATTCAAGACAAAACTATAATGACTCAATTTTGAGCTATAACATTCTTTGTGAAAAATTCCCAGGAGTTATCTTTGCAGGAATCTTTGGAAAGAAAAAGAAGGAATACATAAAGATAGCTGAAGTTGAAAGAGCGGTTCCAAAAGTTAGCTTTTAAATATTTTCTTAAACGATTATAATTTTATAGTAAGATAGATTTTTAGTATTAATACTCGCAAAATGAATAAATTTATTTCTTAAAGACTTAAAAGATTTTATTTAACTTGTTTCATATCTTTCCAAGCCAATTCAAACATTTGTTCCAATGCTTGAGCAAAGAACTCAGTATTAATCCAAACCCCCACATCGTAATTAGGGTGGAATTTTTCATCATCAAGAAGCATGAACATTAACTGGTTAGAATCAATAATCGTAAATCTAGCTTTAATGTTTTCAAGAATTCTAACTTCAGCAACTTTTTTTAACTCCCTAGCAATTTCAATGTTATTTTTATCTATAGGAGCAGCAATTCTAATTTTAACTCCCCTTTTTTTAACTTTATCCAAACTAGGCATAAGAGATTCAAGCTTTCTATTCAATCCCTCTGCTGTAGTTACTATTGTTATAGTTTTTTCGGCATCACGAACCATCATATCCAAGTGATTATAAAGATTTTGTCTTCCTTTCAAACTTCCCGATAAGTCTGAAGGCTCTACAAATTTAATACCTTTAGTAAATAAACCTGTTAACTCCTCTAAAACATCATCTCCTTTAAGAGATTCCAACCTTTTAGTTTTTTCTTTAGCTTCTATAACCAAATTCTTCTTAACTCTTTCAACAACTTCTTCAGGTTTTAATGCCACAAATTTAATCGGCTTTCCAACTTTCATAATTATAAAACCTTTTTTTTCCAGAGATTCTAAGATATCATAAGTTCTAGATCTTGGAACATCAGAGATTGTAGATAACTCTCCAGCAGTAGAAGTTCCCCTGGAAAGAAGAGCTGTCCAAACTTTAACTTCATAAAGATTCAGGTCAAATATCTTCCTTAATCTTCCTAAAAACTCGTCTTTAACTATCATTTTCTTGATATTGGTAAGTATTTTTCCTTTTTAAATATTGCTATCCTACGTTAGTACTAATTCAATGTAACCCCTTATTAGTCTAACAATTCTACGGAAAATTGACCTTTTTTGTCTTTGATTTTAAAATCCGAAACGTTCTTTAATTTAAGTCCCCCCTCGGAAAAATTTTTAAAAATAATCTTTTTTGAATTTGTTCTTTTTTGTAATTCTTTTCTTTGAGAATTTAAAATATTCAAAAAAGATTTATCCGAGCTAATAATTAAGATAATTTTTTGATTTTTTTCAAGACCAATTTCCTTACGATAAGCTTGAACCTTACGAGATAATTCTCTCATATATCCTTCATTTTGAAGTTCCTCACTTTGATTAAAGTCTAAATTTATACGTAATTTTTCTTCATCATTAAAAAAATTAATTTCTTTAATATTGAGTTGATCTCTTATTATTTTTTGTAAGTCATCATCAAAATTATCTTTAGCAAATATTTCTAATTTTTGAAGAGGCCATTTTAATCCTACTTGATTTTTATCTCTTTCTCTAAGTCCAAGTTCAATTATTTCTAGAAGAGTTTGAAATTTATTTTCTAATTCGATTTCAATTCTTTTGGGTTTCTGTTTAGGCCAATTAGAAAGGTGAACTGATTTTCCAGGATAAATTTCTTGATAAATAAATTCGCTTATATAGGGAGTATATGGAGCAAGCATCAAAGATACTTTTTCTAGAATTTCTCCAACAATTTTTTTATTATCTTCCCTATCACGAGTAATTCTTATATATGTTCTTGAAAAATCATTAATTACAAAATCTATAATCTTTTGAAGCGCTTTATCAATAGAATAATTTTCTAGTTCTTCTTCAGATTCACGTATCGCTCCTTCTAATTTAGAAATTATCCATTTATCTTCAATTCTTTTTTTCAAATTTGAATCTTTTAATTGAAGATAATATGTTCTACAATTGTATAAAACATTCAAAAAAGGAAGTACATTTTCTTTTATCATTTCTAATGAAAATCTCTTTGAATTTCCAGGATCAGTTATACACATCTGTAATCTAACTGCATCAACTCCAACCGAATCAAAAATTTCTCTTGGAAATAAAATATTCCCCTTAGATTTACTCATTTTTTCTCCATTACCATCGAGAATATGTCCCGCACAAATTACATTTTCGTAAGCAAGATCATCAAATAAAATAGTGGAAAGAGCATGCAGCGTATAAAACCATCCTCTAGTTTGATCTATGGCTTCTGAAATAAATTGATAAGGAAATCGTTTATTAAACTCTTTTTTATTTTCAAAAGGATAATGAAATTGGGCAAAAGTTGCAGAACCAGAATCATACCAACAATCAATAACATCTGGAATTCTTATCATTTCTTTATTGCAATCGCATTTTAATTTTATTTCATCTATCCAAGGCCTATGCAAATCATATTTTTCAAATTTATTTATTGATTCTTTCTTTAACTCTTCAATTGATCCAATTATTTTTTCTTTGCCGCACTCACATCTCCATATTGGAAGAGGAGTCCCCCAAAATTTAAATCTAGATAAGTTCCAATCTTTAATATTTTCAAGCCACATTCCAAATCTCCCTTCTTGAATATGTTTTGGAACCCAATTTATTTTTTTATTTAATTCGATCATTCTATCTTTAAAAGCAGTTGTTTTTACAAACCAAGAATTTATTGCATAATACATTAAAGGTGACTCACATCTCCAACAAAAAGGATAATCATGTTTGTAATTTAAAACTTTGAAAACTTTTCCTTCTTCATTTAGTTTTAAAGTTATGTCTTTATCCGCATCTTTAATAAATTTACCTTCAAAATCAGATACTTCTGAAGTAAACTTTCCTGATTGATCTATGGGATTTACAAAAGGAATCTCATTTTCTCTGCAAGCATCATAATCTACTTCTCCAAATGCAGGAGCCATATGGACTATCCCTGTTCCATCTTCAGTTGTAACAAAATCTCCCCCTATTATTTTAAAAGCCCCGTTTAAATTTTGAAAATAAGACATAAGAGGGATGTATTTTTTTCCAATTAATTCTTCTCCTTTTAATGTTTCTAATATAGTTGGATTTTCAAAATAATTTTTAATTAAACTTTCTGTAAGTATTAGAAGTTCACCTTCATGCTCAATAACAGAATAATTTAAATTAGGATTCACTGCTAAGGCAAGATTAGAAGGAAGAGTCCAAGGGGTCGTAGTCCAAACTAATAATTTTTTGTTTTCTCCTTCTAATTGAAATTTAACTATAACTGATTTTTCCTTAACTTCTTTATATCCTTGGCTAACTTCGTGACTAGATAAAGGAGTAGAACATCTAGGACAAAATGGAACTACTTTGTTCCCTTCGTAAAGTAATTTTTTCTTATATAGTTCTTTTAAACTCCACCAAACGCTTTCAATATAATCATTATCTAAAGTTCTATAGGGGTTTTCAAGATCAACCCAATATGCTAATTCTTCAGTAGATTTATTCCACTCATCAATATTTGAAAAGACACTTTCTCTACATTTATCTATAAATTTATTTTGACCATAATTCAATATATCTTTTTTAGAATTAAGACCAAGCTGTTTTTCAACTTGAACCTCTACAGGTAGTCCATGGCAATCCCATCCTCCTTTTCTAGGAACAGAAAAACCCTTCATAAATTTAAATTTACAAATTATATCCTTAAAAGTTCTAACTTCTAAATGATGTAATCCAGGGGGGGCATTTGCAGTAGGAGGACCTTCTAAAAAACTAAAAATTTTCTTTTTAGGATTATTCTGCATAGCCAATTTTATTTCTTCTTTATTTTCTTCCCAAACTTTTCTTGCTTGCTCTTCTATTTTTTTAAATTCAAAAACCATATAAATCAGAGGAAGGGGGGTTTTATAAAATTTCGGTTGTTAATTCAACAACTTTAAATATTAGAATTATTTACTTAAAATATGGAAAATCAGGTGAATCCTTACGAGGTAAAAGGAGATATTGATTATGAAAGACTTATAAAAGAATTTGGAATAAAGAAAATAGATACTAAACTTTTAAAGAGATTAGAAAAAGCAGCAGGAGAAATTCACCCTTATATTTCAAGGGAAATTTTCTTCTCACATAGAGATTTGGATAAAATACTTGATGATGTAGAAAAGGGAAAAAAATTTTTTCTTTATACTGGAGTTGGTCCTTCGGGCCCAATACACTTAGGGCACATAGGAACTTGGAGATTAGTAAAGTGGTTTCAAGATAAGTTTAATGTAGATCTTTGGTTTCAATTTACAGACGACGAAAAATATTTGTATAAGGAAAAATCCTGGGAGGAAATACAAAAATGGACGGAAGAAAATATGTTGGACATAATTGCTTTAGGTTTTGATCCAAAAAAAACACATTTTATTGTAGATACAAAACATGCAGGAATAATGTATCCTGAAGCAATAAAGGTAGCAAAAAAAATAAATTTTTCGACTATAAAATCTGCATTCGGTTTTACAGATCAAAATAACATAGGAAGTATATTTTATACTTCAATGCAAGCAGTTCCAGTTTTTTTACCAAACATATTAAACAAAAAAGATGAAAGGTGCTTAATTCCTTTGGGAGTTGATCAAGATCCGCATTTTAGATTAACAAGAGATGTCTTGGAAAAAATAGGACATCAAAAACCCTCCATAATACACGCAAAAATGATGCCTGCACTTGTGGGAATTGGAGGTAAAATGTCTTCAAGCGAACCAGAAAAGGCAATCTTAATGACTGATTCTCCCGAACAAGTGAAAAAGAAAATTAACAAATATGCTTTTAGTGGAGGTAAAGATACAATTGAAGAACACAGAAAAGAAGGAGGGGATATTAATGTGGATATCGCTTGTCAATGGTTAAAATATTTAGAAATGGATGATAAAAAACTAGGTAAAATCTACCAAGAATATTCTCAAGGAAAACTTCTTTCAGGAGAAGTAAAAAAAATTCTAATTGATAAAATAAATGAATTTTTATCTGAACATCAAAAAAGAAGAATAAAGGCAAAATCTCAAATCAAGGATTTTTTGTATAAAATTTAAATATATCTTCAAAAACATTAATCTTTAAATAATCTTTTTTACTAGAAAAAATATGGAATTCAGACCTGTATCTAGAATGGAAATACAATTATCTTTGTCTCCAGTTCAGCAAAAAAGACTAGAAGAAGAAGTTAATTCAATTGTAAATGATCAAATTTATTGTAATTTATATGGGATAAATTATTTAAAAGTCACAAGAAATGACATAGAAAGAGTTAAGCAAGAAGTTTATAGAAAAATGTTTGAAAAATCAGATTAACCTTTAATTTTTGTCCATTTTATTGTAATAATCTTTATATTCTAAAACTTTTTTAACATGATTAGTAGATTGGGGATTTTTTGCGGGAGTTCCCCTATTATATGCAGATAAGGCCTTATCCCAATCTTTATATCTTTTATATAAATCAACCAAAAATCTTGCAGCAGCATCTGAACTTTTTTCTACATTAAACCTTTCATCAATTTGACTTAAGACAGCATAATTATAGTTGTATTTTGAAACTAATGCTTTCATTTCTTCTCCATGTTCTTTATCCTTTCCTGTTTGACCAGAATCTCCATAAATAGAGAGATTATAATGTTTTGCTGTTCCTGGTTGAAATTGAAAAAGCCCAACTCCTCCATCTCCTCTTTCATTTAATTTTAAGGGATCACCATAACTTTCCCTCATAGCAAGTCCTTTCAAAAGCCCCTTAGGAATGCCATATTTTTCTTCCTTTTCATCTAGAATTTTATCCCATCTGTAAGTTCTTTCAAACTTTCCTCTAATAGTGTAATGAGGGGAAGATATTTTAGGTTCTTCTTTTATCTCTGAATGGTTATCTATTAATGAATTTTTTTTATCTTGAGAAATTTCCTTTTGATAAAAATCTTTTCTCATTTCTTTAATATTATCAGTCATCTGAAAAGCTCCATAAGTTAAAGCCCCCGAAACAATAAGTGCTTTTATATAGGGCATAACTTTATTTTTAGGCATACCAAGAATTTGGCTCGCTTTTTTTGAAATTTTATTTATCGCTCCACTTTTATTTAAAAAATATAATCCCGCTCCGGCAGTTGCAGTTGCAGTTGCTTTAGTTGTATCTGAAAAATCCAAACTATCTAAATAATTTTGAAGCTCAACTATTTTATCAATTCCAATTAAATTAATCGATGCATTTGAGCCGATTAAAAATGCTTTTTCCCCAATTCTCTTAACTTTATTTTCAAGTCCTCCTATCATAAAAAATAAAACTCCTGCAAGAAAAAAATTTAGGGTTAAAAGGTTTAAAAAGATTGCGTAATTATTGACTCCAATTATAGCTCCAGTTATTCTAAAATTAGAATACATAAATCCCAGAGATAAACCAATTAAAATTCCCCCAAAAAATTTAAATCTATTCATAAATATAGAAACAAATTTAAGTTTTTAATTCTTACTTTTAAACAATTCTAAGATTTCTTTTTCTAAAAAATGCAATTTAGAAGGAAGAATAATGCAATATGGTTTTTGAACTCCAGAATAACCTTCAAATTCTTCCAATTCCCTATATAAAATTTTTGAGTTCTTTGTCCCAAGTGATTGACACACCACAAAATTCTTTAAAGGGATTCCGTTTTTTTCAGCTGCAATTTTTAATTGACGAATGGCGTCTTTAAAATTTAAGCCAATATCTACCAAAATTAAAGAATGTGCTTCTTGACTCATATTTTGTTGAACAATTTTCATAAATGAATCTGGTTCGAAAGATTTTTTCCAGGCAGGCATAGAAGTGATTTTTCCAAATTTATATAATTGCAATCCAGTTTCAGCAACAGCATCTAGTATTGAGGAATTATAAATTATTTTATATTTAATTCCAGAAATTCTACATTCATTAATCAAAGTTATATGAGTTGTAGCAGTAAACGGAGATCCATAGATTAAAAGAGCCACATTTAATTTTTTAGCTTCATCAACTATGCTAAGATTTTCAACTTTTTCTCTATCTGCTAAAATAATTTTTTTTCCAATTACTTCTTCAAGCTGGTGAAAAGTATAAGGAAAATCAACAGTATAATTTTCTAAATAAATTTTTTTACATTTAGATATAGCATCTAAACCTTCTTTAGTAATTCCTTTCTCATTTAATCCAAGACCGATTAAGTATAACATAAATTAAAAGAGAATTATCGGTTTATTAGTTTTTGGGTATACAATTAAAACACTCTTCAGAATCAACTGGAATTTTAATATTAATGAATCTAATCTGATTAAGATTTTGAATTACTGGGGTTATGCTGTCATTAGTAACATGCCCTGCATTAAAATCAAAGACTCCAGAATTGAAAAAGAAAAATGCAGAGATCATTGAAGATAAAAAGAACAAAATTGTTAAAATAATCATCAATTTTTTCATTTTCTAGTCCACCTTTTTGTAGATTGCATGTATTTTTTTACCAACCAAGAAAGTCCTTTTCCAGAGTAAAATGAGCCAATTGTCCAAAGGAAACCAAGACAAGTAACGGATATTCCAGCAAAAACACCAGATAATGAAAAGTTTTTCATTAAAAAACCAGGATTATTTGATAAGATAAATATCGAAAATGCAATAGCCGCCAAACCAGATAAAATAAGTGAGAAACCTACAACTATTAAACTAAAAACAACTGCATAAAATGCAATCAAAATCCAAATCATAACAAGAATATTCAAAGAAACTAAGCCAAAAATTTTCCATCTCCTATAATTTCTATTTTTCCTATCTTTAAATTTTTTCTGAGCATGACTTACATCCCCCTTAATCTTTTTCCAAGCTTTCTTAGAAACTCTTCCAATATCAAAAAAGAAACGCATTATTGAACTAGGAAAATCAAAATTTTCTTTATCCCCCATAAGTTCTTTTTTAGTTTCAAGTGCAATTTCTTTTGGATTTCCTAGTGATTCAACAATCTCTGATTCCTTTCTCTTCTTTTTTAAACCCACTTTAAAGTGTTCTTTATAATCATCTAATATTTCCTTAGTATCTTCTTTAGACAGCCCTTTTAGGTTTCTCTCTAATTTTTCTAAAAACTCTTTCTTATTCATTTTAATATTTCATTAACCTTTTTTGTAAATTCTTTCCATTCTTGGTTTAATTCTTTCGATTTTTGTTTTCCTTTACGCGTCAACCCATAATATTTTCTCGAAGGGCCTTCTTTAGATTCTTGAAAATATTTTTCAAGACACCCTTCTTTTTCTAATCTTCTAAGTATTGGATAAAGTGTTCCTTCTGAAATTTGAACATTTTTTGAAATACTCTGAACTAATTCGTAACCATAACAATCTTTCTTTTCTAGGATTTTGAGTACACATAAATCCAAAACTCCCTTTTTTAATTGAGTATCCATTTTCCATTTTTGTATTATACAGTACTTTGTAAAGCACAGTAGTATATAAAGTTTTTGGAAAAATAAAACATAATTAAAATTCATTCACCTAATCAAACTTTTAGAACTAACTATAGCAATGAAAAAAAAGGTAAACATAACCCAATCTTTTTTTATTATCAAACCAATTAATCCCCCAAATAACCCTATATAAACCAAAATTTTAAACCATGGTTGTCCAATTCTTTGTTCATCTTGGGTATATCTTTTTAACAAATTACCTATGGGCACTCCAAGGATAAGAACAAAAATACCTATTATTAATTTAACCCACTCTTGCATAATAATATTTAAGTAATTTGATTTATATATTTATTCATGAAAACTCTAATAGTTGGTTCTAAGTCAGATCCTGCAAGCAGAAATATAGTTATGAATTTAATGGAATTAGGAAATTTTAATTTTCATATAATTGAAGGAGATATGACTGAGGAAATTTTTTTAGATATGAACAAAATTAATGAATTTGATCAAATAATTTTTGTTTCAAAACATCAATCAGAAAAAAAAGAAAAAACGCTTTCAATACATTCCCCGGGAATTTTAGATATTCCAGGTAAGATTTCAATGTCTTCAGCTTTATTTAACAAACACTTATTCGAAGTTTTAGAAAAAAACATGAAAGAGCATGATTTAAGCAGATATTCCTTAACTTTGGAAGCAACTCATCACGGTCCAACACTAATGAAACCTTCTGTATTTATAGAGATTGGTTCAACTCTTACAGAATGGAAAGATAAAAGAGCTTCATTTATAATTGCAAAAACAATAAGAGACGCTTTAGAAAATTATGAACCAAGTCCCTATCGTGAAATTGCAATAGGAATTGGAGGGCCCCATTATTGTCCAAATTTTAATAAATTACAATTAAAATCAAATGTTGCTTTTTCACACATAATTCCTAAATATAAAAAAATAACAGAAGAAATGATAAAAGAATCTTTAGAAAAAACATACGAAGAAGTGGATTTCGCAATATTAGACTGGAAAGGATTAGGAAGTTCAGAAGAAAGAGAAGAAGTAATAAAAATATTGGATAAAAATTATATCTCTTGGAAAAAAATAAATGAGATTAAAAATTAATTAAAATTTAATTCTAACTGGTTTGCTTTAGAAGTTTTATCTACAATTTTTGTTTTAGGAGGAATATTTCCTGCTACCCAAAGTTCAGTAGAAAGATACCTCAAAGCTTGCTCATAAGCTTTTCTATCTGCAATTTCTATATTTTCTAAAGGTTCTACGCCAAAAATAGATTTTTTTGAATGTCTATTTGGATAAATAATTTTTTCAGTAGAAAGAAGTAAATGACCATGCCTTATATGAATATTTGCTGAAAAAATATGGCCTTCATTTTCACTTTCTATAGGAAAGATAGCATAATATCCCCAACCTTTTTTTAAATCTCCAAATTGACCATATTGTCTAACTTCTATATCTCTTTGTTTTTTATCCATAAAGTAAAAGAAAATCAAATATTTATAAAGATTTATATAAAAAATAAAATAAAATAAAAAAAAGTTTACTTTTTCCTCTTAGGTTTAGTTTTTTCTGGTTTCTTCCAAGCAATAATTCCTATGATTACTAGGTATACTATGATAATCCCTCCTACAAAAACAGAAACTGGATACGATAAAGCCAAAAATCCGCTATAATTTTGATTTTCAAAAATTTTCCACATAGCGATAGTTACAAGAACTCCTATAGCGATCCAACCTGCAATAGGAACTAGCATCAAAAAAACCCAAGCCCAATGGAACTTACCCATTTCAAGTATTTGGACTATATTCAAAAAAGGAATCCAAGAGAACCAAGGATATTTGTATTTTTCTTTCTTAGCTATTTTCATCCAAGCAAATGCATGGTAAACATAAAATGCAATTATTGCTAAAACTAAGAACAAAATAGCAATACCTGTCAAAGCTCCCAACTCTGGAAAACCTTCAATTCCAGGATTATTTATAACAAGATCTGAAAATTTCATTATTTTATTACCTCCTTTCAATAATACTCAAAGGAAAATTCATTTTATAAGTTTTTTGAAAAGGAACGCCTCAGGCAGGAATTGAACCTGCGCACCCCGAAAGGTCCGGATTAGCAATCCGGTGCAATAACCACTATGCGACTGAGGCATAATTTAACTTAACTTCATACACTTTTAAGGTTTTCTTAAAATATCGAACCAATAATTTTCCCTAAATAATAGGATAAAAAAAGCACGATTAACGCAATTCCAACATGCTCAAAAATAACTTTTCTTGGATTGGTCTTATTTCTTTTTGAAATATAATAACTAAAAATCCCTAAAATAAGCAGACCATAAATTACCGCAATAAGAATTCCTTTATTTAATCCAAATAAAAGAATTGGGATTAAAAAACTAAGTCCAAGAAAAAATTTTGAAATGAATGTTGAAAAAGTAGTAACCCAAATTCTATCGTGACTCTTAGTATTTTCCGCTTCACTAGAAATATGTATTCCTAAAGAATCAGATAAAGAATCCGCAACAGCTATACTTATTATTCCTCCTATAACTGCCAATTTAGAATTTGTGGCTGCATTTAAACCCACTAAAAGTCCAAGAGTAGTTATAACTCCTGAAGTCAACCCAAAACCAATTCCTGCAAAAATATCTTTTTTCATAATTTAATTAATATGGCTTATTTTTTATTTCTTTTGTAGGCCAAATATAATTCATTTTTGGATCTTCATTCCACCCGTTTTTAGAATAAAAATTAAAATCTTTTCTCAAAAGATTTCCTCTATGGGAAGCATGAAAATCCGGATTGCCAAACCAAGGCGGAAATTTAATTTTGCCCTCTATAATTTCAAGTTTCATTGTATTTTTATAACCCCTAGAAATCCATAATTTAATGGCTTTATTCAGATATAATTTAAGTGCATTTTCATAACCTACCCACATAAGAACAGCAGGATGATTTTTCCAACCTTTTTTATTTGTTCGTTCCAAAAGAACATTTAAAATCTGAAAAGCTTCAACTCTCTGCTTTCCGAGTCTTCGACTATCTAAAACCTTCAAAGATTTTTTCAAATTAGGATATGGTAAAAAAGTTTGCATAAAAATAAATAAAAAAGTAGGTTAAAAAATCTTTGGGATATAAAAAATCATTTAAACTTCTTAATTCATTTAGGTTTATGAACTTTAGGCATATTAAAATAAAATACCCAAAATTATTATTCTTAATACTAACTATTTCTTTAGGAATATTTATCTTATATGAAGCTAAATATTATTCCCCTCTTCACACATTTATAGTCTCTTTAAAATATTTTGGAACTTTTTTAGGGGGATTTTTTTATTCTTATGGATTTACCGCTGCACCAGCAACAGCGATTTTATTAATTATAGCAAAAGAACAAAATTTAATTTTAGCTATAACAATTGGAATCATGGGGGCAGTATTGAGTGATTTTTTAATTTTTAGTTTTATTAGGCACTCTTTTATGAATGAATTAAATAAGTTAAAACAAGAAAAATTTTTAAAGAAATTAAGGAAAGGAGAAAAACAATTATTCGGAAGATATAAAAAATATTTTTTTCTAATTTTATCAAGTTTCTTTATTGCTTCCCCTCTTCCAACAGAAATAGGAATAGCAATGATGGCTAGTGTAAAAAATATTTCTCTTAGAAAATTTTTAATAATTGCCTTCTTCCTACATGGATTAGGAATCTCTTTAATATTAATATTAGGAAAATTAATCTAAGTTTTTATTTATAAAAATAGCGGGAGTGGGATTTGAACCTCACGACCTCCGGATTATGAGTCCGACGAGCACTCCAGACTGCTCCATCCCGCTATAGAATACATTTTAAGGGTTAATTACACTTTTAAAGCTTTCTTTCTTAAGATAAGAATGGCAGAATTAATTCTAGGAATAGACGACGCAGGAAGAGGGCCAGTAATTGGGCCTATGATTTTAACTGGATGTTTAATCAAAAAAGAATCTGAAAAAGAGTTAAAAAAATTAGGAGTTAAAGATTCAAAAATAATAACTCCTAAAAGAAGAGAGTTTTTAAAAGAGAAAATAGAAAAAATACATATTAAATCGAAGACAATAACCATTTTTCCCAAAGAGATAGATTCTTCCCAAGATTCAGGATTAAAATTAAATGAATTAGAAGCAGATAAAATAGCCCAAATAATTAATGAATTAAATGAAGGAAAAGAAAGAATAAAAGTAATTATAGATTGTCCTTCAGTAAGTATTTCAAAGTGGGGAGATTATTTAAAAACAAAAATAAATAATTTAAAAAATTTGGAAATTTATTGTGAGCATAAAGCAGATAAAAATCATCTAGCAGTTTCTTCTGCTTCTATCTTAGCAAAATTTAAACGAGAAGAAGAAATGGATAAATTAAAAAAAGAATATGGAGAAGAAATAGGTTCAGGATATACCTCCGATCAATTAACAATAAAATTTTTGGAAAGGAACGCAATAAAATATAAAGATAAGGGAATATTCCGAAAATCTTGGATAACCTATCAAAAAGCTAAGGATAAATTAATGCAAGAAAAATTGAATTATTAATTTAGCCTTATTAAAACTTAAAAACCCTAATGTCTTGGATAATTTATGTACATAAAAAAATTGGTGATTCAAGGATTCAAAAGCTTTGCAAGAAAAACAGAATTCCCCTTCACTCCAGGAATAAATGTTATTTTAGGTCCAAATGGTTCTGGAAAATCAAATGTAACAGATGCTTTATGTTTTGTTTTAGGTAGATTAAGTATAGATCGGAAGAGCACACGTCTGAACTCCAGTCACCGAATACGATCT
>CALJLT010000010.1 GCA_937982425.1 uncultured archaeon | reverse complement strand
CCACCGAGATCTACACTCTTTCCCTACACGACGCTCTTCCGATCTTGATGGGAGATAATATTGTTAAAAAATCGGATAAAATGTCTTGGTATAAGGGACCAACTATAAGAGAACAAATTGATTTATTCCCTGCTCCAGAATTACCTACTAACTTACCGATGAGAATGCCTATTCAAGATGTTTATGAAATTACTGGAATTGGAACTGTTCCTGTTGGAAAAATTGAAACTGGAATGATGAAGGTTGGACAAAAAGTTAAGATTTTACCTGGAAGAACTGGGAAAGGAATAGATGGGGAAGTTAAGACTATTGAAGCTCATCACGAAACACACCCAGAAGCTCCTGCAGGAATGAATGTTGGAGTTAATATTAGAGGAGTTGGTAAAAAAGATGTTGCTAGAGGAGATGTTATTTGTGAAGCAAGCAATCCTATTCCTATTGTAGAAGAATTTATAGCTACAATTACGGTTATAAATCATCCAACAGTATTAGCAAAAGGATATACCCCTGTGTTTCATATACACACAGCTCAAGTTCCTTGTCAATTTTTGGAATTGATTGCTCAAATTGATCCTAGAAGTGGGCAAGTTATAAAAGAAAATCCTGATTTTTTAAAGAATGGAGATACAGCTAAAGTTAGAATAAAGCCTGCTGGAAATTTAGCTTTAGAAACTTCTAAAGATAATCCATTCATGAGTAGATTTGCAGTACGAGATGCTGGTGTTACAGTTGCAGCTGGAATGTGTACTGAAATTACTAAGAGAAAGAATTAATTATTTTTATTTTATTTTATTTTAAAATTTTTTTTGATTGAAAAATATTTTTATTTTTTCTTAAATCCATTCTATCTATAACATATTCTCCTAAAAAGCAAAAGGAATTGCAACTATTGCCGCTATTAAAACTACTTTTAAAGTGATAGGATCTCCAACTGCAAAATAAAATGCAATTAAGTCCTCTACAACTCCCAAAATAATTCCGAAAATTAAAAATTCAAAAAAAACTTCTTTTTTTCTATAACTTTTATTTAAATTAAATATTTTTAGAAAATCTATTCTATCCACAACATATTCTCCTAAAAAAGCAAAAGGAAGGGTTACAACCAAAACTATCCATAGAATGTGCCAAGTTACTGGTTCATTTGAAGCCAAATTTATTAATATTAAATCTTCTATTATCCCTAATAAAATCCCTCCTATTAAAAATTCCAGAAAAACCTTCACCCTTTTTTTCATTCCTTAATTCCTAGGCTAATCAGGTTTATAAATATTAATAATTAATTTTTTTCTAAATTTTGAAGTTTCTGAATATTTGTTTTATTTTTTGTAAAAAATTCTATGGCTTGTGCCAATTCCTTGTGATTTTTTGAATATTCTTTTATGTCTATTCCTTTTTTATAGGCTTCACAAGATTGTACAAGTGCCATTGCTCCAGCCCTAGTTCCTTTTGGATGTGCATGACATCCTGCTCCCATAGTTGTAATAAAATTTATGTTTCCCATTATATCTATAAATGGTTTTAAGAGAGTTGGATTTAAGCCTCCTGAAATTATAGGGCAGCATTTTTTTATTCCTCTCCAATTTTCTTCTTCAAGAATAATTTTATTTGCTTCATCTTCGTGAATTAGTTTTAATAAATCTTCGTCCTTTTCTGAAACTCTTGCCCAAGACTGCTCAAAAAAATGTCCTTCTGCTAATAAATTTAAAATATTTTTTGCGGATGAAATATCTTCTTTTGGAGAACCTTTCATTTTTCCAACGCCGGCAGTTCCAGTATGAATTCCGCTTGCTCCCGCTAATCTTGCAAATTTAGATAAAACTAAAACTGAAAATCCAAAAGGATTTTCTGGACGAGTAAATGCTCCGTGGGCAGCCCTATGGAAGTGGATAAAAACATCTGGATACCTTCTTCTTAAGGTTTGAACAGCCATCCATCCAGCAGTGATACCGTCTATTAAAAAAGCATAACTCCCTTTTTCAAATCCAGCATTAATTATTAATTCACATCTTTTTATCATTGTATCAAAATCAGGAGCAGAAACATTAAAAGAATGAACTTTCTTTTTTCCAGTTTCTTTTACGGCTTTATTCATAGCCTCTTTAACATAGTTAACCATTATTTTATATTCACAAAAATCTTGATCTGCTTGAGGTTCATCATTTTTTACAAAATCTCCTCCCCCTGCCCAAAAATCATAACAAACTTCTGCATATTCAGCTGCAGTTAATCCAATCTTTGGTTTTATTATTGTTCCCAAAATAGGTCTATCATAAACTCCAAGGTATTTTCTCATATCATCTAATGTATAACTTGGTCCGTCATAATGTTCTAACATCGTTGGAGGAAACCAAACATCCAATAATTTTAGAGCCGAAACTTCTTTCATTCCAAGAACATTTCCTACTATAAAAGTTAAAATATTTTGAATATTCCCCCCTCTATCAAAAATCCTCCAAGGGTAAGCTATTTTTACTAAATTTTTATTTAAATCTATATCATACACTATTGCATTCAGTTTTTTTGAAAAAGGAGTTTCTGTTTTTACAGGGAAATTTGTTCCGGTAGATGATTCTGCAGCAACTTCTGCTGCGGCTTGCAATGAATTTAAAGCCTTTCCTGGAATTAAATGGAATATTGTAAGCATATATTCTCCATTTTTTATTCCCTTCAGACCCAAGTTCACATAAGCTTTTTGTTTTTTATTTAAACTATTTAAGAGTTTTTTTAATTTTGAATCTATTTTCTTTTCCTCTCTTTTCATAATGGTAATAGCAATTTTAATTATTTAAATGTTTTTAACAATAAATAGTTTTTAATTAGAAAACTTTAAAAAAGAGATTTCATTTTAATATTCATTAGAAGAATATCATTATTATTCACCTTCACTTTCATACTCACTAAATTAGTGTAGAATAGTTCTGTGTATTTTTCTAGATGGAATAATGAAGTCTTAGGCTTCAAATTAAATAAATAGGAGAAAGAAAGATGGCTAAAGTAAGTCCAGTATCGATAAAATACATGATACACGCAAGTCTAGTTGCTGAAGGTTCATTAGAAAAACCAGATGTTATTGGAGCTTTATTTGGACAAACAGAAGGGCTTTTAGGATCTGAACTCGATATGAGGGAGCTCCAAAAAGAAGGAAAAATTGGAAGAATTGAAGTTCAATTAGAAAAAAAAGATAAAAGAACAATTGGATTTATTCAAGTTCCAACAGCCTTAGATCAATCTGAAACTACTTTAATAGCTGCTGCCATAGAAACAATTGAGAGAGTAGGACCTAGTGATGCTCAAATAGAAATTGAAAAAATTGAGGATGTAAGGGGAAGTAAAAGGGATTACATTCTTGAAAGAGCAAAAAAATTAATGCAAGGAATTCAAGGTTCTACAGATTCTAGGGAGATTTCAAATGAAATCAAGGAATCTGTTCGTGTAGCGAGCGTAAAAGAATATGGGGAAAATAAGCTTGCTTATGGTGGAGATTTGAACGATAAAGAATTAATTGTTGTTGAAGGTAGAGCTGATGTAGTTAATTTAGTTAAAGCTGGAATTCAAAACGTTATTGGGATGAATGGAACAAAACTTCCAGATGAAATAAAAGAATTGGCTAAAACTAAAGAAATTATACTTTTTGTCGATGGAGACAGAGGTGGAAGGTTGATTGCTCAAAACGTTTGTGAAAATTTAGAAGTTAAAGCTATTGCTGTTGCTCCGGAAGGTAAAGAAGTTGAAGAACTTAATAGTAAAGAGATCCTTATGAACTTAAGAAAAAGAGTTTCTCCAAATTTTTTCTTTAAATCAAATGATTTTAAACCTGATTTTGATAGAAGGAATTCATATAGGAAAGAAGATTTAAAGGAAAAAGAAGGAATTGAAGAAGAAAATAAAATTTCTAAAATTGAGTTTAATGAAGAATTAAAATCAAAACTAAGGAAAATTTTTATTAATCTTAAAGGAAGCAAAAAATCTGTTCTTTTAAATTCAGATTTAGAAGAGATCAAAAGTGTTTCTTCAAAAGCAGTTTCTTTATCTGTTAGAAAGAACCAAGGAGTAGCAGCTATAATTATAGATGGTCCCGTTACCAAATCTATAATTGAAGCTAGTGAAGAAGCTGGAGTTCAAATAATTGTTGCGAGTAATTTTGAAGCAAATAGTTCAAAAATAAAATTGTTAAGTTTATAATTTAGGGGCTTCTAAGGAAGCTCTTTTTTTCTTTTTTTATATTCAGCATATTTCGTTGAATCAAATTTTCCATAATCCATTTTCCCTCCATAAAAAACCAAATAATCTTGGGGATCGATGATTCCTTCCTCCGATTCAAACTCATTTAAGTGGTGCAATGTTTTTGTGTAGATTTTTCCGTTTCTATCTAAATATGTTATTTTTATCCTTGTTGCATGATAAGGTTCAACTGAAATAATATCTTTAGGGCCCATTTTTTCTGGAATCTCGTTACAAGAATTTAAAACTAAAGAGTTTAAACCAATTGTCATTCCAAAAAATAATTTTTTTAAAAGACCTTGTTTTTTCATATTTTTAATTGAATTTCTAATTATTTAAATTTTCCTTAAAATTTTCTTTTCTCCAATAATTCTTTAAACCAATTTTTATTATTACTTTTATGTCTAAAATAAGAATTGGGCCAGCTGGATTAGGGGGAGTTGAGGAAGCAATAAAAAATTTGGAGAATTTTAAATCCTTAGGATTTGGAGCTTGTGAAATTGCATTTACTTATAGTGTATATTTAAATAAAAATGAAGCCGTTAAAATAGGAGAAGTTGCTAAAAAACTAGATATTCAACTTTCCATTCATGCTCCTTATTTTATTAATTTAAACTCAGAAGAAAATTCAAAAATTGAAAATAGTAAAAAAAGATTATTAAGTTGTTTAGAAATTGGGCATTATTTAGGGGCAAAATATGTTGTTTTTCATCCAGGATTTTATGGAAAAAGCTCCAAAGAAGAGAGTTATAAAAATATAAAAGAAGCGATATTTGAATTGGAAAAAATAAGAAAAGAAAAAGGTTATACCCCTAAACTTGCTCCAGAAATAATGGGGAAAATTAATGTTTTTGGAAGTCCGGAAGAAATTGCACGTCTTGTTAGAGACACTGGATGTCATGCTTGTATTGATTTTGCACATGTATATGCTAGAAATCAAGGAAAATATAAGTTCCAGGAAATACTTGGACTATTCAAAGATATGGAAGAATTACATGTTCATTTTTCTGGAATGATATATGGTGACAAAGGAGAAAGAAAACACAAACCAACTGAAACTAAGGAGTGGAAAGATTTAATAAAAAATCTTCCAAAAGGAAAAAAGATTACGATTATAAATGAATCTCCTACGATGATTGAGGATTGCATTGAAGGTATTAAATATCTATAGCATTCTGAGTTTATACATTTAGTGACACATTTTGTTACTACATAATTATACGAATTTGTAGTCACCATAAAGTTTATAAACAATTTTCTCCAACAAATCTTACCATAAAACTATGTTTTATGGACAATTAAATAAATACAAAAAAGATGAAAACAAAGAAGTTAATGTATGTTTTATGTACTCTTCTGTTAAGTGTTTTCTTAGTTGCTAGCGTTAGTGCTGCCCAATTGACTTCTACATATAGAGTTGAAGTTGAAGGAATCACTTTAGCTATGAATGGAAGTGCTGTTTTAGCTAACTCTGGTGCAATTTCTCAACCGGCAGTTATTGCAGGAGAAAAAATTGCAGTTAAAGTTATTTTCGTTGCCGATGAAGATGACACAGATGTTACTTTAGAGATGACTCTTAAAGGAAAGAAAGTTAAAACAGAAGCTATTTCCTCAGTTTTCGATGTTGAAAAGGGAAAATCTTACACAAAAACTTTATTGATTGAAGTTCCATATGAACTTAAAGATGAAGTTTCTGATGAAGTTACTCTTTCAATTGAAATTGACGGTAAAAAGCACAAAACTGTTTTTCCAGATTACTCATTAAGAGTTCAAAGACCTTCTTACAACGCTGCAGTTAAGTCTGTAACTGTTCCTAGTTCAATTTCTGCAGGGCAAACTATTCCTGTTGAAATCGTGTTAAAGAACACAGGTTACAATAAACTTGATGATGTCTACGTTACAGTAGAAGTTTTAGGAACAAGTATTTCACAAGGACCTAAATGGTTTAGTGATTTAGTTCCTGTTGAAGTTTGTAGTAAGGATTGCGAAAAAGAAGACACAGTTTATGGAAAACTTGATTTAAATATTCCATATAATTTGCCTCAAGGTACATATACTTTACAAGTAACGGTAGTAAGTGAAGATAATGAATTTGTTGAAACTAAAAGAATTAGTATCAATAATGATTACCAAGAAACAGTTCTTGGACTTATTACAGGTAATGTTGTTTCAGTAGGAAAAGAAGCTGTTTATGAATTTTTAATTGTAAATCCTACAGATAATGTAATGGTTTATAATATAGTAACAGAATCTTCAACTATTGTAACTTCAGCTCCATCTGAATCTATTGTTGTTGTTCCAGCAGGTTCAAGCAAAACTGTTAAAGTTTATGCTTCTGCAAACAAAGAAGGTACTTACAAATTTGATGTAACTATCTTAAACAAAAACGAAGTTGTAAATAAACTTAGTTTTGATTTAGAAGCTGAAAGAAAAACAAATGCAATGGTTCTTTTGACTATCGCTCTAGCTTTAATTTTGCTAGTTCTTGTAGTTATAGCTATTGTTTTACTTGGAAAGAGACCTTCAAAAACAGAAGATTTTGGCGAAAGTTATTACTAACTTTTGCTTTTTTTATTTTTTTATTTTTTTATAAAGTGGGGGCGAAACCCATACAAAGCCCCTTTTATTTTTTATTTTATTTATTTAAACTTTTAAACTGATTACTTTTGAAATTCCAGCGTGCATACTTATTCCGAATAGATTTGTAGCTCCGGTAATTATTTCATCATTATGAGTTATTACAATATATTGGCCTTTTTCCATATATTTCTTCAAAAGATTAGATAATCTTTCAGAATTTCTTTTATCTAAGGCTGCATCTATTTCATCTAAAATATAAAAAGAATATGGTTTTAGTTCCTGAATTGCAAAAATTAAAGAAAGCGCCACCATAGTTTGTTCTCCTCCTGAAAGGGATTTTACATCAAAATATTTTCCATGCCCAACTTTGACAATTATATCTACTCCTGCTTCAAAGGGATCTTTTTTATTTTGAATATCTAAAGAAACCTCTCCTTTAGTAGAGATTCTTTGAAAATTTGTAGTGAAAATAGAATTTAACTCTTCTAAAGTTTTTAAAAAAACTTTTCTTTTTTTAATATCAATTTCTTTAATTATATTTAAAATTCCTTCTTTTTCTTTTTCAATTGTTTCTACTTTTTCCTTTATTGAATCATACTCTTGTTTTATTTCATCATAAACTTCTAATGCTCTCATATTTACTGTTCCTATTCTTAAAAGAGATTCTTGGGATTTTCTTAATCTTTCTTCCAAAATATCTTTACCAAGCCTAACCACTTCTACATTTTGAAATTCCAGTATTTCAAATTCAAGACTTTCAATTTCAGCTCCAATTCTTGCTTGATCAATTTTTAAATTATTTATTTTCTCTTCTATGGAATAAACTTCATTCTTTTTTATCATTAATCCATTTTCATTTTCACGTATTTCTTTTTGAGCCAATTCTCTTTTTTCTATGAGCCCCTTTGCTTTTTTTACTAATTCTTCTTCTTTCTTTCTTTTAATTTCTAAATCTTTTTCTTTGTTTATGATTATTTTTTCTAAATCTTCTAAATCTTCTAAAAGGTCATTTTTTTCTGTATCTAATTGCTTTAAAGAAATTTTTGCTTTTTCTAATTCTTTTTCTTTAAATGCTATTTCTGAAGAAAGATTTTCCTTATTTCTTAAGATTATATCTTGGACTTCTATTTTTAAATTTTCATATTTTTCTTCTACATTTGAATTTTCATCATACTTTGATTCTAACAAATTTAATTTTTTCTTTAATTCTACAATTTCTTTCTCTAATTCATTTTCTTTTTTATGGAGAATTTTTATTTGCTCTTCTTTTTCTTGCATAGTTCTTATCTTTAATAAATCCGAATTTCTCTTTTGAATTTCTAAAGAAATTATTTCAATAGCTTTTTTTAAAGCATTAACTTTATCTATATTCTCTTTTAATTCCTCTGAAACAGAATCAACTTCTTTTTTTAAATTAATTATTTCTGGATTGATTTCTTCATTTATATGATTTATGTGTTCTTCTGTTATTTTACTTTTACATAAAGGACAAATATCCATTTTTTCTATTTTGGATATTACCTTTTTTTGATCTTCAATTTTAGAATTATTTATATTTATTATTTTTTCAATTTCTTTTTGCCTTAAATTTAATTTCTCCAAATTTTCTTTTTTATGGGCTAATTCAACTTTTAAATCTTCTATAATTTTTATAGTTGTTTTTCGGTCAAATAATTCAGAAATTATTGAATCTATTTGTTTTAATAAGAAAGCAGATTCGTTTTTATAATTTTGAAAAATAGACTTTTTTTCTTCAATTCTTTCTTTTAAATTTCTTAATTCAGATTTAACAATATAATGTTTCTTTCTTTCATCTTCTAGAATTTCTAATTCTTTTTTTTTCTTTTCTAATTCTTTTTTTAATTTTTCTATTGTCGGTGATTCAGTTTGTAATTGATTTATTGCTTCTTGTGTTTCCTTAATATATTCCTCTAAATTTATTTTTAATCTTTCATTTTGTTTTAATTTCTTTTCATTATTCTCTTTTTTTACCAATAATCCCGCCAATTCTGCTCTTAAATTTGCAATCTCTTGGTTTAATGCGTCTTGTTCAAATCCAGTTTGTTTTTGTATTTCAGAATTTAAATTAGATATTTTTTCTTCTAAATTTTCTATTGTTGTTTTTTGAGTTAGAATCAATTTTTTAATTTTTTCAATCTCTAAATTTTTTTCTTGTATTGACTTTGATATATCTTCTGAATCTTTTTTCCTTTTATTTAATTCTAAATAAATTATACTTTTTTTAAATTTTCTTACATCATCCTCTAATTTTTTATGTTTTAAAGCGGCCTCTCTTTCTTTTTCAAGATTATTTAAATAAGCTGTTCTCTCTCTTAATACTGCACCGATTTCTTTAAGTCTCTCTTCTGTTTTTTCCAATTCTTTTATTGATTTTTCTTTACGAGATTCATAAATTGAAATTCCAGCTACTTCTTCAATAATTTTTCTTCTTTCATCTGATTGCATCCTAACAAAATTTTGTATTTCTCCCTGAAGAAAGATCGGAAGAGCACACGTCTGAACTCCAGTCCCCGAATACGATATCGTATG
>CALJLT010000009.1 GCA_937982425.1 uncultured archaeon | reverse complement strand
CATACTATTTCGTATTCGGTGACTGGAGTTCAGACGTGTGCTCTTCCGATCTATCTTGAATTTATAGAAGGGTTAAAAAAAGAACTCCCTTTTTTAATCCAAATAGATTTTCCTTTTAGTAAAAAAACCCCTCCAAAAAAAAAAGAGGATTTTATTAAAGAAGATTTCCCCATTAAAGTTTTAAGTGCATCCCCTCAAAATAATAATAGAGCTTTGGAAGTAAAAGATTTTGTAAATCATTTTAAAAACAGGTATAAAGAAATTAGTAACTATATTTCTGATAAAAATTCTATAGAAAATTTAGTTTCAATAGGAAAGATAAATGGAGATAAACAAAAATTTTCTATAATCGGCCTAGTTTTAAACAAAAATTTTTCTAAAAATAAGAATTTAATTTTAGAAGTAGAAGATCTTACTGGGAAGATAAAGGTAATTATAAGTAAAGACAAAGAGGAATTAATAAAAGAAGCAGAAAATATCCCTCTTGACGCTGTTTTGGGTTTTAAGGGTTTTGGAAACAAAGAAATCTTATTTGTAAATGAAATAATTTTTCCTGAATCAAGATTAGATAAAAGAAAAAAATCTCCTGTAGAAGAATATGCTCTTTTTATAGGGGATGTTCATTATGGAAGCAAAAATTTTTTAGAAAAAGATTTTTCTCGTTTTATAGATTATTTAAATAAAGAAGGAGTAGAACAAAAAAAAATAAAATATCTCTTCATCGTAGGAGATTTAGTTACAGGAGTAGGTAATTATCCAGATCAAGAATTTGATCTTTCTATTAAAGATTTAGAAGATCAATTTATGGGTATTGCTAAATTTCTCTCAAAAATAAGGAAGGACATAAAAATTATAATTTCTCCTGGAAACCATGATGGAGTAAGAATAATGGAGCCTCAACCCCCTTTTGATGAAAAATATGCTTGGCCATTATATGAACTAGAAAACGTGATCATTTTAAGCAATCCTTCGATGGTAAATATTGGGAGCAAAAATGAATTTGAAGGGTTTAATGTTCTTTGTTACCATGGCTTTAGTTTTCCTTATTTCGCAAACAATATCCCTAAATTAATGGCAGAAAAAAGTATGAATAAACCTGAGAAAATTATGGAATTTTTATTAAAACATAGGCATCTTGCCCCCACTCATGGTTCAACCCAATATTTTCCTCTAGAAAAAGACGGTCTTTTAATAAGGAAAAGCCCAGATATTTTTGTTTCAGGTCACACCCACAAAAGCAATGTTTATCATTATAATAATATTTTGATAATTTCTGTTTCTAGTTGGGAAGGAATGACTCCTTACCAAGAAAAATTCGGCAACACACCAGATCATTGTAAGGTCCCAGTTTTTAATTTGAAAACAAGGGCGATAAAATTTTTAGATTTTGAAACAGGAGAAGATGGAATAAAAACATATGGGGAGAGATTAAAATGAATTTAAATTTGGAAAAAAGGTCCCAAGATTATTTTGAAAAACTAAACTTAAAAGTTGAAGAAGTTTATGAAATGGCAAATAAAGCTAGAGCTAAAGGGTATGATCCTTTAGATAAAGTAGAAATACCCCTAGCCAAAAACATGGCAGAAAAAGTAGTTAGTCTGATTTCTACAATTTATCCTCAAATGATGGAATCTCAAATAGCTGAAAGAATTTCTTCTTTAGAAGAAGAATACGGAAAATTGGACCCCACGGTTGTTTTTAAAATAGCAGAAGAAGTAAGTGAACAGAAATATTGTAAATTTAATAACATTTTAGAGTGTTTAGATGCAGGAATACGTATTGGGATGTGCTACATTACTTTGGGCGTTGTTTCGAGTCCTTTAGAAGGGTTTACGGGTTTAGAAATTGGAAAAACAAGAGACAGGCAAGAATATATAATTGCAAATTTCTCTGGTCCAATTCGTTCTGCTGGAACCACAGCAAGTTGTTTAACTCTTTTATTAATCGATTTTTTAAGAGAAAAATTTGGCTTTGCAAAATATGACCCTACTGAAGAAGAAGTTAGAAGGGTTTGGACAGAACTTTCAGATTTCCATGAGAGAGTAACTAATTTACAATATATGCCTACAGAAGAAGAGGCAATTTTTTTAGCTAAGCACATGCCCATTCAAATTGCCGGAGATCCAAGTGAAACCTTAGAAGTATCAAATTATAAAAATTTACCTAGAGTAAATACTAATTTTTTAAGGAGCGGATTTTGTCTTGTTTTGGCAGAAGGATTGGCTCAAAAAGCTGCAAAGGGATTTAGATTATATAATATGGCAAGAAAAAATGGAATAACTGGAAGCGGTTTTGATTGGTTAAATGAGTATGTTGAGATTCATGAAAGAAATTCAAAAGGCAAGGCAAAATCGGGGACTGGCCCGCCAACATATATAAAAGATTTAGTTGCGGGAAGACCGGTTTATGGTCACCCTTCTCGTTCTGGAAGTTTTAGATTTAGATATGGAAGGAGTAGAAATTCTGGTTTTAGTTCTGCAGCAGTTCATCCAGCTACAATGGGAGTTACGGACAATTTTCTTGCAATTGGAACTCAATTAAAAATAGAAAAACCAACAAAAGGTTGTGCTATAACTTCTTGCGATTGTTTAGAGGGGCCAATAGTCAAATTAAAAAATGGAAGTGTTTTAAAATTAACTTCAAAAAAACAAGCACAAGAAATTTACGATTCAATAGATGAAATAATTTATTTAGGGGACATTTTAATTCCTTTTTCAGATGTAGCAAATCGTAATTCATATTTGCTAAAGCAAGGGTATGTAGAAGAATGGTGGTTACTTGAATTAAAAGAAAAAAATATTCCTCTTTATAAAGAATTTAAAAATAAAACAATAAGTTTGATAGAGTCAGTAGAAATAGGAAACAAAGAAAAACTTCCTTTGCATCCAAAATATATTTTTTATTGGAAAGAGATTTCTAACGAAGAGTTTTTTAATTTAATCAGATGGATGGAAAAACAAACATATCAAGATAAAATAATTTTGCCTTGGACTAAAAAAGACAAAGAAATTTTTTCTTTAGGTAAAAGGGCCTTGGAACTTTTAGGAATTCCTCATGAAGTTTTTATAGAAAATGTAATTATCAATAAAGAGAATAGTTTAGCATTTCTATTTAATTTAGGAATAGAAAATCCTTTGAAGGTTGATTTCAAAAAGTATTTTAAAGTTATTTTAGAAATTGAAGGAAAAACACCTTTTCAAATAATAAATGAATTATGTTCTTTGGAGATAAAGGATAAATCTGGAGATTTTATTGGAGCTAGAATGGGTCGTCCAGAAAAAGCAAAATTAAGAAAATTAACAGGAAGCCCAAATATGTTGTTTTCTGTAGGAAATGAAGGAGGAAGGTTAAGAAGTTTACAATCTGCAATGGCAATAGGAAAAATCTCTTCTCAATATTCTCTTTTTGAATGTGAAAATTGCAATAAAAGAGTGATCTTTCCAAAATGTCCTTTTTGTGATTCAAAAACGCAAAAAAAATATTTTTTTTCAGACACAAAAGAACTTCATTCTGAAAAGAAAAATAAATTTTCAGAGAAAGAAGGTATTCCTTATCTTAATCAGACAATTGAAATCAATGAATATCTGAAGGCTTCCCTTTCTAAACTGGGAATGGGTTTAAATGATTTGCCCGAGTTGATAAAAGGTGTTAGGGGAGTTTCTTCAGATGAAAAGAGTATGGAAAATTTAGCAAAAGGAATTCTTAGAGCAAGATATGATTTACAAGTAAATAAAGACGGGACAATAAGAATGGATGCAACAGAATTGCCACTTACTCATTTTAAACCTTTTGAAATTGGAGCTAGTCTCGATAAATTGAGGGAATTAGGATATGTAAAAGATATTTATGGAGAAGATTTAATTTCCGAATCCCAAATTTTAGAGTTGATGCCCCATGATGTATTGATTCCAGATTCATTAGACACGCCAGATGAAAGAGGAGGAGACCTTTTTTTAAGAATTTCTTATTTTATAGATGACCTCTTAGAAAAGTTTTATGGTTTACCTCGTTTTTATAATTTTTCCAAAAAAGAAGATTTGATAGGGCAATTAGGGGTTTGTATGGCCCCTCATAATTGCGCAGGAGTGATTTGTAGATTCATAGGCTTTTCAAAAACTCTGGGATTAATGGCTTCTCCTTATATGCACGCAGCAATAAGAAGGGATTGTGATGGAGATGAAGCTGCGATAATGTTGTTAGGAGATGTGCTAATAAATTTTTCTAAGAAATATCTTCCCAGTCATAGAGGAGGAACACAAGATGCACCTTTGGTATTAAATTCCAGAATAGATGCTGGAGAAGTTGATGATCAAATTTTAGATATGGAGTATGTTGATTCATATCCTCTTGAGTTATATCGTTTGGCTGAAGAAAGAAAGCATTCTTCAGAAGTTCAGGTTTATAATTTAAAGAAATTATTAAAAGAAGGCAAGGACCCTTTTTTTAATATAGGGTTTACGCATGATACTCTGGATTTTAATGAAGGAGTGACTTGCTCATCTTATAAGAGTTTGGAAAATATGGAAGAAAAGGTTTCTCACCAAATGAAGTTGGTAGAAAAACTAAGAAGCGTAGATACAACAGATACCGCTAGACTTATTATTGAAAGGCATTTTATTAGAGATCTAAGAGGTAATCTTAGAAAGTTTTCTATGCAAAATTTTAGGTGTGTAGATTGTAATGAAATTATTCGTAGACCTCCTTTAGATGGAAAATGCCCTGCTTGTTCTGGAAAAATAATTTTTACCATACATGAAGGAGGAATAAAAAAATACCTTGATCCAGCAATGAATTTAGCTCAAAAATATAATGTTAGTTCTTATCTTAAGCAAACATTAGATTTAGTTAGAGGGTATATAGATTCTATTTTTGGAAAAGAAACAGAAAAACAAAAAAATTTGGAGGAATGGTTTAACCAGAAAGCAACCAAATAATCGTAGGTAAAATTAAGCAACCCATCATATTTGTTTTTCTTACTTTTTTATTTATACAATATATTCCAGTAAAAGTCGCAAGTATAAAAACCAAAAAACCCTTTGGTTTTGAAAAAATAAGAATAATTAAGGATAGAAAAATTAGGGTAATTAAAGAAATTTTAGGATAGTTTACTTTGTGGATTTTTTTTAAAATCATTTTAGATACCCCTTTAGTTAAAAAAAAAGATAAAATTCCGGAAAAAAAGATGGTTAAGATAATTAAAACCAAAATTTCTTGAGAGGGTATTCCTACTAAATCTTTTATAACAATGCTTGAACCAGACCTAGTTTTACCTATTGCATAAAGAGCAAAAAAAGAGAAAATCATTACAAAAGTATTAGTTGCTCCGACCAAAACTAAAAAATCTTCTTTTCTTTTTTGTTTAAATAAAAGACTAGACATCACTGCAGCTTGTCCCGTTCCAAGTCCAGGTAAAAAAGAGCAAAAAGGAGAAATTACTAAAGAGCTCAGCAAAGGTTTTTTTGAAGAAAAATTTATTTTGGAAATTTTTTGAGAAGGAATTTTTGGTTTTTCCTTAATACTTTTAATCAAAAGAGAACTTCCAAATAATCCAGACAGCATTGGAAGAAGAGAATTTCCTGAGGTAATTTCGTTGGAAATTAAACCTAAAACCCCAGTTAGAATAAAAACTAAAAGAGCAACAAATTTTTCTTTTTCAGAAAAAATTAAAAGAAAAGAGGTAAAGATAAGGATAAAGGGAATGTAGTTTTGAATAAGGAAATATCCTTTTTGGAAAATAAAAATTAAAGGGAAACAGAATATTAAAGAATAGAAAACTGCATTTAAACTTCCTATTGCGGTTAAAATAATTGCTTCATAACCTCTTCCATTTTTTAATAATTCGTGTCCTGGAAGAAGAGAAAGTTCAGTGTCCGTATCAGGACATCCCAAAATGATGGAGGGAATGAAGTCTATAAAAGTATGAGTGATGGATAGAGATACGATGAATGTTAATGCATAAATTGGGTTAAAATTAAAATAAGTATAAGCTAAAATAATTGCGGCACCAAGGAGATTAATATGTATTCCAGGAGTTAAGCCTGTGAGGGTTCCGGCAAAGATACCCATAAAAAGAAAGAAAATTATTTCAATTAACATTTTAATTTATGTTTAAAAGAACAAATTTAATTTTAAAATTATTTTCTTTCTTAGTCAGGAGAGATAGAAACTTTTAATAAAGAGGGTTTTTTTATTTGTTTATTATGAAGAAAAAAAATAAATTTCGTAAAGAGGAGCTTTCCTTTGATGAAAAATGGGAATTAATAAAAAGGAATACAGTGGAGATTGTGGGGGAGGAAGAATTTAAAGAATTTTTATCTAATAAAAAAGAAATTTCTGTTTATTGTGGTTATGAACCAAGTGGACCAATGCATCTCGGTCACTTTGCCACAATATTAAAATTAATGGATTTAAATCGGGCTGGAATAAAGGTAAAAATACTCTTGGCAGATTTGCACGCTTTTCTTAATCACAAGGGCGATCAGAAAGAAATTTCAAGAGAGGTTCTTCGTTGGAAAAAAATAATAAAAGCAGTAGGTTTTTCAAATGCAGAAATTATCTTGGGGAGTAATTTTCAATTCACTAAAGAATACCAATTAGATGTACTAAAATTAGCTCAAAAGGTTACAATTCAAAGAGGTATTAGGGGCATGCAAGAGATTTCCCGAGGAGGAGAAAGCTCGACAATTTCTCAGCTTTTGTATCCCTTAATGCAAGTTGCAGATATTAAACATCTTAATTCCGAGGTTGCTCTTGGAGGCCTCGAACAAAGAAAAGTGCACATGGTAGGAAAAGATCTTTCCCTTATTTTAAATCATAATTTTATAGCAATCCATACTCCTTTGATAACTTCTTTAAAAGGTCCTGGACAGAAGATGTCTAAATCTTTACCTGGTTCAGGAATTAGTGTGGTAGATGATTATGAAGAAATAAAGAAAACAATTAATGGAGCATACTGTCCAGAAGGAGAAATTAATGAAAATCCCCTCCTCCAAATTTGTAAACTTATTCTTTTTCCTAAATTTAAAAACTTAGAGATTAAGAGGCCAGTTAAGTTTGGAGGAAACATTCTTTTAAAGGATTATTTTGAGTTAGAAAAAATTTATTCCGAAAAAAAAGTTCATCCTTTAGATTTAAAATTGTGTGTTATAGAATATTTAGAAAAACTAATCTCTCCAATAAGAAAAAATTATTTAAAATAAATTTTATTTTGTGCTAAATTCTACAACGTCTAAATTTTTTAATTTATGATTCAAACCAACGACCTGTCCTCCGAATTTGGAGGAAGGACCCCAAATTCTAGTTTTTTTAATTTTTAAAGAAAATCCCTTAAAGATCTTTTCTGCAACATCTTTTACTGTTGAACCCGGTTTTAAAATAACCGGTTTGTTTTCTCTTTCTTTACCTGGCTCTTTTGTAAAAACTCTTAAAACTGAAAAGGAATCAAAAATCTTCTTCTTGAGAATTTCTATGTTATTTTCTTTAAAAAAAGGGATGCAAGAAATAATTTCGAAATTATATTTTTTGCTTTGAAGTTTGGATTCTATTTTTCTTTTTTCCTCTGAGGTCAATTTATCTGATTTGTTAAAAACAATCAATCTTTTTCCTTTTGCCATGGTAAGAAATTTTTCTATTTTTTCTATATCCTCAAAAGAATTAATTAAAATAAGGATTGTATCTGCAGTGTGTGCCAAAGATTTATCAAAGAAATCTCCTTCAACAGAAGGAATTTCAATTATCTGTATTAGGGTATTTTCATAATCCATCATTCCTATTTTAGGTTCATTAGTTGTGAATTCTATTTCAGAAATTTTTGGGTTCGCATTCGTAAGAATTTTTAATAAAGAGGATTTTCCGGAATTTGTAAGTCCAACAATAATGGCTTGCAAATCTTCTTTTTTTATTCCTATTTTGGTAGACTTTCCTACTTTTTTCTTTTTCTCCAATTGTGCTTCAAGCTTCTTTCTTTTTGTAGTTAATTGTTGTCTTAAATTTTCGGCACCTTTATGGCTAGGAGCATGAGAAATCATTTTGTTCAAGGCATTTAATTGTTCTTCTATTGAAGAAGCCGCATGAAAAGCTTTTTCTGCTTTAGAATATTCTGGGTCGTTTACGTTAATAGGCATAAAATTTTAAATGAAATTTAGCTTAAAAATATAATGGCAAAAAGATTTAATTTAAGTAAGGAAGAAGCCCTTTTAAAAATACAGGAAAAAAAAGAATTTTCAGATCTTCCAAAGAGAGATGTTGAAAAAGCATATTGCTTATTGGATTCAGACGATTTTTTGGTTGAAGAAAAAATAAAGAAAACAAGAGATCTTTTAAGAAAAGTTTATACTGTTTTCTCTAGTGAAAAACTATTGCAAAATAAAAATTTTGATCCCGATTGGGTTTTAAAGAAGCACATTTCCACAAGAGAGAGGTATCCTTTTTATAAGGAAATTTATTCAAAAATTTTTAAAAATTTTAAAGAAAAAAACTTAAATGTTTTTGATTTAGGCGCAGGGGTAAATGGTTTTAGTTATAGTTATTTTCCTTCGAAAGTTTCTTATACGGGAATAGAAGCGATAGGCCAATTAGTTGATTTAACTAATTCTTATTTTAAAAAAGAAAATTTTAATGCCATATCCATTCATGAAAGTCTTTTTGAAATAGAAAAAATAAAAAAAATGATTGATTCAAGAGAAGGAAAAAAAATTGTTTTTTTGTTTAAGGTATTAGATAGCTTAGAAATGTTAGAAAAAGATTTTTCAAAAAAATTGATAAAAGAACTAATTTCTAGAGTAGATTTAATTGTGATAAGTTTTGCTACGGAGAGTTTGATTTCAAGGAAGAAATTTAGGGTAAATAGGGATTGGATTTTAAAATTTATTGAAAAAGAATTTTTATTATTAGAGGATTTTTCTTTTGGAGGAGAAAGATACATTTCTTTTAAGAAGAGATAAGTTTTATTAATCTTTTTTAACAATCAAATTTATGGAAGAAGAAATTTTGAGGACCCCCCAAAAAAATAAAAGATTAGAAGATCAATTTAATTTTGAAAAAAGAAGTCTCGAAGTCAATCCTCTTTTAGAAGAAAATAAACCTGAAAAACAAGAAGATCCAAAAAAAGCGTCTTTTAAAAAATGGCTTATTCTTTTAGCGGTTTTTTTAGGCATTTGCTTCCTTGGATATTTTCTATTATTTTGATTCTTCCATAAGTTTAAATACATTCTTTATTTTTTTAGAGAATGAAACAAAATTTCAAAAAAAAGGTTTTTCCCAACGGCTTGACTCTAGTTTTTGAAAAAAGAAATTTACCCGTGGTTAGTTTTATTTATGCTGTTCGTGCAGGGGGTCTTCATGAAGAATTGAATGAAAAAGGGATTTCCCATTACATTGAACACATGCTTTATAAGGGAACTCCTAAAAGAAATGCTTTTCAAATAGCAAAAGATATTGAGAAAAATGGAGGAGAAATGAACGGATTTACTTCCGAAGAGATTACTGGATTTTGGTGTAAGATGCCTAAAGAAAGTGCAGATTTGGGGTTAGAAGTTTTAACGGATTTAATAAAAAACCCCGTTTTTGATGAAAATGAACTAAAAAAAGAGAGAAAAGTTATTTTTGAAGAAATGAAAATGAGGAGGGATTCTCCCCAAATTTATGTTTTGGATAAAATACAGTCTTTCTTATATGAAGGAAGTTTGGGAGAGCCTTTAATTGGAACAGAAAAAACTATGAATTCCTTAAATCGAGAAAAAATAGTTAAGAAGTTTAAAGAAATTTATAATCCTTCTAATTTAATTTTATGTGTTGTGGGAAATTACGACTTTAACAAATTGGTCAGGTATTTGGGTAAAAATTTTTCTGGAAAAGGAAAAACAACAACCCCTCAAAAAATAAGGTTAAAAAATAGGAAGAAAATAGAAGAGAGAGACGGACTTGATCAAGCCAATCTTGTTTTTGCATATCATTCTCCTTTGTCTTCAGATAAAAGAGTTTATGCGGCAAAAGTTCTTTCAATGATTATGACGGGAGGTATGTCTTCAAGATTATTTTCGGAAATAAGAGAAAAAAGAAATTTAGCTTATTCGGTTAAAGGGGATTTGGGGGCTTCAAAAGATTATTCTTATAGTTTTATTTATGTTGGAACAACCCCCGAGAAAATAGAAGAAATAAAAAATTTAATCTTAGATGAGTTTGAGAAGGTTTCTAAGGAGTTGTCACGAGAAGAACTGATTCAAGTAAAAAAGCAGATAATTGGAAACTATCAACTATCAATGGAAGATACCCAAAGTCAAATGATAAATTTACTTTCTTCAGAGGTTTCTTCAAAGGCAGAAGATTTTTATAATTTTCAAAAAGAGATAGAGAAAGTTAAATTAGAAGAAGTAAAAAAATTAGCTTCTGAAGTTAAAAAAGGATATAGCTTCTTTGCATTAGTACCAAAAAAGAATAAATAGGAATTCCTTTTTTTTGAAAAACTGTAGAGGGGTCAAAATCCTTGTAATTAAACAAACAAAAATTTTTTTATTTTAATTTATTATTCTTAAAAAAGAAGAAGTTCTCTTTCCTAGGACTTCTTCTAGTTCTTTTTCTGAAGAGTTAATAATGTTTTTTATTGATCCAAACTTTTCTAAAAGTTGTTTTGATTTTGAGGGGCCTATTCCTTGGAAAGATTCAAGGACAAATTTTTGTCTTTCTTCTTTAGTTAATTCTTTTTTATTTTCCACCAAGGAAGAATTATTTTTCTTTTGATTTGCTAACATTAAAATAATTTTTGCAGTTTCTTCTCCTGAATTTGTCCTTAGAATGGGAATTTTATGGTTAATCATAATTGAAATTTCAAAACCTTTTAGTGCTTTTCTGTTAACATCTGATTTTAGGTCATTTCCTTCTATTATTAAAAGTTTATTTTCAGCCACTTTTAAATTTTTTATTTGAGAATTTAATCTTTTATTAATCATTGAATTTGAAAAATCTTGTAGTGTTTTTCGTTCAATCAAAACCCCATTAACAAAATAATCCCCCACTTCAAGATTTTTAAATTCAACTCTAAGGCCTTCATTTATAAGAAATGTTGGGATCAAAGAATTTTTCTCTCGGAAGTCTACGAGGACTTTTTCTTTAGGAGATTCAATTATTTTCTTTTTAGAATAAATATCATGAATCATTCTTTTTTATGGTTTTTTTTCTTTTTATAATTTTTTAAGAAAGATCTTTCACTCCATGGGCAAAACTTTCATTAAAACCTTGGGGAGAAATTTCTATAAAATCGGCTTTTCCAATTAGATTTTCCATCTTTTGTGCGCCCATATAAGTCATTCCAGAAGCAAGCCCCCCTAAATATTTTTTTATTATTGGTTCTATTGGACCCTTATATGGAACGAATGTTTTTTCTCCTTCTATAGAAATAATTTCTTTTCCAGTTTTTCCATCAAGAATTTTTTTTTGAAGGGTCGCATCAAAACTAGCCATTCCTCGATATATCTTAAATTTTTTTCCTTTCTTTTTTATTATTTCTCCGGGAGTTTCAAGGGTCCCAGAAAATATTTCTCCAGACATAATTGTGTTCGCTCCCGCGCCTAAAGCTTTTACAACATCCCCTGGGGCTTTTAATCCCCCGTCGGCACAAATGGGAATTTTTCCTTGTGTTGCTTCATACGCATCCATTATTGCAGTTATTTGGGGAACTCCTGCCCCAGTCATTATTCTTGTTGTACACATTGATCCAGGACCTATGCCTACTTTTATTGCATCTGCACCTTTGGATAAGAAATATTCTGCTGCATCCTTTGTTGCAATATTTCCAGCCATAACGTCTATGTGAGGGTAATTTTGTTTTAACCAATCTAAAACCTTTCCAGCGTATTTTGAATGCCCGTGTGCTATATCTAAGACCAAAATGTTTATTTTTACTTCATTTAAAGCCTTAACCCGTTCTTCAAAATCATTTATACCAATTGCCGCTGCAGCAATAAGCCTTTCTTTTTTAACTTTTTCAACTTCTTTTTTTTGTTTAACAATTGGCATAAAACGGTGAATTACCCCCAATCCCCCTAATTTTCCTATTGCTATTGCCATTTGAGATTCACAAATAGTATCCATATTTGCCACAATAAATGGAATATCCAGCTCATAATTTCTTGTTACTTTTGTTTTAAAATCTACATCTTTCCTAGAACGAATTTTATTATATTTAGGTAAGATTAATATGTCCTGATAAGAATAACCCTTTCCAATAATTCTAGCCATATAAAAAAAATATTTTGTGTCTTTATAAGAATGATTGTTCTTAAGTGAACAATTTTTTTTGATTTTCTTTGAAAATTTTTTCTTTTTTTATTTCTTCTTTTACTTTTTCTATTTGAGTTTTCATGGATTTTTCTTTTTGCATAGAAGAATAATATGCTCTTTCATCTTTTGTGTCTTTAGTAATCATCATTATTAATTTACCTTGAGACATTCTGGCTGTTCTACCTTTCCTTTGTATGGTTCTAATTCCAGATGAAACTGGTTCATAAAAAATAACCGTGCTTACTTCAGGTATGTCTAATCCCTCCTCTGCAATACAAGTAGCACAAAGAACGTTTGTTTCATTTTTTCTAAATTCATTTATTATTTCTTTCTGCTCTTTTTGACTTAATCCAATTCCTTCTTTTTTAAGTTGGCCAACAAATACTTTAGATTTTATTCCGAAGAGATTATTAACCATTTCAGCTACTAATTTTGCTGTTTCTCTGTATTGGGTAAAAATGAGTATTTTTACATTTTCATTTTTTTCTTTTTCTTTTTTTACTAATTTTATTATTTCTCTTATTTTTGGGTGTTCTTCTCCTTTCTTAAATAGGGAATGAGAAATCGAGAAAGCAATGTTAAATTCTTGTTTTGAAACTAATTTTTGAACTCCTCTTGATTTTTGTTTTTCTGCTTGAAGATATAATTCTTTCATATACTTATGAAAACTTTTCTGGGTTTGAGTTTCTAAAAGCTCGATCGCATGTTCTATTTTTATTATTTGAGCAATTTGGCTTAATGCAAAATAAGATTCTTTTGATTTATATCCTCTAGTTAATTCAGAAGAAATTTTTTTTTGTAAATTTATTAAAGTAATTTTATTTATATTTCCAAAAACCCCTGAATTTTTTCTGAGTTCCTCAATCAAATTTTCTTTTAGCTTATTTAAATTATTTGAGATTTCTTTAAATTCTTTTGGAAGTTCAACCTCTATTTTTTCGAAAGTTAGTTCTTGTAAATAAGGTTTCACATCTGGACTCTCTCTTGTTCTCAATTCAATTTCTTCTATTTCTAAATTTTTTAAAATTTCCTTTATGTTTGATTTATCGTTTCCAGGCGAGGCAGTTAACCCAATTGTCCTTCCTTGAGAATTTTCTTTAACATATCTTTTTGCAATGTAAGAATAATCATAATTCTTCACACATCTATGGGCTTCATCTTCTATAAGCAAAGAAACTTCTTTAAGAGAATACAAGTTATTCTTTAAATCATTTGCAATACATTGAGGGGTTGAAAAAATAATGCTCTTCTCTTTCCAAATTTTTTCTCTTTTCTCTTTTTTTACTGATCCTGTGAATAAATCCATCTCTACCCATTCGTTTGGTAACTTTTCTTTAAAAGAATTCAAATGCTGTTCTGCGAGAGGTTTTGTTGGGGCTAAAAACAGGATTTTTTTTAAAGGTTCTTTTTGTATTTTTTCAATAGCCACAATCAAAGCAATAAGCGTTTTTCCTAATCCGGTTGGAAGCACAACAAGAGTATTTTTCTCTAAACATTTTTTCGAGATGTTTATTTGATATTCTCTTGGTTCAATTTCTTTTAAGATCTTTTTATATTCCATTTTTGTAAGAAGTTTTCTTTATAGTTAGGATAATAGTCGCATAAACTATATAAATTCTTTTCTCATTTATTTTTAATGAAGAATAATAAATTTGGGCAAGTTACAATTTTTATAATTATATCTCTGTTATTAGTTGTTCTATCCGTTGGTTTTTTTGTTTTTAGGGAAGGAGTCACTCTTAAAAGCAGTAATAATGTCGATTTACCAGAAATAAATAATTTTGTTGAAGAATGCTTAGAAAAGACGACAAAAGAAGCAATTTATTTTAATTTTTTTCATGGGGGATTTTATAATTTAAATAAAGATTTCCTTATCTATAAAAATGCCAAATTTCCTGTTTATTTTGATGAAGTTTCTAAAATGCCTTCTCTAGAAATTATTGAGGAAGAACTTTCATCTTATTTGGAAGAGAATATTGAAAACTGCTTAGATTTTTCCAATTTTGAAAATCAAGGATATAAGATAGATTCTGGAAAACCTTTTTCCGAATTTGAAATTTTGGAAGATAAAATTTTAATTGATTTAAGTTATCCTTTAATTGTTTTCAAGGGAGAATCAAAAGTTAAATTTAAAGATTTTTCTTTAAACTATGATTTTGATTTATATTCAAAGTATAAACTAGTTGAAGAATTTATTAAAATCCAAGAAAAAAATCCCTCTTTTTTTTCATTAAGTTATTTGACTAATTTGGCATTTGAAAGGGATTTTACTTATGAAATAACCCCCTTAGGGGAAAAGGATCTTATTTTGACGTTAATATTCTCTTCGGACACCCAAGGAGAAATACCTTTAGCATATTCTTTTGCTTTAAAAATGGAGGAAGAAGAATGAGAATTTTACTTTTTATCCTAATTTTTTGTTTATTTTTAAATCCAGTTTTAGCTGAATCCCCCCAAGAAATAGAATCTTTAATAGTTCAGGGAGAATATAACCTATCTAAATTAAATAATGATCTTTTTTTACAAGTTCTACTTCTGGATGAAAAATTAACTCTTATGAATAGAGAGGATGTTCTTAAAGAAGTTTCCTTACGAGCTTCTAAAAACATTTCTTTTTTAAATGATTATGATTCGATTCGAAAATATTGGTTTGAAAATCAAGGAATTCTTTTTGAGGGAGCAAAAATAAATTCAATAGTTATTGAAGATGGCAAAAGTATTGTTTTTTTAAAAGGAGTAGTGGGAGAAGGGGTGACTTTCGATTTAGAAGATAATAGGGGCTCTAAAGTAAATAAATATGGCCATTTAATCCTTCAAGATGGATCTCAAATTTATGGGGGGAGGATGATTAAAGATAAAGAGGGTTTTTTATTAAAAGAGGGAAGAATAAATTTAGATTCCTGTAAAAATTCCTCTTTTTCTTTTTTTAATTCAAGTATATTAAAAGGAAATAACTCTTTTTTTTCTATGCCCAATTCTACTTGTTTAATTCACGTCTCAGAAAATTCTATTTTGATTAATGGATCTTTTTTTGAAAAAATTGATGGAGATCTTTTTTCTTCTGTTAAGGGATCCCAAAAGATTTTAAATGATGGAACAAGAATTTTAGGACAAGAAAGTTTTTTTTCCAGATATGAAAATGGCCAAATTTCTAGATCTTTATTTGTTTCAGAGGAAGAAATAGAATATCTTTTTAATAAAAAATGTGTCTCTCCAAATTGCGTTTCTGAACTTAGAAAAAATTCAGGAGATTATCAATATGAATTTTCAGGGGGAAAGGGGAGATTGATTTTTCAATTGGAAGACGAGAATGTAGATTCAATTGCCGCGGGAATTTTTAATCAAAATGGCTCTTTAACTTTTAAGGGGAAAAATAATGAGGAAATTTTAGTAAATGAAGAAGGGCTTTTTTATTATGGAGATTTAAAAGATTTATCTGTTGATTTTAAGGGTAGTTTTAATGTTAAAGGGGTTGAATTTAATCAAGCTTATTTAAAAGGAGGAAAAAACGTAATTCAAGAGGGGGTTTTGGTAGGAGGAATTTTTAATCCTGTTCCTTCTAGTGAAGAAGCTTTGTTATACAAATCAGAAGTTTCAAGTTTTACTGATATAGAAGAAGGAGAAGAGCGAATTGAGTATCTTTTTGAGGAATCTTATATTAAAGAAGGAATTTCAGTTCCATTAGAAGGAGGGAATTTATTAATCAGGACAGGAAGTTTTTTTGAGACTTATGACGAAATGATGCGTGTTAGTCAAGAAGGTAAACAATCAGGAATTTCATTTGTGCAAGACGATTTTCAATATATGCAGGAAATTTATCAATTGGAAAGTTCGTTGATAAGCCCCTCCTTAAAAAAAGAAGATTTAATAGAATCCTCAACTGGAGGAAGTAAGAATAGTTTAGAGGAAGCTATTTTTGATGCTCTTTGCTATGCCAGTTCCTTAAAACAATCAAGAATAGACTCAATGATTACTTCTGGTTATTTTGAAGAAAACCAGGGAGGAAATTTTCAATCAGGACAAGTATTTTCAAATAAGGGGAGAATTGCATCTGGTTCTTTTATTAAGAATTATGAAGTAATTGATTACGGGAAAGATAAAAAAGGAAATTATTGGGCAAACGTCAGAGTTTCTTTTGGGCAGTTCAATCCTTAATAAGTTTTTTAAGCAATGAATATTGAAGCAAGAGTTAGTAATGAAACTAAAGTTGCTAAGAAAACCCAAACATTTTTCATTCCAAAAAATATTTTTGATCCATCTAAGTTTGAAATAGGAATCACGTTATAAAAAGCGTAAACTAAATTAAGCTTTGCTAATAGAGGAACGCCTAATAGATATCCTATGAGAGCAAACAAAAGATTGAATAAAATACCAAAAATAGCAATTAACCCTATTTCTCTTTCAGTAACCTCTGAGAAAGAATATATTCCGTGCCTTCTGGCTGCACGATAGATTTTGCCTTTTACTTCAAAAGTTAGACAAGCCATCCAATTCAATAGCCCAACACTAAAAAATTTAACTAACAGAGGAACAAAGATTCCTGCAAGCAAGGGTTTAGAAAAGTGGTAGTGTTTTTTATATCCATATCTTTTAAATTCCCAAAGAGAAACTTCTGTTTCTGTATCTAAATAGTAGGAAGATACTTTTTTACCTAAAAGATTAACAAATATTGCTACGAATATGAAAGCAGAGGTTATGAGAAAAATGTTCCAGCTTTCAACAAGAGAGATAGTTACTCCTAAAACCAAAGTAGCAGTTAAGATAGAGATAATTTCTTTCTTGTTTATCATCAAGTTAAAAGACATCTCTTTTTTATAAAGTTGATTATTTTAGACAGGCGGTTTTGGTTAAAAATATCCTTTTTAGTATGGAAAACTATTTAAATAAAATTTAATTATGTTTTATTATGAGAGTTGAAAAGATTAACGATGTTCTGGGTAAAAAGGTTTATACAGATGGAGGAGACTTATTTGGAGAAATAGAAGAAGTTAATTTATATGAAAATAAGATTGACGGATGGAGAATAAAGGTTGCAGGCCATTTGTCTTCAGTTTTAGGTGGAGCGAGAGGAGTTGTTGTTCCACACCAATTTGTTAGGGCTATAAGTGATGTTTTTATCATAAATCGAGCTGCTCTTCCGAACAGAGATATTTCTATGGAAGGCGAAGCTGATTTAATGTAGTTTTAAGGTTTTTTCTATTTAGATTTAATAACAAGGGAAGCATTAACTTTTGAGTTGTTTTAAATTCAATTATACTGATTCAGTCTTTTGATAAATTAAGAATAGTAATTTATTTAAACTAAATAAATTATAATTGTTTATGGCTACAATATTACAAGCACCATTAATGACAGATTTTCTGTATCCTTTTTTATTACTCTTCTTTTTAGTTTTTGCTATTTTAGAAAAGACTAAGATTTTAGGAGATGACGTTAAAACAACAAATGCGCTTGTTTCTTTGGTTGTTGCACTTATCTTTGTTGCAGCTATTTTTCCTAAGCTAATGGCTACAAATCTTATTCTCTTTATGAGCGTGGGGCTTGTAATTATCTTTGTTGGACTTATGATGTGGGGATTTATTACTGGAGAAAAACCAACTCCGGGAGGTAAATGGAAATCCTTTTACGCAGTTATTTTGTTTATAGCAATATTTTTCGCAGTTATTTGGGCTGCAGGAATTTTAACTCCTTTTATAAATGGAGCTGAAAGATTTATGATGTTCTTGTTTGGTTCTTCTTGGAGCGGAAGCTTTTGGACAAATGCTTTGATTGTAGCGTTTATTGCAGGAGCAATCGCTATTGCTCTAAAAGCTAAAGGGGCTACAAAATAATTCTTAAACAGAAATTTATATAAAGCTCTTTTATTTTAATTTAACATGTTTGAGAGTGTGATAAATTTTGTTTATCTTCCTACTAATCAAGGAGGAGCAATGGGGAATCTTTTTTTCCAATTGGAACAAACAGGTTTTTTTAGTTTTGTTTTACCTTTTTTAATGATTTTTGCTTTGACGTACGGAATTTTAAATAACATAAATCTTTTTGGGCAAAACAGTAAAGGAATAAATGTTATTCTTTCTATTTCAGTAGGATTTATGGCTTTGCAATTTGGTTTTGTTTCTTATTTTTTTGCGGAGTTATTTCCTAGAATGGGCGTTATGTTATCTATAATTTTAGCAGGTTTAGTTTTAATGGGATTATTTTTTAAGTTTAAAAACGAGGATGGTTCTCCAACCGCAGCAATTAAAATTTTTGGTTTTTTTATTGTTTTAGGAATAATTGCAATAGTGTACCAAAGTCTTGCTGGGTCTTTTGGTTGGGCTGTTTTTGGTTCGGGATGGCAAATAGGATATTTTCTCGAAAGAAATCTAGGTTCAATTTTGGTTTTTGCTCTTTTAATTGGAGCAATTTTAGCCATTGCTTTTGGAGGCAGTAAAGATAAAGATAGTCTTCTAGGCCATATGGCAAAGAGGAGAATATAATTTATTTTTTCTTGGAAGAAGAATGCATCTTAGAAAAACTATCTTCAACCATTTCTACTTCTTTTCTTAAACCAGTTATTTCTTTTCCAAAAGAACCAACTTTGTCTAAAATAGAAATTTGCATTTTATCAAACATTTTTTCCATTCTTTTTAATCTTTCATTTATATCTTCTATTTTTTCCTGATAAATCGTTTTAAATTCTTTAAATTCTTTAATTTTATTTGAAATGTCTTTTATTTTTTCTGAAAAAACTTGCTCAGCAATTTCTATTAAAGTGTCTGTATCTTGGAAATTTGTTTGTTGAGGGGAATACGCTTCTTCGTAATATTGGTCTTCAGAATAGTTCTGTCCTTGAAACGGTTGTTGAGGAGAGTAATATTCTGCAGAATTTTCGGGAGGAAAGTAACCTTTTTGCTGATTTCTATTCTCTTCTTGATAGCCTTGGTTTTGGTACTCTTCCGGAGAAGATTCCATTATCGAAGGTTGCATTTCTTCTTTATTATCCATATTTTCTTTTCCTACTGCCTCTTTTATTCTTATTTGAGTTAATGCCTCCATTATTGCTCCAGGATTGAAACCTTCTTCCTTTAATAAAGAAATTGTTTCATTCTCTGTTTTTCCCTCTTTTTTGTATTGAACTAATTTTTCAAGGGCACCCATAATTTAGGATTATTTTACTTCTTTTTTAATTTTTCTAAGTCTGATTTTTTTACAAATTCTAAGGGTTGAAACATTTTTGCTTGTTTTTTTAGTATTTCTAAATCTTCTTTTCTTGCAAATTCTGAAATTTCTCCAGAAAGATTTTCCATAAAATTTTTTATTTTTTCAAACCCGTCTTTTAATTTCTCTAACTCTTTCTTTAAAAAAATCATTTCTTCTTCGGTTTTCTCTCTAAAATGAATTAAATTCTCTCCTATTAAAAGAAGTCTATCCTTTAGAATTTTTTGTTTCTCTTCTAAATTTTTTATTGAAGGAAGAGGATTTTGGGGGATATTCATTTCTATTTCTTTAGATTTCATATTTTTAAAAAGAAAATGCAGTTTAAATTTGTTTTGTGAGATGATAATTAATATAAACTGGATTTCATTCTTTTTTTTGGATTAAAATGCAGTTTGAAAAAGGAGCTAAGTTATATTCTTATCTTGTACAAAGAGAGGGAGGAGAAGATGTTATTTATTTTAATTACTCTGGAGCTCCGTTTTTTCCCAATTTGGCCGAATCCCCAGAAGTAATGGAAAGAACGATTGATGCTTTAATTGAAAATTCTCAAGTTTCAAGAATAGTTTTTGTTCAAGATAAAAGTTATAATTACGATTTTAATGAAACTAGTCTTCTTTTAGAAATAGCTTCTTTATATGTTTATTTATTAAAGCAAGAAAAAATTCTTTCTCCGGAAAAATTAGCAAAAATTTCTGAAGTAAATTTTTCAAAAAGATATAACGAATTGTTTAATTTTTTATACCAATTAAAGAGAGATCCTTTACAAGCATATTTTGAAATAAAAAAAATAATAATTACTTCTAAAATATTGTTAGAAAAATTAGAGGGGTCTTCTCTTTTAGACGAAAAAAATTATCTTTTTTTATTGGAAAAAATGTATTCTCTTTTAAATAAAACAAAAATTATTTCTGAATCAAAATCCTTTTTAGATAATTACAAGAAAGGAGATAGGGGGATTTACTCTCATTTATTTAAGGCAGACACAATTCCTAACTTTACTTTTACACGTTTGGTTAGTGATTTTCCTTCTTTCTCCGAAATAGTTGACCAATATGAAATTTTTTTAAATGAATATGATAAGAGTGTAGTCTATATCTTGAAAAGTAAAAATGAATCCAAATTATTTTATCATTTAAATCCTCCTGAAAGTAATTTAAGTGAAGAGGAAAATAATTTACTTAATTTAGCAAGAAGTGTCTTAATCGAGCATCAGCCCAAGGCAGAGGAGTTTACAGATACAGAGAGAACAAGACAAGTTTTTTTTAATATATCCAAAGATTTGATTAGAGATTTAGCTACGACGAAAAATTTTAAAATTGATTTTGGAAATTTAAATAAACTTGCGACAATTTTGGTTAGACATACTATTGGATTTGGATTAGTTGAAGTTTTACTTCAGGATAAATTTATTCAAGACATTTCTTTGAATGCACCCATTTCTCAAGTTCCTATTTATATTAGGCATCAAGATTATGATGAGTGTTTGACAAATATACTTCCTAGTAAAGAAGATGCAGATTCTTGGGCCGCAAAATTTAGGATGATTTCAGGGCGTCCTTTAGACGAATCCAATCCGATTTTAGATACACAATTAGAAATAGGACAATTAAGAGCAAGAATTGCTATTGTTCAAGGGCCTTTGAGTCCAGATGGATTAGCTTATTCAATAAGAAGGCATAGAGAATCTCCCTGGACTTTACCTTTATTTATAGACAATAGAATGATAAACCCCATGGCAGCAGGATTATTTAGTTTTTTAATTGACGGGGCAAGAACATTGTTAATAGCCGGAACACGTTCTTCAGGGAAAACTTCTCTTTTGGGAAGTTTAATGTTGGAGATAAATCCTAAATCTAGGATAATTACAATAGAGGATTCTTTAGAACTTCCAGTTGAAGCTTTGAGAAGACTTAACTTTAATATATTAAGAATGAAGGTTCGTTCAGCTTTATTAAAAACGACTTCGGAAGTTAGTGCGGAGGAAGGAATAAGGACAAGTTTAAGGTTAGGAGATAGTTCTTTGATAGTTGGAGAAGTTAGAAGTACTGAGGCTAAAGCTCTTTATGAAGCTATGAGAGTTGGGGCTCTCGCAAATGTTGTAGCAGGAACAATTCACGGTGCAAGCCCTTATGGGGTTTTTGATCGAGTTGTAAATGATATAGGAGTTCCAGCAACGTCTTTTAAAGCAACAGATATAATTGCAATAGCAAACCCAATTAAATCAGCTGATGGTCTTAATTCTTGGAGAAGACTTTTGCAAATAACGGAAGTTAGAAAACATTGGACATCGGATCCTTTGCTAGAAGGGGGGTTCAAAGATTTAATGTTATATAATGTTGAAAAAGATGAGTTGGAAGTTAGTGATGCTTTAATAAATGGAGATTCCGAAACAATTAAGGATATTGCTTCTAAAGTTAAAGGATGGGCAGGAAATTGGGAAGCGGTTTATGATAATATTTTACTTCGTTCAAAAATTAAGGAAAGATTAGTAGAAGTCGCAAGAGCTAGCGGAATGAAAGATTTGCTCGAAGCAGAATTTAACGCACTTTCAACTCACAAATTCCATGAAATTTCAGATTCAGTTATTAAAGAAATAGGGTTGCCTTTGAAAGAAAGAGTTTTTCCAGAATGGCAAAAATGGTTAAATGAAGAATTAAGATTAAGAAGGATCTAATTCTAAACATTTATTAATTATTTTTTTTTAATTGTTATATAAAAGAAGTGATAAAATGCCCCAAAAAAAACCAAGTGTAGATGAGATTCTTAAGAAATATGGAGCAAAAATAGAAAGCCAAATAGAATCTTCAAAAGAGGATAAACAATATAGCCAATCTTATGAAAAATTTAAAGGAGAGATTTCTGTAGAATATTCAACCTATGAACGTTGGGCACATACTCTTGGAAAAACATTTAAGTTGAGACCTTCTAAAAAAGACGAAGAGGAAATAAAAAAACATCTGGATTTTGCACACCTTTCTATAGAACCTTGGCAAGCCATCACATTAAGTGTTATGTGTTTTTTGAGCGTTTTTTTTATTGGGCTTTTACTTTCAATTTCTTTTTTCTTAGTTGGAGAAAATTTTCCAACTTTATTTTTTGTTTTGATGTTGGTGGTTTCAATTTTTTTGTTTTACTTTATGCAAGGGTATCCTGCCAGAATCGCTAATAAATGGAGATTAAAAGCTTCAAGTCAAATGGTTCCTGCAATTCTTTATATAGTTGTTTATATGAGACACACTCCTAATTTAGAAAAAGCGATTGCTTTTGCTGCACAGCATTTAGAATATCCTCTTTCCTTAGATTTTAAAAAAGTTTTTTATAATGTGGAAGTTGGGCGCTATTCTACTATAAAAGAAAGTTTAGACAATTATCTTGAGAAGTGGAGAGGGTATGCAAATGAGTTTATAGAATCTTTTCATTTGATAGAGAGTAGTTTATTTGAGCCAGAAGAATCAAGAAGAATTTCCACTCTAGAAAAATCCCTTCAAGTTGTTCTTGATGGAGTTTATGAAAAGATGCTTAAATTTAGTCATGGAGTTAGAAGTCCTTTAACTAATGTTTATATGTTGGGAGTTGTTTTACCTACTTTAGGTTTGGCATTAATTCCTCTTGCTTCTGCAATGATTGGGGGGATGTTTAGTTATGTTCATGTTTTTGTTTTGTTTAATATGATTATTCCTTTTATGGTTTTTTATTTAACTGATAAGGTTTTAATGCTTCGTCCAGGAGGTCATGGGGAGTCTTCTTTTTTAGAGAGAAATCCTCTTTATCCTCGGTTTATAAATAAAAAAGTTTATACAAAAGCGTTTATTTTTGTTTTTCCTCTTTTAATATTAAGTTTACTTCCTCTTATTTTTGGATATACTGGTTTTCCGGAACTTGTAGGAATTGAAAGAGATTTTAGTTTTGAAAGTATAGGTCTTTCTTTTATGGGAGGAAGTTTTTTTGGTTTTGTAGATAGTTCAACAGGAGTGAAGGGGCCTTTTGGAGTTGGAGCTTTATTTTTGGGAATGTTATTTCCTCTTTCGGTGGCCTTGTTTTTTTCAATTTCATATAAAGAAAGAACAAAAGAACTGATACTGGAAAGAGAAAAAACAAAAGAACTTGAATTAGAATTTAACAATTCATTGTTTCAATTAGGAAATAGGTTGGGAAATGGGGTTCCTCCTGAATTAGTTTTTGGAAAAGTAGCGGAATCTAATAAAGGTCTTAGAACAGGAGATTTTTTTAAAAGAGTTAATTATAACATTCAACAAATGGGGATGAGCGTTGAAAAAGCAATTTTTGATAAAAATAGGGGTTCAATAAGATTTTATCCTTCTCAATTAATTGCTACTTCAATGAGGGTTTTGATAGAATCTAGTAAAAAAGGATTAAAGATAGCCGCAATTTCTTTAATGAGTATATCGGAATATGTTAAAAATATAGATAAAATAAGTATAAGATTAAGAGATATGCTTGCTGAAGTTGTTTCAGATATGAAAAGCAATATGACCTTTTTAGCTCCTTTATTATCTGGAGTGGTTGTTGGACTTGCAGCAATGATAACAAATATTTTAGGTAAATTAGATGTTGGAGGATTAGAAGGTCTGGAAGAATCAGGATTAGGTAATTTAGATTCTATTTTAACTATTTTTGATTATCAAGCTATGATTCCTCCTTATTTTTTACAAATTTCCGTCGGAATTTATTTAATTCAGATGATTTTTATATTAACTTCAACTTTGGTTTCAATAGATTCAGGAAATGATCCTTTAGAAAGAGTAAATAAAACTGGATTAAATTTAAAATCAGGGATTGGACTTTATTTTGTTGTGGCTTTAATTGCAACTTTGGTCCTTTCTATTTTAAGCAGCGTTGTTTTGTCTGGAATGTAAAATAAAAACTTTTATTAAATCGTTTTATTTAGTTCATTTATGGAGAGAGGTTTTAAAGATAAAAAAGGGATTGTTAGTGAATATCTTCCTTGGATTTTAATTTCTTTGGCAGTTCTAGTTATTATCGTTTTATTTTTTATAATTTTAAAAGATAAGGGGTTTTCTTTAATTGAAAAAATTAAAGGGCTCTTTAGGTGGAGTTAATGTCAGAACTGATAACTTCTAATCTTATAAAAATAATTTTGGGGCTTCTTGTAGTTGTAGCTGTAATTATAGGAATTTATTTTATTTTTAAGGATAAAATTTTTATTTTCTTTGGAGGAACTTCCCCCGGAGAACCTTTGAATCTGATTAGGAGTTTAATATGAAAAGAGGATCATCCATGCTTCCCGAAGAAACTCTGAAAATAATTCTTGCAGCTATCGTTATAGGTTTTTTAATTTATCTTTTGGTTGCAATTTATTTTTCTGTTACAGATAAAGAGGATAGAGATAAAGCAAAAGCCTCTCTTGAAAAAATAAGCGAGGTTGTAAATAGGTTAAGGGGAGATTCTGAGTCTTCTTCAGAACAAGTTTTAGCCTTAAATCCTTCTGACTGGTATTTAATGTATTTCTCTTCCCAAGAAAAACAACCAAATTCTTGTCTGGGAGAAGATTGTGTTTGCATTTGTAAAGGGGTTAGCACTTACGGAGGTTTGTATCCAGATAGACAACTTAAATCTTGCGATAGCAAAGGGACTTGTTCTGGTTTAGGAAAAATAAAAGAGTTTGAAGATATTCTTTTTAAAAAATCAAAAAAAGGGCTAACAAATATTTTAATTGAAGAGACGGAGGGGAAATGGATTAGCATTTCAGAAATTTAAAGATGGAAGAATTGATAAAAAAGATTATATATGTTGTTTTATTTTTAATTGCATTATACGCAGTTTATAGTTTATTAAATAATTTGGGGGCAATATGAATATTTTTAAAAATAATAGAGGAGAAATGACTAATGAACAAATAATTATTTTGATTCTTGTTATTTTCAGTTTTGCAGTTATTTTGTTTTTTCTTTTAAGGGTAAATTTTGGCTCAAAAAATCAAGAGAATATTTGTTATAATTCTGTTGTAATGAGAGCAAATTCTCCTGTAGATATACCTCTTGATTGTAAGAGAGAGTATGTTTGTTTAACAGCAGATAATACTTGTGAAAAGATGACCTCTCCAACTAAAGAAAAAGTCAAATCCAAAGAAGATGTTTATCGTGCGCTTTCAGAATATTCTGCAACTTGTTGGTGGATGTTTGGCGAAGGAAAATTAAACTATTTATCTAAGGAATATAAACCAAGACTTCATTGTTCTATTTGTTATCAAATTGGTTTTGATAATTCCTTGAAGAAAGAAATTTTTCCGGAAGGAAAAATTGATAGAAACGAATTTTATCAATACATGGCCAAAACAAAAATTTCCGATAAAGATTATACTTATGCGGAATATCTATTTGAAGATTTTGATTTTGAAGATTTTTCTAAGCAAGAAAATAAAGAGATTGATTTAGAAGAAATTTATTTTATCATGATGGGATCCCATAGTGAAGTGAGTACTTTAGGATGGGTAGTTGGAGGTTCTCTTGTTACCGCAACAGGAGTCGTGGTGGGAGTTTTAACAGGGGGAGTAGGTCTTGCAGTTGGTTGGGCTGCAGTTAAAATTGCAGTTGTAGCTGGAGGAGCTGCAGGGTACGGATCTTCTCTTTTGATTCCCTTAATTGAAGGTAAATCTGAAAACGATTTTCTTCCTCCTTTTTTAGTAGAGGCTAATTCAGAAGAATTCAAAGCGCTTAATTGCGTAGATGTTGAAACAAAATCTTAATTCTAAAGTTTTATTAATTTAAAAAAATTAGATTTACTATGAGAAAGAAAGGGGAGATTCTGATGGAGAATTTAATTTTTTTAATTTTGAATATAGCGTTTTTAACAATTTTAATTATTTTTTTGATGAAACAAGGAAGTGGATACGCTTTATTGGAAGAAACAACTTCTAAACAAATAGCTCTTATTGTAGATTCGGCAAGTCCTGGAATGGTGATTCGTTTAGATATGGAAAAAGCAATGAAGATTTCCGAAAAAAATAATTTAGATTTTTCTAAAATTTTAAATTTTGAAAATAATTATGTTTTTGTTAAGATTTCAGAAAAGGGAGGATATGAATATCCTTTTTTTAATAAAGTTAAAATTAACGCATATCCTGAAACAGATCCAGAAAAAGGAGGATATAACGGGATTTATGTCCTAACCATATCTCGATTTTAAAATGTATAAAAATAAAAAAGCAGGGGATAAAATCATTTCTATTTATTGGTTTTTTATTCTTACTCTTATTGCAGTAGGAATCGTTCTTATGGTAAATAATTTTTATAAAAACCCATATGATGTTAGGGAATTTGAATCTCAAATTCTTTCAAGAAAAGTTGCAGATTGCATTTATTTTGGGGGTAAAATAAATCCCTTTCTTATAAGCGAACATGAAGTTTTTAAACCAGAATTTAGAGATAATTTTCTTTCAAGATGCAATCTTTTTTTTCCAATAAAAGGCCAATCGGATGATGAAGAATATTATATTCAAATAAAATTTTATTCAGATTTAAATAAAACTAACTTAGTTTTTGAAATTGAAGAGGGAAATTTAAATTTAAAACAAGATTGTTTTTCAGATGATGGGTTCAAGAAATTTGCTAAATGTTCAACTAATGAATTTTTAGCCAAATCTTCTGGTTCAAAATATTTTTTGGTTGAAATAATAACGGGGGTAAGAAATGCAAAAGAAAATCTTAAATAGGAAGGGACAAGTAGGTGAAGGAGTTACTTGGATAATTGCAACAATTATCATTATTGCAATTTTAGTTTTTTTTATTTTTGTCGCTTCTAGTTTAGGTAAGGCAAGGACGATTTCTTTAGATATAAAAAAGAGTGTTTCTTCCAATAAAGAAATTGAAAGGCTGCCTTTTGATGAAAGAGAGGTAGAATTTACTTCTAATTTGAGAATAGAAGATTCATTTCTAAGAAAGTCCCTTTACACATACTTTAAAATTTCTAATTTACAAGAAAAATTATTCTTAGAGAATTATTTAAAAGAATTAAATTCTAAAGGAAAATTTAGGACAAATTACGAAGAAGTAAAATTGGAAATGGAGGGTTTTTTTAAATGATTTTTAAAAATAAAAGAGGAGATTTGTCCGTTACTCTTTTAATTATAGGTACTTTTTTGCTATGTGCCTTTGCCATCGTCGTCTTTTTATTTTCAGATGTAAAAGTAAATAATTCTTTTGTTGGAGTTGAAATTATGAATCAATTAAATGCAGAAGTTGATGCATATAGATTCTATTCTAATGAAGGAATGAAAATTCCCTCTTATCTTAATATAATAAATTCTAAAGGAGAGGAATTTTTTTATTTAGAGAAAACAAAGAAGAAGATTACTCTTGAAGGAAGAAAAACTCAGTTTTTATTTTCAGTCAAGTATTCAATTCCTTCTTAAGTAAGTTTTATAAAGTATTTTAACGTTTATTTTTCATATTAAGAGGTAAAAATGATTTTTAATAATAAAAAGGCTCAAGGAATGAGTACCAGCACTATTATTCTTTTAATTTTAGGGTTGATTGTTTTGGTTGTTCTTGCTTTGGGATTTATGATGGGTTGGGAGAGATTTGGGGTTTTTGCTCCAAAATCTAATGTGGATCAAATCGTTCAAGCGTGTGAATCTGCATGTTTAACTCAAAGTAAATATGATTATTGTTCTTCTCAAAGAATCTTAAAAGATGAAAATAAGAATAAAATAGAATCCTCTTGTGCTGTTTTCGCTTCAGTTAATGAATTTTCTAAATACGGAATCAAAGAATGTAATATCGAATGTAATCTGGAATGTGGGTCTATATTGATAAATAAGATTCCTGGAAACCCTGAATTATCTTCTGGAACTTATGATGTTAGTTCTTTATCTTCCGAAAGTGCTTGTTTTATCGATTTGAAATAAAATGAATGATTATGCTTTTTCTGATAAGAGGAATAAAGGAAAATTTAAGAAAAAGGAAAAGAAAAAACATCCTTATAAAAGTGGCGGGAGAGAAAGAAGTTCAAAAATTTCTTTAAATAATAAAAGAAATTAAAATTATAAACTCTTTTTTCTTTCCATTAAAATGATAGAGATTTATTTTTTATTAGCATTAGGTTTTTTATGGATACTTTTTGCGACAATACAGGATATTAGGACAAGTGAAATAGCTAATTGGTTAAATTTTAGTTTAATTATTTTTGCGCTTGGTTTTAGGTTTTTTTACGGGTTATTTGAAGCAGAAAACTTTTATCTTTTTTATCAAGGATTAATCGGACTTTTAATTTTTTTTGGATTAAGCCAGCTTTTTTATTATGGTAAAATGTTTGCAGGAGGAGATGCCAGTTTAATGTTTGCTTTAGGGGCAATTCTTCCTGTTTATTCCGACTTTTTTTCAAACCTAAATTTATTTATCTTATTTATTTTGATCTTTCTAATCATAGGAGCAATTTATGGCCTTTTTGCTAGTTTTTATATTGGTTTAAAAAATTGGAAAAAATTAAAGAAAGAATTTAAAAACCAATTTTCTAAATCTAAAAAGATTATTTTTCTTGGCCTTATTTTAGCTTGTGTTTTTTTAATTTTTGGTTTTTATTTTGAGCAATTTTTTTATTTGGGGGTTTTATCTTTTCTTTTACCTTATCTTTTTTTATATGCTAAATCCGTGGACGAATCTTGTATGGTTAAAAGAGTTCCAACAAATAAATTATCCTTAGGAGATTGGTTATATGAGGATGTTAAAGTAGGGAATAAAGTTATTAAAGCGAATTGGGATGGATTGCAAAAAAAAGATATAGCCCTCTTGAAAAAAAAGAAATTTGTGAGAATTAGGTATGGAGTTCAATTTGCTCCAGTTTTTCTGATAAGTTTTTTGCTTTTGATTATATTTATTTATAAAAAATTTAGTTTATTCTAAGGGATTCTTGGTCTTTTTTTTAATTCAAAATGTTCTTCTTTTAATTCTATTTTCTCCTCTTTTGGTAAATCTTCAAGTTCTTTTTTTATTTGAAATAATTCTTCTGGGCTTTTTTTATTTCTTAATGAATCAAAACTTTCATTAGAATATACTGGGAGAACATTGATGAATTCGTGTCCCATTATATTTGATGAAGAAAATTCTACTTTTTTTGTGGCAAAATTTTTATTTATTTTTTGGGCAATTTCCCTAGCTAACTCTTTTATTTCTTCAGTAATCTCTTCTGAAGAAGTAAGATGATTTTTTGGAATTATTAAGGAATGTCCTTTAGAAATAGGATTAATTTCTAAAATTGCAATTGCAGATTCATTTTCTCCTATCTTTGTTGTGGGAATGTCTCCAAAAACCATAGAACAAAATAGACATTTGGGGTCTTCTTTATTTTCTTGTATCAGTCCTTGCTGTTGTAAAAATTCTATAAATTCTTCATCTTCCATCAAAGAGATATGGGAAATTAATTCATTCGCTTCTTTTTCCTCATATTCTTCTCTTATTCTTAAAATTAATTTTTCTTTAATGTTAGTTATGTTTTCTTTTATTTTATCCATTATTCTTAAGCTATTTTTCTCATATCTATTAGTTTTGCAGAAGCTACATTTGGAATAGATGAAAATTTTTCTTCCAACCCCTCGGTTTCTAGGTTATCTGGATAAAAGAAAAAAACAACTAATGCTTTAAGTCCAAATGCGATTGGTTCTATGCTGTATTCTTTGTTTTTCCCTCCAAATTCCTCCACAACCTTTTGCGCATTCTTTTTTATTTCTTCTAAGTCTATTTCTGGAGATTCAGGCATTATTTTGTATTTTGCCCCATTTATTCCTGCCATGTTCTTCAAATGTTCTTTGGTTTTAAAAGAGTTTTGGTTATTTTTATATAAGAGTGACATAATACTTAAAAAGAAAAGTGTTTTTGTGTGTTTTATGGTTGAAGAGGGAAATTATAATAAAATTTTGAAGAGGTTATCAGAAAGTTCAGGTATTGACGAAGAAGAGATAAATAAAAGGGTTGATGCTAAAAGAGCAAAACTTTCGGGTTTGATATCTAGAGAAGGAGCATTACAAGTGATTGCAGCTGAATTAGGAGTTTCTTTTGATAACGAAAAACTAAAAATTGATGAGCTGCTTACTGGAATGAGAAAAGTTAATTTTAGTGGAAAAGTGATAAAAATCTTTCCTATTCGAAAATTTGTAACTAAAGATGGAGGAGAAGGGAAAGTAGTTAATATAGTTGTTGCAGATGAAACCAGTAATATTAAAATTGTTTTGTGGGATACAAATCATATAGATCTTCTTGAAAGAGGAGAGATTAAGGAAGGAAGTAGTGTGGAGATTATTTCTGGAAATATGAGACAAGGGGAAGTTCATATGGGAAGTTTTTCTGAACTAAAGTTAAGTAATGAGAAATTTTTGAAGGTAATTGAAGATAAACCATTTAAGGAAAAAGATATTGCGGAGTTTAAAGTTGGAGAAAAAATAAAGGTAAGAGCATTTATAGTTCAATCTTTTGAAATAAAGTTTTTTAATGCAAATACAGAAACAGGTAAGAAGGCAACAGAAGAAGAAATTCAAAAAGGATCTCCTGTAGAAAAAAGAGCTATTTTGAATATAATTATTGACGATGGAACTGAAAATATTAGGGCAGTTTTATTTAATGATTTGGTACAAAAAATAGGAATTAATTCTTTTGAAGATACGGAGTTTTTAAATTCTCAAAGAGAAAATATTTTAGGGAAGGAATTTTTTATTACTGGAGACGTGAGATTAAATAGTTATTTTAATAATTCTGAATTAATTGTAGAATCCTTGGAAGAAGTGGATTCAGATAAATTAATTGCTTTATTGGAAAAAAATTGAGATGTTATTTAGGACACATATAATTTTTTTTATTTTTATTTTTTTGTTAATTTTCAATAAAATAAATGCTCCTTTTATTTTCTTTTTTATAGGCCTTATTTCTACGGTTATTCCAGACATAGATTCAAATAACTCTAGAGTAGGAAGGAAACCTCTTTTTAAAATTTTAACGGCATTTAATAAACATAGGGGTTTTTTTCATAGTCTATTTTTTGGAATTTTATTTTTTTCTTTTATTTATTTTTTTGTCAAAAAAGAAGAGATAGCTTTTGCTTTTGCTTTAGGTTATTTTTTGCATTTATTTTTGGATAGTTTAACTAAGCAAGGAATCAATCTTTTTTGGCCATTTAATTTAAAAATTAAGGGGTTTATAAGATCGGGAGGCAAAATCGAATTGATAATATTTATAGTTCTTTCTTTCTTAATTTTGGTTTTCTTTTTTAGAATGATCAATTCTTATTTTTAGTATATTTTTTATTGCTATAATGTTTATAAATGAAGATTAATTTATTTTTTTATGGCGATTAAAAAAGAAGTGGAAAGTATTAAGGAAGCTATTTCTTCGGAAGAGGGAGAAATAAAATCTAAGAAAACTTCTAAATCTAAAAAGGAAGAAGATAAAGAGCCCACGCTAATGGATCTTCCAGGGATAGGTCCAGCTGCCGTAGCTAAACTGGAAGCAGCAGGAATATATGATCTTATTAGCCTGGCTGTTTTACCTGTCGCTACCTTAAGCGAGAATGCAGGAGTTAGTGAAGCAGTTGCCAGAAAAGCAATACAAGCAGCTCGTACTTTGATGAAATTAGATTTTGTAGATGGAATGGAGTTTGCAAGGAAGCGAGCAGGAGTCCATTATATTACCACTGGAAGTAAAAATCTTGATGATCTTTTAGGGGGAAAAGGGGTTGAATCAAGAGCAATTACAGAAGCTTTTGGGGCTTTTGGTTCTGGTAAAACTCAAGTAGGCCTTTCTTTAGCAGTTAATGTGCAACTTCCCCTCGATAAAGGAGGGGCTGAAGGTAAAGCGGTTTTCGTGGATACAGAGGGTACTTTTAGGCCAGAGAGAATAAAACAGATAGCAGAAGGGATTGGAGCTAATCCAGAGATGGTTTTAAAAAATATTTTAGTAGCAAGGGCTTTCAATTCAGACCATCAAATTTTACTTTTGGAAAAAATTTCTCAAATGGTTAAAGATGGAGAGCCAATAAAACTTTTGATTATAGATTCTTTGACAGCCCATTTTAGGGCAGAATATTCGGGGAGAGGCCAGCTTGCAGATAGACAACAAAAATTGAATAGATACATGCACGAATTAATGAGATTAGCAGAAACAAATAATATTGCAGTTTATGTTACTAATCAAGTTATGGCAAATCCTGCTCAATTATTTGGAGATCCAATAACAGCTATCGGAGGAAATATTGTCGGCCATGCTTCAACTTATAGAGTTTATCTTAGAAGAGGAAAACAAGGTTCTCGTGTCGGAAAATTAATTGATAGTCCAAATCTTCCAGACAATGAATGCGTTTTTTTTGTAACGACTCATGGAGTTAGGGACAAAGAATAATTTAATATGGAAACTATATCTTATTTATACAGCCTTAGAGGAAATAATTTTGTACTGCATTACGAAATAAAAGAAGGGACAGTTGGAATTATGAAGGGAATTTTTTATTGCAACAAATCCCTATCTGGAATTGAAGAAAAAATAAATAAGTTTGGGGAATTATTAATTCCTTTTAAAACTAAAAAAGAATTTGAAGAAGATTGTTTGGGAAATTTTGTTCCTTTTTAGAATTATTTTTAAATCAATTCATTTTCGTTGAACCAAAGATATATCTCTCTTTCTGCTGATTCTTTTGAATCCGAAGCATGAATTACTGTTTCATGACAATTCGTTTTTGTATGTATTTTTCCGTATTTTCCTCGAATATGCCAAGGCTCGCAATCGTCAGGATTTGTTTTTCCAATAAAATCTCGGATTTTCTGAATTGCATTTTCTCCCTCATAAACCATAGCAATTACATTTTCATTATTGTGCAATTCGCCGGTTAAATGTCTAATAAGATCTTTAAAAAAAGGTTTTTCCTTATGTTGTTCATAATGCCTTTCAGCTAAATCTGAATTTACATTTACTAGCTTTAATCCAATCATTTTTAGATTTAAAAAATATAAATCAGAGATGATATTTCCTGCAAGTCTTTTTGCCATTGCGTCTGGTTTTATTAGTACGAGTGTTCTTTCCATATAGGAAATAATTTGTTTAAATTTAAAAAGTTAATTAATTTTAGAAGAATATGAAAGAATATCTTTTTATTTGTCAACATAATTTTACCAGAAGTAAATTTGGTGCAGAATTTCTCAGAGGATACCTTAGGGGAAGAAAAATAGATGCAAAAGTCAGATCTGCGGGAATGGGCTTTCTTTCATATTTTCTTGGAAAAAAGATAAATAAAAGGATTTTGAATAGAGCAGATAAAATTTTTGTTATGGAAAAATATATGGAAAAATTTTTGAAAGAAAACTTTAGTGTTGAAAAAACGAAAATAATTAATTTAAATATAAAAGATGAATATGGTTTCTTAAGAAGAAAAAGTGTGGATCAATTAGACAGAATATTGCAAAAAATTAATTGGAGAAGAATTTTATGAACGAAGAAAAAGATTATGTTAAGTTGGTTAAAGAAACAGATATTTTCAAAAAATGCACTAATATAGTTATTGGAAAAGGAAATCCAAATGCAGATATTTTATTTGTAGGAGAAGCTCCAGGTAAACAAGAAGATTTGGAGGGATTGCCTTTTGTAGGAAAAGCAGGAAAAAATTTGGACGAAATGTTAAAAAAAGTAGGTTTAAGTTTAGAAGAAATTTATATAGCAAATATTCTAAAATGTCGCCCTCCTGAAAATAGAGACCCTTCTCCAGAAGAAATAAGGGCACATACTCCTTGGTTAATACATCAAATAAAAGAAATAAAACCAAAAGTAGTTTGTTCTTTGGGAAATTATGCAACAAAATTTTTTCTTGCAAAAGGAAATGTGGAACTCATGAATAATCAACCTGGAATAACTTCAATTCATGGAAAAGTAAAGAATATTTCTTTAGAAGGAGTTTCTTTTAAATTAATCCCTTTGTTTCATCCTGCCGCAATAATCTACAAAAGAGATTTATTACCTCTTTGGGAATCAGATATGGAAATTGTTAAAAAAGAAATCAAAGAAAGTTGCATACAAAAAACATTGCCCTAGTTTTTTCTTACTATCAAGGGATTTGATTTTGGTGCGTCTTTTAGTTTTAAAAATTTATAATGGGCTTCTTTAGTTTCCTCGTCATAATTAGTTTTTTTTAGTGTATAAATTTTTTTATTTTCTTTTAAAAAATATCTTAGTTTCATTCTAAATTAGTAATGTATTCTCTTAATCTTGAGGGTAATTTAACTCCCAAGTGTTTTTCTACTTTTGAAGGTTTAACCCAAATTAATTCTGAAACGTTTTTTCCGGGTTTTTCTTTTCCTTCTGTAGCTTCGCATAGAAAATGTATTTTAACCTTATCTTTCTCTCTAAGTCTATTTTCTGCATATACTGCCCCTAAATTATGAGCAACATATCCTGTTTTTTCAGTAATTGTCCTCTTTAAACATTTATCTAATTCTTCTTCATAAGTCAAATCTCCTTCAAGAAATGAGTACTTTTCATCATCCTTATTTTTTCCTACTAAAATCATTCTTTTTGAAGGATCAAATATAATTCCCACAATTCTTATTCTAAATTTTTGTGTTTCCATATTTTTTTAAGAAGTTGCTCCTTTTTAAGGATTTTTATTCTTTTGAGAGTTGTATTTTTTGAAAAATTTACTCCAATTTAAAAGTAATTAAATTTTGTTTAGAAAAATTTTCTATTTTTGAAAGAAAATCTTCCATTGTCTTGTTTGCTTCTTTTATATCTTGACCTTCTAAGGAGAGTGAATACCTTCCAGATCCTAGATACCTTACTTCAAAATTAGATTCTCCAGAGAGAATTTTTTTTATTAATTCTAATCCATTTGGTTGTTTCGAGTTTAATTGAATTATCTTTTTAACTCCAATTGTTTTTTCTTTTTGAGAATTGATTATATCCAAAATTTTTTTTGAATTTTCTCTTCCTACTAATTCAATTAACTCTTTCTGATTTTTTTTACAATTTTCTAAAAAGGAAGATAAGGATTCATTTTCCTTTATTTTTTTTATTAATTCATTTGTGTCCTCTTTCATTATGCTTCTTATAGCACCTATGCAATTTTTCTCCAATTTAGCTTCTTCTAATTTTTCTTTTTTTTCTTTATCTTTAACTCGTCTTAAAGATAATCGGATGGGGTCTGTAGAAGGATCTAAAACTTTACATATAATTTTTTTCTTTGGAACAACATATTCTCTTAGATTTCTTATTCTTCCTGGCGCAATTTCGGAAAGAACAATACTTCCTTCTTTTTGAGAATCATCTATTTTTACAAAAACAGTGGCCCCTATAATTCTATCTACTGTGCAAATAACTATATCTTCTTGTTCGAATTTCATTATTTTTTAAGAAATGCTTTGGTTTTAAAGGTTGCGTATTTGCGTCAGGAATAAATTAAATTTTAATAACTTCTATTTCCAATTCTTTTTTTACCTTTTCGATAAATTCATCTTCTTTATCAAAAGGAATCGTACAACCTGCAGCAAACTCATGGCCTCCCACTTCCCCTTGGAAAAAACTCATAGTTTTTGCTAAAATTTCTCTTACGTTCCTTCCTCTTTTTCCAACGTTTCTTGCGGAAATTTTTATTTCTTTTCCATTATAAGCCATACCAAGAATGATGGTTGATTCTTCATATTCTGGAGAATTTGCAAGTATGCTTGTAATCGTTCCAATTACTGTATCTTTTATTTTGTCTTTTGCATTTATTATTTCAAATCCTTTTCCGGAAATTTTTTGGGAATTTTCTATAAATTTTAATCCAGAAATTATTTGTTGTTTATGCTTTATATGGATTGAATCGGCTTTTTTACGGGAGAGATTATTTTCTAAACAAAAACTTAATGCAGTCATGGGATCCCCGTTTCTTGAACAGGCATTTATCTTGGCAGAAATTTCTCTGGCATCTTCTAATTTTCCAAACATCTTTACTAAGTAAAGATTTCCCAGTAATTTTTTATTTTTTGTCTTAGGGTTTCTTAATATTACAGATGTCACTAATTTTTCCATTTCCTCTTCAGTTAATTCGATTAAACTCTTGTATTTTCCTTTTTCTGGAGAAAGATTTGACTCTCTTAACAGATCAATGATTCCTTCGGGATTACCGGTAACTCCAGGAATGAAAGGATCTAGGGTGAATTCTAAAACTTTATTTAATGGTCTTGTTGAAGGATAAATCATCAAACCTTTTTTTATGTGAATATCGGATTCTTCTAAAATTCCGTGATTTAGAGAATCTATCTCTTTTTCTAGTTGATCTCCGATCATTCCTATTATTGCAAGTTTTCCCAATTCATGATTCTTTCCAATTATTTCTCTTGAAAAGAGATAAGCTAAGCTAGAGGTAGAAATTTTTTGTTTTTCGTGTAAGTAAGGATTTATTATTTCTACATTTAAAGGTATTTCTTCTGTAATTTCATGGTGATCTATTATGTAAATTTTTCTTATTTTTGATTTTTTTAAATACTCTAGGCTGCCCGAACCCAGATCTAAAAAAAGAGCTATTTTTTCTTTATCTAATGAATCAATATCTTCTTTGTTCAAACTCTTTAAAATTTTCAAAGAAAAAGTTTGGTTCAGCTGTTTCAGCATTTTTACAATTATCGCTGCAGAAGATATTCCATCTGTATCAAAATGACTAATAATCTGAATTTCTTTTCCGTTAATTTCCTCTTTAAATAAATTTGCAGTGTTTTTAATTTTCACCTCTAATGAGCTTCTTTCCATTAGGATAGAACAAACTTATTTCTTAATTAGACCCAAATATTTTTTTATTTTTCTTACGTGCGAGAAAGTTCTATCTTTTTCTCTTTTTGCTCGTTTGTCCTGTTTATTTTTTTCGTAATGAATCTTTATTTTTTCGTGTTTTTCTTGCACATTTTTTAATTCTGGATCAACATATTCTTTACCTAAGATCTCTTTTATTTTCTTTTCATAATCTTTAGGGTGAATTCCATTGTTTTTTAATCTCTGTCCGATCTTTTCTGCAGTCAAACCTTCTTTTGCTAAATCTAAAACTTTTTTTTCATAATCTTTCTGAGTCAATTTTTTATTTGTTTTTTCTTCTGTTTTTACCATGTTAATTAGTTGCGGTTTTGGTTTTTAAATTTTCTGTTTCTTGTTTTTGTTACTAGTGTTTCGAGTAACATATTTAAATTGAATTTAACTTTAGACTTTATGGGTAAAATTATAGGGGTGTTGAGTTTAAAAGGAGGAGTTGGAAAAACTTCTAGTGTAGTTTCTTTAGGTTTTGCTTTATCTGAATTTGGTAAAAAAGTTTTACTTGTTGACGCTAATTTTTCGGCTCCTAATTTAGGAACACATTTAAATTTTCTAAATCCTCCCGTAACACTTCATCAAGTTTTAAGTGGTGAAAAAAGGATAAAAGAAGCAATAAATTCTCATGATTATTTTGATTTAATCTTATCTAGCGTTTTTCCTAAAGAAAATATAGATCCTTTAAAGCTCAAATTTTATTTATCTTCATTAAAAAGAGAGTATGATTTTATTTTGATAGATTCTTCCCCTTCCTTAAATAAAGAGACTTTAGCAACTATTGATGCTTCAGATGAGTTATTTGTAATTAGCACTCCTGATTTTTCCACACTTAGTATGACTCTAAAAGCAATAAAAGTGGCTAAAAGAAGAGGAACTCCAATAAAAGGGATAATTTTGAATAAAGTGTATAGAAAAAAGTTTGAACTTAGTTTAGAAGACATAGAAAAAACAAGTGAAGTCCCAGTTCTTGCACTTTTACCTCACGATTTGAATGTACCTAAGTCTCAATTTTATTTTACTTCGGGAGTTAAACTTAGGCCTAATTCAGAACTGGGACTAGAGTACAGGAAATTAGCTTCATGTATAGCTGGAGAGAAATTCCAACACCCTAGGACAATTAAGAGATTTTTTAAGATTTTGCCTTCTAAACCTCAAATTAACCGAGATATTTTTTATACAGAACTGTTTGGAAAATAAAAAATAAAAAAATAAAATTTTAGAGAGTTAGGTAAGCTGAATTAACGATTGCTACATCTTTGTTCATAATTTTTTTTGGAAAAAGGATTGTGGAAGTGTCTCCGTTTTCTTCAAGGATATTAACTTTCATTTTATTTTTTCCTTGAAAAAACTTTTTGGATAAAATTCCTGACCCCTTTTTACCTTTCCATAAATACACTGTAAAAGCGTATTTATTTTTTTTCTCAGCTTCCCCTGTTTTGCAATACAGATATGCTGTTTTCATATTTATTTATATTCAGATATTTTTATATTTATTTTCGAGCACGTGAAAAAGACATAACCTATTTGGGATTTTTTGGTGAAAAAAACATGTTTCTGTTTCTTAGTTAAAAGGACAGGAAAAACTTATAAATCGATTCAGGGTCTTTTAAATGTAGCCCCATAGTACAGTGGTCAAGTATATCGGCCTTTGGAGCCGGAGACCCCGGTTCGAATCCGGGTGGGGCTATTTTATTTTTTAGAGAAGTATTTATATATTTAATTAATGATGAATAATTATGTTTAACTTTTTCCATAAAAAAGGGGGGATTGAAATTTTGGCTACGGTCTTTCTTGTTGTAGCTTTAATAGCATTTGTAATGGTTTTTGCAAGCAATGGAGTTTTTAAAAAAAATTCACAGGGATTGCCCTCTTCTTTTGAGTTTGATTCTAAAACAAATAAAGCTTCAAAAGATTCTGTTTCCATAAATAAAGATTCTACTCCAATTGAGATTCCAAATCCTTCTGAGAATCCCTTCATTCCTAGTTCTTTTGCAACAAATGAAATTTCTGTAGAGGAAATCAATAATCAGATAGAAGATTCAGGTTTAGATTGGGTTGCAGAAGAAAATGAAATTTCTAAATTAAGTGTTGAAGATCAAAAAAGATATCTTGGAATTGAAATTGATGAAGAAATTATTAGAGAGTTAGAATTTAAGGGAGATTTATCTTCTTTTATTTCTAATCCCTCTTCTGAATTTTATGAAAATAAAGAAAATAAATTTTTTTTAATTAAGGAAGGAGAGGTTCTTACTTTTTTATTTAATCCTCTGAATAAAATTTTTTCCAAATCTTTTTTATTTTTAAAAGGCATAATCGATGTAAAAATTACGGGTTTTAGCGTGCAAAATTCTACTAATTTTTCAGAACTTCCTCTGGAATTTGATTGGAGAAATGTCCATGGGAAAAATTATATAACTCCAGTTAAAAATCAAGCTTCTTGTGGAAGTTGTTGGGCTTTTGGGACTTTGGGATTAGTCGAGGGCCAAGCAAACACATATTATAATCAATATTTGGATTTAAATTTGTCTGAGCAGGATTTAATTTCTTGTTTTCATCCAGGGGGATGCCACGGTCTTTCTGTACCAGGTTTTTTAAATTTATTTAAGTATTTACAAATAAATAAAGCTGTGTTAGAATCATGCTTCCCTTATGTAGCTTGTGATGCCCTTGGCCATGGATCTTGTTCAACAGGGCCTGTCTATTGCTCTCAAAAATGTTCTAATTGGAATCAGACTTCTTTTGCTATTACAAATTATAAACTAGTCCCTTTACAAGATATTGAATCTTTGAAAAGAACTCTAGTTGAAAAAGGTCCTGTTGAAGCAGGAATGATTGTGTATCAGGATTTTCCTAGTTATTCTGGAGGAATTTATTCTCATTCTATAGATGTAATTTTAGGAGCTCATGCAGTTTTAATTGTAGGATATGGAGAGGAGGACGGACTTTCTTATTGGATTGTTAAAAATAGTTGGGGGAGTGGATGGGGAGAAAATGGATATTTTAGGATAGCTATAGGAGATTCATATATTGAATCATTTTTGCTTTTTGCTGTAACTGGCCCTTTAATTCCAAACCCAAATAACATTTCTTGCGAAGATAATGATCAGGACGGATTTTGTTATTGGGGAACAGGAGATCAGAAACCAAATAATTGTCCTATTTCTTGTTCAAATAATCCGATTCCAGATTGCGAAGATTCGAATTTCTCTTTGACAGATAGTTGTGTTTCTTCTAAAAATTATGGATTTTTAAATATTTCTTCAAATATTCCCGAATCAAAAGTTTATGTTAAGAATTTAAACACTGGAAAGTATTCTTATAGGGGCAAGATTATTCACGATTCTTTTTTATTAAAGTTAGATTCTGGAGAAAGAGAGATTAAAATAACAAATACTCTTTGCAAAACATTTTTTGTTAATGTTAGTATAGTAAAAAATGTAACTAATGAACTTTTTGCCAATATGACTTATTCTTCTTATTTTGAGATCTTAGATGGATGGCCTAATAAAATCGAGGATGCTCGTCAATATTCAGTGGGTTCAACCCCTATTTTAGAAGATATAAATGGAGATGGTAAAAAAGAAATTATTGTTGATCTTGGGGGCATAATTTCTGTTTGGGATTCAAAAGGAGTTCTTTTATCTGGATGGCCTATAGATACTGGATCAGGAGTTAGTTCTGGAGAAGGGGTTCCCATCGCACCCCCTCTAGTAGGAGATATAGATGGGGATGGTAAAAAAGAAATAATTTCTATTCCTTGGGCAGGATTTTTTTATAATGATAGTTCTAAAAGTTTTTGTGGATTTGCATTTAAAGAAGATGGATCTCCTGTATTGGGGTGGAATAATAATTGTGATCCTTTTGTGTTTAATAATTATTCTTATAATTTTACTTCTTTGAGACAAACAAGAGGAAGTTCTTCATTAATAGATTTAGATAACGACGGAAATTTTGAGGTAGTTGTTGCAATAGGGGAGGATCTTGGTCCTATTGAAAACATTCGCTTTGATACTCTTGCAGTTTTGGAGGGAAATGGAAGTTATAAAGAAGGTTGGCCAATAAATGAAAACTATTTTGCCTCTTTTCCAAAAGTTTATGATTTAGATGGAGATGGAAAAAAAGAGATAATTATTTTTCATAGAGATAAATATGTTTTGGTTTATTCAGATAAAGGCATCCTAAAGAAAAATTTAACTTCATCTACTTCTTCTAAGTATCTTGTTCCTAGAGGAGACTTGGATGCATACATACTTAATGACTTTAAAAACAATAGAAATTACTTCTTTTATCAGCAGGGAGCAATTTTAACAAAAATTGATTTAAATACAGGAAATCATAATACTTATCCAAACAATGATTATCCTTCATCAAAATTAACGATTGTTGACTTGAAAAATGAAGGGATTGAACAAGTTATCTCTTCTTTTACAAACATTAATAAAAATTATGTTTCTTTTTTAGATGTTTCTGGATCTTCTTTTATCCCAATTATTTCAAGCGGGTGGCCTCAAGAAGTAAATCCTTATTTTGAGGGTTCTCCTCAAATAGCAGATGTTAATGGTGATGGAAAACAAGATATTCTAACCATTTCTCCTAATGGAAAAATTTATGCATGGGATATAGAAGGTAATATGCTAGAAGGTTTTCCTTTAGATTTTGACGTTTCTTTGAATTCTGGATTAGCAATTGAAGATATAGACGGAGATGGTTTACTGGAGATGTTTTTTGGATCAGGAAGTTTTGGAGGAACTATTTATGGATTAAAAGTAAAATCTTGGAAAACAAATAATACTCATCAAAATTTATGGCCCATGTGGAATGCAAATCCCCAAAATACAGGAATAGTTAAATATTATAGGTGTCTTAATAATTCTTTAATTGGAGATGCGAATGGCGATGGGCAAATTGATATCGATGATGCTTCAACAATATTGAATATTTTTGTACAAAGAATTTCTCCTTATGAGAATGTTTGTTGCTTAGATACAAACAAAGATAATAATATAAATTCTGCTGATGCCCTGCTCATTGCAAAATATTTGAATGGAATAAATTCAACAAATTCTTATGTTGGGCAAAGATGCAATTTATTAAATTAATGTTTGTACCTTCTTCTTCTTTCAATTTTTTCTAATTTTTCAAAAATTTTTTCTGCTTCTTCTTTGTCTTTAGAAGAATATCCTTTTTTAAAATTTTCAAATAGTTTCTTTGAATTTTTAGGATGTTTCGCATCAATTGCTTGAGAAAGGAGATGCAAATCAACCCCTTTATCTTCATATTTTCCATTAAGAGAACCTAATCCAAAATCTATAAAATATATTTTTTTATCTTTATAGATTAAATTGCTAGTAGTTAAATCTCCATGTATAATTCCTGCTTTATGTAAGCTTGCGGTTTCTTTTCCCAAGTTAAACATCAATTTTTTTTGTTTTTCTAAAGCATAAGTATCTAATTTTTCAGATAGTTTATCTCCTTTTATTAACGGCATAATTATTTTGCTTTCTTCTTTTTTAGTTTCGGGTAAAGGTACAGAAACAATTTTTGAAGCAGAAATCAATATTTTTATTTCAGCTTTTGTTCTTTGTTTTATTATTTTTTTGTCTAATTCAGGATGGCGATAGGACTTTGAAATTCTGTGTTTTATTATTTTATTTTTATCGAGGTAAATTATTGCTTCAGCCCCAGAAGAAATTTTTTTCATTTTAAAATTTTATTTTTTTTATTTTTCCTAATTTCTTTATCATTTTTTGCATTTGTTTTTGATCCATTCCTTCTGAAAAATTATTTTTTGTTGAATCTTTTATCATAGATTGAAGTAATTCATACTGTTTTAGCAAGCTTCTAACATCTGAAGTATTAACTCCCGCTCCTTTTGCGATTCTTGAGATTCTTTTTGTTTGTTTTAAAATTATTGTCGGCTGTTTTTTTTCTTCTTGAGTCATCGAATTCAATATGTGTTCCCACCTCTTTATTTTTTGTTCTTGAGCTCCCAATTTTTCTTCAGAAATTTTGGCCTTTTCCATTCCAGGAATCATTGCCTTTAATTTTGAAAATCCTCCCAGTTTATTCATAGATTTAACTTGTTCAACGACATCTTCTAAAGAAAGTTCTCCTTCTTGAATCTTTTTTTGAATTTCTGCTTGTTTGTCTTCTCCAGTTATTGATCTTACTTTTTCTATTAGAGCATTAAGATCTCCCATTCCAAGAAGTCTTGAAAGAAAATTTTTTGGATTAAACTCTTCTAAATCATTTATTTTTTCTCCATTAGTTATGAAATATACTGGGGCTTTTGTTTCTGAGCAAGCTGATAAAGCTCCTCCTCCTTTTGCTGTGGAATCCATTCTTGTGATTATTACTCCTGTAACATTGACAGCCTCTTTGAATTCTTGGGCTTGTTTTTTTGCAGCTTGGCCAATATCCGCCTGTATAACTAATATTTTTTCTTGAGGTTTAATTTCTTTAGTTAAATCTTTGATTTCTTTAACTAATTCTTTGTCTAAATCGTGTCTTCCTGCAGTATCAATTAAAATTATTTCGTATTTCTCTAATTTTGGTTTAATTTTTTTCCAAGTTTTTAATGCATTTGTTTCTTCCTTGTCCACAAAAATTGTTAAATTATTTTCCTTTCCTAATTGTAATAATTGTTCTTTTGCCGCCGGTCTATGAACATCTAATCCTAGTATTGCTACTTTTTTTCCTCTTTTCTGATAATAGTTTGCTAACTTTGCAATTGTTGTAGTTTTACCTGCAGCATATAAACCTAAGAGAACGATTTTATTTTGTTTCTCTTTTAAAATAAGATCTTTTTTCTCTCCTAAAATTGAAACTAATTCATCATGAAGAGCTTTAATTAAATGTTCTTTTTTTTCAATTCCTTTTATTTTTTCATCAAAAGCAATTTTTCTTAATTTTTCAGATAATTGTTTTACTAATAAGATGTTTACATCTGCTTCAATTAAGGATCTTTGAAGTTCTCTAACTATTTCATCAACTAAAGATTTATCTAAAAAAATTGCATTCGAAATTCTATCCGTGGCCTTTTTTATTGCATTTCCTAATTTTTCTAGCATAGAATTAAGGGGTTTTGTTTATTTATAGGGTTTTTGGGTTTGTAGGATTTCCCATAAAATCAGTATTGAACCAAATATGAAAAATATGCTAATGAAAATATATATGATTGAACTAGTAGAGAGGTAGGCTCTAATAGAAAGGCAAGAAATTAATATTGCAAATAAAAATCCAATAATCATTCCCAATTTTCTAATCACTTTTACAGTTTTAGTTTCCAAAAAATTTCTAAATCTTTTGCTAAAAATTCTTAGATAGTCAAAGATCATAATTAGGAAAAGCGTAATCGAAAAAATAACTTTCTCTTCGTAGGAGAATTTATTTTTTAATAAGAAGAAAATTATAGTATAGAATAAAATTAGAGCTGCAAGGGGGAAAATAATTTCTGATCTTTTTATGCTTGTTTTTTTCATTTTTATAATCCCAATTTTTCAATAAATTTCTTTTTATTAAATGGTTCTAAATCTTCATAGTTTTGTCCTGTTCCAAGAAAGAGTATTGGTTTTCCTGTAGTGTAACCCACGCTTAAAGCAGTTCCGCCTTTTTCATCAATGTCTGCTTTGCTTAATATGATTCCATCTATTCCTATTGTTTCATGAAATGCTTTAATTTGATCTGTAGAATCATTTCCAGTTATTGATTCTCCTAAAAATATAGTCCTATCTGGTTTTGTGACTCTTTTTATTTTTTCCATTTCTCTAAGTAAATTTTTTGCAGTATGCATTCTTCCTGCAGTATCTATTAATGCAACTTTTATGTTATTTTTTTCTGCATATTTTATGGTATCAAATCCCACTGCAGCAGGATCTGCTCCGTAATTATGTGCAATTACAGGAACTTCCAGTTTTTCTCCGTGTTTTTTTAACTGTTCTATAGATGCTGCACGAAAAGTATCTGCTGCTCCTAAAACACATTTGATTTTATTTTGCTCTAAAAGTTTTGCAAATTTAGCAATTGTAGTTGTTTTTCCGGCTCCATTAATGCCGCAAAATAAAATTGTATAAACCCCTTTTTTTTCTTTAATTTCTTTTAGAATTTCAAAAGGTTCTACTAAAATTTCGTCTAAAATGTTTTTTAAATTTTCATAGATTTTTCCTTCAATTTCTTTTTTTTCAATTTCTTTTCCAACCATCTCTTCTTTTAATTTTTTTATTATCTTTTCGGAAACTTCTAAAGCTACATTATTTTCTAATAGAATCATTTCTAACTCTTCTGAATAAGTTTCAAATTGATCTTCAGAGATTTCTTTTTTTGAGGAAAAAATTTTTTCTATAAAAGAACGGCTTTCTTTTTTTTGTTCTTCTTTCTTTATATCTTTAATTAATTTATCCCCTATCTTCCTTTCTTCAGGATCTACTTTTCTTTTTTTAGCTTCCTTAAACTCTTCTTTTTCTTTTTTAATTTCTTTTGAAGGTTTTTCTTTCCTGATATCTGAAATTTCATTTTCTACATCAGAAACCTTTCTAGTCCAAGCTTTTAATTTTTCTCTTAATTTTCCAAACATATAATTAGAACAAATTTCTTGGTTTTAAGGTTTTTTATTTTGGCTAATTTTATAAACTCGTTTATCTTCTTTTAGTGATGGAAGTTTGGGGAGTAATTGTTGCAATTTTTCTTGGAGCTTTGATCGGTCTTCAGAGAGAATATACTCAGCAGCATATCAATCTTAAACTTTTTGCAGGTTTTAGAACTTTTATTCTAATAACTTTTTTTGGAGCCATTTTAGGTTATTTAGGAGGAGACTTTAATTCAGTTTGGGCAATTGTAGGTTTTGGAGGAATAATATTATTTTCTTTAATATCATACTATCTTAATTATATGAAAAGAAATTTACCTTCTGCAACGACGGAGATTTCAGCAATTATTAGTTATATTTTAGGGGTTATGTGCACTACTGGTTATACTCAGCTTGCAGTTATATTTGGAATTTTACTTTTAACTTTTTTAACTTTTAAAGAGAGATTGCATAATTTGGCTAAAAAAATGGAAGGGAATGAAATGTTTGCAGTTGTTAAATTTGCTTTGCTGTCGTTAGTTGTTTTACCTTTTCTTCCAAATAAGAATTATTCTCCAGCAGATTTACCGGGGTTGAGAGAAATTCTTTATAGTTTAGGAATAAGTAAAGATTTCCTTTCTCAATTAAGTGTTTTTAATTTTTATCACATATGGTTAATGGTTGTTCTTGTTGCGGGAATAAGTTTCTTAGGTTATTTTTTAACAAAAATTGTAGGGGATAAAAAAGGACATGGAATTTTAGGTTTTGTAGGAGGGTTGGTTTCTTCCACTGCAGTGACTTTATCAATGTGCGCTGAAAGTAAGGGAAATAAAAAAATAGTTTCTCCATATGTATTGGCGACTTTACTGGCTTCTTCAATTATGTTTATAAGGGTTTTAATAGAAGTGTCGATCGTGAATAGTTCTTTATTAAATATGGTAATTTTGCCTTTAGGAGTGATGGCTTTAACAGGATTTAGTTTGGGTTTTTTCTTTTACAAGAAAAAAGATAAAATGCAGAAAGCTAAGAAACTTCAACTTAGGCAACCCTTTGCAATTCTTCCGGCTTTAAAATTTGCCCTATTCTTTATGTTAGTTATGTTAATTTCTAAGATAGCTCAATTATCTTTTGGAGCTACAGGAATTTATATCACAAGTATTTTTTCTGGAATTGCAGATGTTGATGCAATAACTCTTAGTATGTCTAGCTTAAGTAGAGCGGGAGAAATTAGTAATTTAGTTGCAGCAGTCTCAATTATATTGGCCACAATTTCAAACACTATTGTAAAAACAGGACTCGCCTTTTTTTTAGGAAGCAGAAAATTTGGAATTGCAATCTTAAAAGTTTTTTCTATAATTTTGGCTATGGGAATAGGTTTTCTCCTACTTCAACTAATTTTATAAACTAAAACCTTCTTTTTTATTCTATGGTTTGCAAATTAGTTAATCTTTTTCAAGAACATTTTTCTTTTAGAAAGACTCGTCTTAAAGGGGTGTTTGTAATTATAGATGGATTGGGAGATTTACCAAATAAGCAATTAGGTGGCTTGACTCCTTTAGAATCAGCAACAACTTCAAATTTAGATTTCTTTGCTACTCGAGGAGAAATCGGTTTTGTTTATCCTGTTTCTCCAGGTTACTCTCCAGGTTCAGACGAATCCATTGTTTCTATTTTTGGAAATGACATGAAAAATTCTAATCGTGCTTGGTTAGAAGCAGTTGGCGCCGGAATAAATCCCAACAAAGGAGATTTGGTTTTAAGAGTTAATTTTGGAACTATTGATTCAATTGAAAAAGGAAATGTAATCGATCGTAGGGCAGGAAGAACATTGACGAATGAAGAAGCCAATTTACTTGCAGAAGAAATAAATAAAATGGATTTTCCTTATGAGTTCGAATTGGTTCCCACTTTACAACACAGAGGAATTTTAATTTTTAGGGGGGATTTCTCAGATAAAATTGCGGGAGATGATATAACTTATAATAAGGGCAGTTCAAAGGAAATTTCAAAAGTAACTTCTTGTAGGGCTTTAGTTAGAGAAGATAAAGCTGAAAAAACCGCTAAAATGCTAAATGAATTTTTAGAATCTAGTTTTAAAATTCTTAAGGATAGCGAAGCGAACATTTCTCGTGAAAAGAGGGGCCTGCTTCCCGCAAATTATCTTTTGGTGCGTACGCCAGGAGTAGAAAGGCCAAAACTAAAACAATACAAAGATTGGGCTTGTTTGGGATATATGCCTTTAGAAAAAGGTTTCTCAGATCTTTCTGGCATGAAAACGTATTCTTTTTCTTACCCTCCCTTAAGAGGAATAGATTCTTATCAAAATTTATGGCAAGGGTTGAAAAAAGCATCTTCTCATTCTTTAAAATTAATAAAATCTTCTTTAAGAAAACATAAATTTATTTACATTCATATAAAAGAAACAGATCTTCCTGGACATGATAATAAACCCTTTGAAAAAAAAGAAATGCTGGAATTTTTAGATAAGAATCTTTTTTCAAAACTGAGAGGATTTTTATCTCGAAATAAAATTAAATTAATTGTAACTGGAGACCATTCAACACCTTGTGTTTTAAAGGCGCATTCTTCTGATCCGGTTCCCCTCCTTTATTGTAGTTGGAGTTTACCAAGAGAAAAGAAATTTAATGAAAAAGAAGCTAAAAAGGGAAAATTAGGGCGTATGCTTGGGAAAGAAATATTTTCTAAGACTGGTTTTTTAAAATAAAATTTAATTTCTTAACCTTAATTTATTTAGTATTTTTAAAAGGAATAAATCTTATTTAAAAAATGAAATAATCCTTAGGTAGTACAATAATCTATTAAAGGATAGGATATTTTTCAATTTTATGATTACATATAAAGAGATTTATGAAATAGCAAAAAAAGAAAGGTATTCTGAAAATTTACAGCCAATTTCCAAAAGTTTTGTAAAAGATGTGGCTTCCTATATAAGAGAAAAGAAACAGGCAGCAAATAACGAAGAATCTTCTTTTTCAGACGTTTTAATTAAAACAAAAAAACAATTGGAGAATGCAATAACACTTTTTCAAGAATTATTAAGGAGAAGAAGAAAGAAAATTTTAAATTTAGTCTTAATAGCTTCTGAAACAGGTATTTCAAAGCAGGATTTTGATAATATGCTTTTAATAGAAAAAGAGTTATTTGAATCTTTAATGAATTGCGTGGAAAAATCAGATAGAAAGTTGCAAGAAATTTTAAGAGGAGAAGAAGAAGTTGGAATTGAAAGAAAAGTGTTAGTTTGTTTTTTGGAAGAAGTGGATCAGTTTATGTCTTCTGAAGGAATTCACTATGGACCTTATGAAGTTGGGCAATTTGTAAATCTTCCAAAGAATATAGCAAAAATATTTATTGATGATGGTGTTGCGGAAAATATGGAGAAATAAGAGAAACCTTTCAGAATATTCTAAATTTTATTGAGTTTTAGAAGTAATTCTTTTAGTTGAAAGATATTTTTTATTTCTTAATATTATCTTATATTGATTTTTTTCATCTTTTTGCATTAAATCTATTTCATAAAAAGGAGAATAAGGTAGTTCGGGTTTTGGTCCATACTTTATAATTATTATTTGAGAGGTATCTGATTCAAATTCAAAATTCTCTCCATTAATTTTTAGTGTTTTCCCCTCCAAACAAATATCTTTTATCTTAGTTAATTTTCTAGTTTGCAAATCATTTGGATTTTTGATCATATATGATCCTTGGTGTGTCTGCAAAGTTGCCACAAGAAGTCCATAAGCTAAATTTTCTTTTCTCTTTTGTTTGTTCATTTGATTTTTAATTCTTAAAATTATTTAAAGATATGCATTCTCGAGTAAACTTCAAAAATTTTCACTAATTTTGCAGTTTTAAAAAATATTTATAAAGTGCGGCATTTTTATTGCAGTACAAGGAGGAAGAAAGAAATGGTAAAAGAATTAACTTTGCAAAATTATTCTGAAGAAGTTGTAAAATCAAAACTTCCAGTTATAATAGATTTTTATGCAGATTGGTGTGGGCCTTGCCAGATGATGAAGCCTGTCTTTGAGAAATTAAGTTTAGATTTTAAAGGAAAATTAAAATTTCTTAAAGTAGATACTTCTTTAGAAGAGGGATTGGCCATGAAATTTAGAGTTCAAGGAATCCCCACTCTTGTGATTTTAAAAGAAGAAAAAGAAATTGGAAGAAGTGTAGGTTATATGGGAGAGGAAGCCTTAAGCACAAAAATAAAAGATATTTTAAATAAAGCATAAAATGATTGATTTTGCATGTAAAAGATTTGAAATAGAAGACGTAATTAAATGTAGCCTTTCTCTTAGTAAATCAGAGTATCGACTTTTAAAATTTTTTTTAACTCATTCTGAAAGAGAATTTTCTACAGAGCAGCTTGCCAAAGAATTAAAACTGGATAAATCTACGATTCAAAGAGGAGTAAAAAAACTTCACTCAAAAGAACTTTTATTTAGAATACAATTGAATCAATCTGTCGGAGGATATTTATTTAAATATAAAATAAAAAACAAAGAAAAAATTCGTTTGAGAATTTTAGAGATAATTGATGGGTGGATTTTAAGAGTAAAGCAGGAAATTAAAAAGTGGTAAGATTTATTAACCATTTTTCTCTTTAAGAATTATGAAAAAGAGATGGTGGGGAGGGATTTTTCTGACCCTTATTGGAGTAACATTCATTTTTGTTGGAAGTTCGGGAGGAGAATTCGTAGGGCTTATACTTGCAGTTTTAGGAATATTAATTTTAGTTAATAGAGAAGAAGATAGAATTGAGAAAATAAAATACAAATTAAAAAAAGAAGAAAAAAAATTTAAGAAGTATGAAAAAAAATAATTTTATTGTTTCAACAACTGAAACAATTCCCGGGTTTCAGATTAAGGAGGTTTTGGGGATTGTAAAAGGAAGTACTGTTAGATCTAGAAATATTGGAAGAGATATTGGTGCAGCTTTAAAAAATATTGTTGGAGGAGAAATAAAAACATATACTGAGATGGCGAATAATTCTAGAGATGAAGCTTACAATAGAATGGTTAATGACGCAATTTCTAAAGGAGCAGATGCAATTGTCGGAATGAGATTTACAACTTCTATGATTATGCAAGGTGCTTCAGAAATGGTTGCATTTGGAACTGCAGTTAAATTAAAGTGAGATCAAAAAGCCTGTAGAGGGATTTGAACCCCCGACCTACTGCTTACAAGGCAGCCGCTCTACCACTGAGCTATACAGGCATATTTTATCAAAAAGAAAAATTGTTTTTAAATTTTAGTTTTTATCTTTTTCAACTTTTAGAACTCTTATTTCACAAGTTGATAAAGGATAAATCTTTTTCAATTTTAAACTCAGTTCTTTTTGAATTTTATTTTTAAGAATATCTTCAAATAATTGTTCGGAAGTATTTTCTTTTGCCCAAAGAGATAATTCTTCTTTTGATTTATTTCTAAGTGCTTTTCTTACTGTTCTCGAAACTTTTCTTCTAGTAACTAAAAAAGGTTTTATTCTAACTAAAGAGTCTTTAGAGGGCGTTGAAAAAGAATCTTCAACATAATTTGTTCCTCTTCTAACCAATCTTTTTATATAATAAGGAAGAATTCTAATTTCTTTAGGGATAGTTATTGCTTCTTCTTTTTCATTTATTTTAACTTTTAAACTTAAAGTCATAGATTTTCCCTTGAGAATTCTTGTTAAATCGTATTTTAAATATCTTCCATCTAAATCCTTCGGCTCAAATGCTTGAAGTTGAGTTTCTTTTTTTATTAAAGGAATTTGTATTGTATAAAACCTTTTTTTCTTTTTTGCTGCTGCCATTTTATTCTTGTATTACCTTCCCTGCCCTTTGTCCTTTTTTCTGATATTTTGATTTTTTACAAACTTGACAAGTATACATTAAATTTGTTTTTTTAGTTGTTTTTGATTTTCTTTTATGTTTTGTTTGGGCTGGTTTACCCCACTTTCCTAAATTTCCTATTCCTCTTCCAATTCCTCTTAATTTTGCTCTTGCTTTTCCTCCAAATCTTTTCATCGCTCCTCTTGAAAATCCAGTTCCGACAGTCTTTATTTTTTGTTCGGTTCTTTTTTTACAGTAAGGGCAATATCTCTTTGTAGTTTTTGGTATCTTCATAGTTTTGATGTGTTAATTTAGTTTATAAAGTTTTTTATAGTATGGTCCCGCAGTTAATTAATGAGAGTAAAATTCAAAAAAGGTGAACAGAAGAGATTTTTGAAAAAAGTTTTGGAAAATCTTAACTGTCCTAGTTTAAGAGCTTTAAATCAGTTTGGTTTTGAAATTCCTTATTCTACATTAAAAAATTACTATTCTGAAGCAAGGCTTTTACCAGAGCAATTTTTTAGAGATCTTTGTTATTTGGCAAAAATTGAGATTGTTTCACTAGATATAGAATTTATGGAAGATAATTGGGGGCAAGTTAAAGGAGGAAGAAAGTTTAAATAGAAGTTTTGTTTTTTTATTGTATGTTAAGGAGTAGAAGAAGGAGAGAACTTGAAGCTGTTTTAAGACGTAGAAGAAGGACAAAAGGAAATTCTCTACTTTTAGTTTTATCTCTATTTTTCGGATTTTATTTGATTAACTTTAAATTTATCTTATTCAAAATTCCTCAATTTTTAATAGATATACAGGAATGGATTTTAGTTTTTTCTGGATTAATTTTAATTTATCTTGGAGTGCGTTTTTTCTTTAATAAATATTAATTCGGACAAATCTTTAAATAGGGCTTTTCCTTTTTTATTTTGAGTTAAAAATGGATAAAAGAGGGCAGATAACTATTTTCATTATAGTCGCTATTTTTCTTGTCTTAGCATTTGCAAGTTATCTTATTTTTAAAGATTCTTTTAAAAAAAATTATGTTCCTTCTTCTTTAGTTCCAGTTGAAACAAAGTTTGTTTATTGTTTAGAAGAATATTCAAGAACTGGAATTTCAATGTTGGGTTTTTATGGAGGAAATATAGGAAAACAAAATTATGAAGTTTCTTCTAGATATTCGCCTTTTTCTTCACATCTGGATTTTCTTGGTAGAGATATTCCTTATTGGTTTTATTTAAATCCTGTGGGAATTCAAAAAGAAAATATACCTTCTTTAGAAAAAATGGAAGTGGATTTGGAATCTTATTTGGATTCTAAGATAAAAAATTGTGTTTTAAATGAACTTTACGATCAGGGATATGAAATTGAATTTGGAACTCCAAAGTCTTTTGTAAAGATAAGTGAGGATTATTTAGATGTTGAAACTAAAATAGATTTAAGTGTTAAAAAAGGAGAAGATTCTTTTGTATTTAGTAAATTTGAAACAAGAGTTCCTTCTAAGATAGGCGAACTTTATTCTATTTCAAAAGAAGTTTACGATTTGCAGAAAAATTCTATGTTTTTAGAAAATTATACGATTGATGTTTTAAGACTGAATGCTCCTGTTGATGGGCTTGAAATAAGTTGCTCCCCTCTGTCTTGGGATGCAAGAGAAGTTTATTCAGAAGTTAGAACAGCTACTGTTGAAAATATAATTTCTTTAAAAAATGAAGGTGCCTCTTCAGATTATTTTAAAATTAAAGGTCTTCCTCAAGAGGGGGAAATAAGATTTGTAAGTATGGAAAACTGGCCTAATTATTTTGAAGTCAATCCTAGCCAAGGAGAAAAGTTAATTGCAGAACCCGTTGGAAACAAAGAAGGTTTTGGAATTTTAGGTTTTTGTTATGTTCCTTACCATTATGTTTACAACTATAGGTATCCTGTTTTGATCCAAGTATTTAAGGATGGAGAATTATTTCAGTTTCCAGTTGTAGTTTTAATAGAAGGCAATCAACCTAGGAAGCCTCTGGAAGGAGAAAGTTGGTTTAGTCAAAACTTAGAAATTTGTGAAAATTCAAATACTCAAACAAAAATTTCAGTTTATGATAGAGATCTATCTCCTGTTGAAGCAAAAATGAGTTATGATTGCTTAGGAGAAGTTTGTTCTTTGGGATTAACTCAAATAGGAGAATTGGAAGCTTTACTTCCTCAATGTATAAATGGAAATCTAATTGCTGAAGCAGAGGGATATAAAACTACTTCTGTATTATATTCTAGTGTAGAAGAGGGAAGTGCAATAATTATTATGGATAAATCCTTTGAAAAAGAAGTTCAAATTTTTGTTGGAGGAAATATTTATTCTGGAAAAGCTTTGATAACCTTTGATTCTGGCTCTTTTTCAGATAGTGCGTATTTACCAGAAGATAAATCTATAAAACTTAGTGAAGGAAATTATAATCTTCAAGTAAATTTATTTGAAGAAGGGAATATTCAATTCCCAGGAGGAACGAGAGAACAATGTTTAGAAGTTTCGAGAAATGGGCTTTTAGGGATTTTTGGAGCCAGTAGAGAAGAGTGTTTTGAAATAGAAATTCCTTCACAAAATCTTTCGAATGTTTTAATTGGAGGAGGAAACACGGAAATTTATTTCTCTGAATTTTTATTAGATAGTTTTGATAAATTAATTTTATCGGTGGATAAAGTAAACAATCCATTTTCTTTTAAAGATTTACAGGAGAATTATTTAATTTTAGAGACAAATAAAATAGAGGTAAAATTCGAATGAAGTCGAAAAATTTAATTTTGTTTTTATCTTTAATTTTATTTTCCGGAGTAGTTGTATCCTCGATAAGTTTTACCGGATATAAAAATAATGTAGGAGGGAATCTTTTTAACGTTGATCAAAGTGCATGTGGTCAAGGGACAGATTTTATAATTCAAATAGATCCTCTTGGTTGTTCTCCGATGGTTGTTCGTAGCGATTTGCTTGAAGATCAGGATACACATGTTATTTGTGAAGTTAAAGCACTAAAACTAAATCCACTTATAAAAATAGAGTCCATTAGGGGAATTTCTTTTGGAGGTAAATATCCTCCTGAAGTAAGGAATGTCGCATTTTATCCTTCAGATAACCTAAGAAGTAGGCAAATAGAATTTAATGATTTTGGTTGGGAAACTATTGGACATGTTTCAATAACTTTAAGGCAAAAACCAGAATCCCAATTAACTAATTGCGAATCTGGAGTTTTAGGAGAGGTGTGTTGGGTTTCAGGAGATTTATTAGCGACACTAAATTATGATATTCAGAATGCATTTGGATTAAATCCTAACAAATATTATCTTCCAGAATTAAGTGATTCCGAGTTTTCTTATACTCAAGGGTATTATTCTTTTTTTAATGGAAGGGGTTATTTGAGAGCAGAAGATATTCAACCCAATTCTGCAGTAATTTCTATTTATTCGGGATTAAATAGAAATTATTTTTGGCAAAGTTCTTCTTTAAATTCCCCAAAAACTAAACTTTTAAATTTTAGATTAGAAGAAGGACAAACTTACCCAAATCCTATTTTTCTTCCGGGTTATGAATGTCTTGCTGGAGTTAAAATTAAATTAGATGAAATTGTATATGCAGATACGACGGCTTTACTTTCAATAAATTCACAATTAATGGAGTTTAGGGAAGGGGATAAATTTTTGAATGATAAATGTAGGGTTAAAGACATATATCGTTTAGGCTTTAATCAAAGAGTTATTATTTATTGTGATTCAGATGATGCAAAAAGAGAAATATTTAGTTCAAATGAATTTACGCTTAGATTGAATCCTCGTGTTGCAATAAACATATCTGATGGAAATTCCCGAAATACTTTTATTGCAGGAATGGGGCAGAAGTTATATGAGTATCAAACTGAAGAAGGTTTAGCTGGAATTTATTTGGGATTTATAGATTTGAAAGTTGGATCCACAAATAGGGGAGATATTAAAGCTATTTTAGTGCGTATTCCTAGTTCTCATCAACCAAATGGCGTTCTTCCAGATTATTTAACTGAATCTCAAATAGAAAATATAGTTTGCATGGATGAAGAAGCAAGGAATTTTTTTGGAACAGTTAATTGTAGAGCGATGCAACTATCAAGATGGTTTGTTCCAGGGGATTTAAAACAAACATTGGAATTTGGAAAATCTTATAATTTTGAAGGGAAAAATTTTGAAATAGCCGGATTTGCAAGTGGAGAAAATTTTCCTTTATCCAAGGAGAGTCTTTCTTATTATAATTCTGCAATAGAAGAGTTTAATTCAGTTGTAGTTGGATTTAATTCAGATGTTTATCCCGAAGGAGCGAACTCCACTCTTGGAGAAAGAGCATTGTATGAAAAAATTTTATTAGCAGATTCTCTTCATCAAAAAAAAGATTTAGAAGTTTTTTGTAATGAATTTAAACAAAGATATCCCTATTCAAATTTAGATAGTTTGGTTTGCGATGAAATTTTTTATTCTGGAACAGAAGTTTCTTCTAAAACAGTTTTAATAGAGGATTTTTATAATGAAATAAAACTTCATGATGTTAGAAACCCCCCTATTGAAGATTATGGGGCTAGAATTTATTGGGTGAATACAAATACTAATGAACAAGGAGAGCTAAAATTAGGAAAATCTGAATCCTCTTATTTAGGAGAATCTTCTAATAATAGTTTAAATTTAAAAGAAGTTGGAGAGGATTATGCAGAAGTAAGCATCCTTATTGAAGGAAAATTAAAAAATTATAGATTAAAAATAAATGAACCGGAACAATTTAGTTATGGAAATGCTTTGAATTCAGATTTAAAAGATTCAGGTTATTTCTTTACTCTAAAAGAAGTTTATTTAGAAAGATATGCTAGAATATCGGTAAATCCTATGGTTGGAAGAACTCAAAGTACGACGAATTTTTCATTTAAAGTTGGGATAGAAAAAAGAGCAATTCAACTTTCTCCAGAAAAAGCTAAAAAGGTTGCAGACAAAACAGAGGGTTTAATAAACCAGATCAAAGACATTAATGACGGATTGGGAAAAGTTGTGGAAAATATGAAATATGCCTGTTTTGCTACAGGAGGTTTTTTAGCAGCCAAAAATATTTTGGGGGGAATTAAAGGAGATACCTTGGCAAGGCAAGAGGTACTTAGAGGAGAAGAAGGGTGGATAAAGAAATGTAGCTTGATGGTAAATGAGAAGAATTATGCCAGTGTGGAAGAATGTCTTTTAGACAATTCAAAAGATATTGATGCAGAAGTAAAAGAAATATCCGATGCAATAAATAATCAAAATATTTTATTAAGAGAAATAAGAAATCAAGATGGAATGTATATAAAAAATCCTTTAGGAGACAAAATAATAAATAACAAAAAATTTGTGGAAGTTTATTCTTTACAAGTTAAAGATAGTTTAGACCATCTTGGTTTTTCGATGATTAATCCAAAGGTTTCTTCTGAAAGTATAAATCTCTCTGAAGTAAAAATGTATCTCAATGTTGAAGCTTGGGAAAATGGAATTTTTGATATAGAAAAAATACGATCTATAGAGCTGTATTCAAATTTAGTTAAAAAAAATCCAGATAATTTAGGTTATAATGTAAGCTTGTATTCTCTTTTGAAAGAATTACAAATAAATGGAAAAAATAAAAAACAATTAAATTCTCAATTAGAAAAGATTAAAATAAATTCTCTTCAAGTGAATTATGTTATTCCTGAAAATTTAAAAGAGCTTCCTTATAAGGGTTTGACTCTTTATTCCATAGATTGGAAAAATTTCAATGGGTTTCCAGAAAATACTCCTGTTGCTTATGTAGTTAATCAAAAATCTTCGGAGTCCTTCGTGGTTTTATTAAATAGAAATCTTGGAGGGGATATTTACACTTTACTTCGAGATGAAATAGGTAAACCTTTAGTTTATAATTTGGATAAAGTACAAGTATCGGGAGGATTAGAAGAAATAGAAAGATTAACTTTTAAAGAATATGATTCAACTAGTTATAATAATGTTTATCTGGATCCAAGAGTAACTTATTATGAAACTGAGCCTTATAAGGGTCTTCCAGCAATAGTTCCTTTCAACACAAAGAAGGGATGGTATGTTTCAATAAAACAAACAATTCCTGTTTTTGGGGAGATAGCAAGTTACAGCGATTCTACTTTTGTTAATAGTTTTTATGTTTGTAATGTTGGAAAAAATGGATTACAAGAATTTGGGTTAAGCATTTCAGATGATATTTGTCAAATGATTAATCTTGGAACTGGCCAAGCATATAATCAATTCCCTGGATTAGATAAAAAAGATTCGGAAGAATTAATTTCAAATGCAATAAAGGCAATAGAAGATGCTAAAAGTAATTATAAATCTGGAGCAAGGAGTGTAAAAATTTTAAATTCAAATATAAATGTAGGTTCTCCTAAAAGTAATGATCCGCTTATATCTTGTACGGATTTTATGTCTCCAAAAGATTGCCAAATTCTATTTAATGTTTGTGATCCCGTGATGTGCCCTAATACTAGGTGCGATTTCGGGGGTGCCTATCCTGTTCAAAATGTAATTGGCTCTGGAATCATAGGTAGTTTAGTTTTGTGTTTTCCAAATTATAAGGAAGGAATTATTTTTCCTATTTGCCTTTCAGGAGTTCATGCAGGTTTGGATAATTTAATTAGTGTTTTAGACTCCTACCAAAGTTGTCTTGAAACAAGTGTGGAGAGCGGTCAAATGGTAGGGGTTTGTGATGAAATTTATAGTATTTATCTTTGTGAATTTTTATGGAGAGATGCAAAACCTTTAACAGAAATAGGAATTTCTAAAATAGCAAAAGTTATTTTGAATCAAAATGTTCGAGGAGGAGGAGAATATTTAACATTGCAAAATGCTTGGAAAAATACAGAAGATTCAATAAATTACTTTGTAAATTTTTATGGAGTAAATTCTTTTAATGCATTTAAAGCCAGGAGTACAGATCAAATTGGAGCGAGTGTTTGTAAAAATTTTGTTTCGGTAGTTTATCCTTCTTCATTTGGATCGCTTAGTACTTTAGTTCAACCTGACAGTCCTTCTCAGTTTAATGCAAGATTTGAAGAGATAGAATATTCTAGTGCAACAGTTCCTCCTATGAGTCAGTATAAGGTTTATTATCATATCTTTGCTGGAAATGATCAAGGGGCATATTACCAAGTTTATTTAAAGGGAAGTGAGGGGAGTTCATATTATCAAGATACTCAATTTGGAATAAGAAATGTTGGATCTGGATATATCGCTGCAGGAAAATATGCTTCTGAAACTATTGATTTTACTGCTGCTTCCGGATTTAAGCAACTTTGTGTTCGAATAAATAATTTAGAAAAATGTGGATTTAAACAAGTCACATCAAGTTTTGCAGCTAATTATTTGAAAGACCAATATCTGCTTTCTCAATCAACGAAAGAAGATATAAAGACAGAAAAGGAATGTATCTCTGGAAGTATGAGTGCTTATAATTTATTGAATCCAAATATACAAGAAGGAATTGATAACGTCCTAAATACTGAGGTTTATAAGAATGGTTTAATTAGAATCTGTTCTTCCCAAGTTCCAGGAAATTCACTTCTTTCTGGGAGGTGGATGGAAGTTGGTTATTGTGGAGATCCAAATATTAAATGTTGGGTGGATACTGAAAGCATTAAACAGGCTGCTGAGTTTGAAATTACTTCCGATACTGCTTTAAAAAATTTGACTGAAAATTTTATTGAAAAATTAAGAAAAGAAGGAAACTATATGGAGAAATTTGAATTTGAAGAATTTGTTAAGGAGATTATGGAGGGAAACCTTCATCCAATGGAAAGAATAAAAAGAATTGATGGAATTTTGAGCAAAGTTTATTATTCTAATCAGAGAGGATATTTGTATCTTTTAAAGGGAATTGCATTCGGAGATCTGGCTAAAGAGTCTTTTAAATTATTAGATGAGCCAATACTTGTAGATCCAGACAAACAAGAAAAGGAAGAAGAATTACCTGAAGAAGAAATTGATAAAATTCTTCCTATTTATAGCTATTCCGTTTTAGTTTTCGAAGATGGATTGACTACTCTAAAACCCAATAACATTATGTATTCATTTTCACAAGGAGAATGGTTTTGGAGAATTTGGGGAGAAAATAACTGGAAAAATGTGAGCCAATATATAAATCCAGATCTAAATAAAAGAAACCAAGATTATTTAAATAAGATAAAAGGAAAAAATTATTTAGAAGGATTAACTTTGTTAATAGATAGAACTATTGAAGATAAAGAGGGGAAATGGCTATTAGGATCATTGAGGCCAGGAAATACATATCCAGATTTAGTTGGAGTTAATAATGGAGTTAACATGGGTCACGATGGAATTTTTGTTATAGAAGATTTACCGGACATAAAAAAAATTTATTTTAGATATGGAAATATTATTAGATATGAAGGAGAAAGACCAAACACTTCTCCTGATTCTGGAGAATGGCTTTGGAGTTATGATGAAAAATCTTGGAAGAAAAGTGGAACTATTGAAAAAAAGATTTCTGGAAAAAAGCAAATAGAAATGCCAAAGATAATAGAATCTTTAGTTTTAAGATTAGGAAATGAAAAGAATTTTTATCTTGGATCTGCAATGATATTTAATTACGATCAGTTTGAAATAGAAGATTCAGAAATTACAATTCCTCCTGAAGAAGGGGAAGAAGAAATATTACCTGAAGAAGAAATTTCTCTTGAAGAGTATGATTGGTCTTCGGTGAATTCTCGTTGTATAAATTATAAAGATCTCTTTTTTAAAGTTTCTGAAAAGACAGGAGTTCCTTTTTCAATTTTAGTTGCATTATCCAATCAAGAATCTGGATGTAATGTTAATGCCGTTTCAAACAGAGGGGCTCATGGAATAACACAAGTAATGCCAAATGTATGGTGTGGAAAATATGGTTTGGTTAAAAATGAGAATGATTGTAAAAATCAATTATTAAACAATCCTGAATTAAGTATAGAAGTTGGAGCTAGGATTCTACTTGAAAAATATAATGAGTATAAATTTGGTGTGAAAGCATCTTCGACTTATCTGAAAGGAAGTTCAAGTTTTAAAAAATTGGTAGATGAATGCATAAAAACTTACCCTAAATACGCAGGATATACTGAGTGGCGTGCAGCTCTTAGAGGATATAATGGGTGGGGATGTGGCTCTGGATCAGATACAGATTACGTTGAAAAAGTAATGAATTTTGCACAAGAGTTTGTAAAAAAATCTTCCAGAGGAGGGAGCAATAAAATTGCTACAATTGCTCTTAGAGAATATTCAAAATGGGAGTATGGAAAATTAGATGAATGTAGTGAGTTAGGAAAAACTTATTTAAAAAAATATTATGACGATGCATTGCTTTCAAATTGGGATTGTAGAGGTACTGCTTGGTCTGCAGCATTTATTTCAAGTATTGTAAAAGAATCAAATTTTAATTTTCCATTCGATTCTGCACATGCAAGATATTTTTCAACTTTAAGAGATAATCCTTCTAATTATGGTTGTAAGACCTATAGGATTTCCGAGATTGATAAAATTCAAGAAGGAGATATAATTTGTAAGTGTAGAGAAGAGGGTTGTCCGACAAATTACGATTCAGTTAGGTCTGGAAAATCTCACTGCGATATAGTAGTTGAAATTAAGAGTAATTCTCTTAGTTTAATAGGGGGGAATTTAAAGGATAGTGTATCTCAAGCTGAAGTTGAAATTTCTGAAGTAAAATCCGATTCAGATTATTTTGGATTTATCCATTGCGGATAAAATAATCAAATATAATTCTCCGAAGAGTTTTTATACTCCCTTATTAGATTATTTTTATGCGGGGGTGCCGGAGTGGTCAAACGGGCTGGATTTAGGCTCCAGTGGTGAATTCCTGCGCAGGTTCGAATCCTGTCTCCCGCATTTTTATTTATACTAGTTTTAAGAATTACTTTTTTTCAGAGCTTTTTTCTCTTTAGATTCTACTTCTTTTTGTTTTATTTTATCTTCTAAACTTAATTTTTCAATTAATTCTTTGTATCTGTTTCTTATAGTTACTTCTGTAATTCCTGCAATATCTGCAACTTCTCTTTGAGTCTTTTTTTCATCGTTCATCAAAGCTGCAACATAAAGTGCAGCAGCAGCAATTCCAGCTGGACCTCTTCCTGAAGTTAATTCAACATCTTTTGCCTTATCTAAAATTTCTAAAGCATCATTTTGCGTTGCAGGAGATAATTTTAATACAGAAGAGAATCTAGAAATGTAATCTTTGGGAGAGGATTGTTTTACTTTTATACCCAATTTTCTAATTATAAAACGATAGGTTCTTCCTATTTCTTTTCTTTCAACATCTGATGCTGTTGCCATTTCATCAAGAGTTCTTGGAATATTATAAGAACGACAAGCCGCATATAAACAAGCAGCAATTACAGATTCCATAGATCTACCTCTAACCAAACCTCTTTGTAAAACGTAATTGTAGATTCTTGCAGCTTCATCTCTTACAACATTAGATAAATCTAGATAAGAAGCAATAACTCTTAATTCAGCCATAGCAAGTCTTAAATTTCTTTCTATGGAAGTTGAAACTCTTTCTTGCCATTTTTTTAATCTTAAAAATTTTCTTGTTTGTTTTGGTTCAAGCCTATAAATATCTGAAATTTCTCCAACATTAGTAGTTAAACCTTTATCAAATTTTTGCATAGAAATTGGAGCCCCTCCTCTTCCTTGTTTTTCACCTTTATCGAATTTTCCAGATAAATCAATTCCAGTGTCAACCATTTTATCTTCGACAACTAGTCCGCAATCATTACATATAACTTCTCCAAGATGAGAATCATAATTTAAATGAATGCTTCCACATTCTGGGCATTTTTTTATGTTCGACATTTTAGAATAACCTTGTAGTAAAGTTTATAAATGAAATTCTTTTATAAAGCTTTCGGTAAACTTCTTTAAGGTAAGTTTAAATATTTATCTCGTTTTTTTAGTTAATGTTGAATAAAAAAGCTCAAATAAGCATTTTTATAATAATTTCAATATTATTAATTGGAATTTTTATTTTATTATTTTCTTTTAGAGCAGAATTAAACATAAAAAATATTTTTTCTCCAAAAATAAATTCCTTAACCAATCAAATTTCTTTTTGTGTTGAAAAAGTTCTTTTTGAGGGATTAGAAGAGATAGGGCTAAGAGGAGGGTATTATTCTCCTCCTAATTTAAGTAGAGATTTTCTTGGAAGAAAGATACCCTATTATTGGTATATTAAGGAAGATTTTTCTCCAAATAAAACTATTTTAGAAAGAAGCATTTCGAATTATTTAGAAAATAATCTAATCTATTGTGTGGAAAATATCACTAATTCAGATTACACAATCTCTTTTGAAGAAATTTCTGTTAAATCAAATTTATTTAAAAATAAAATTATATTAGACATTAACTATCCTTTAACTTTAAAGAATGAAAAAGCTTCAACTAAAATAACAAATTTTAAGTTTGAATTTAATTCCCCTTTTTATGGAAATTATCTCTTAATTAAGGACTTTTTATTTGAACAAGAAAAAAATCCTTCTTTTGTTCCATTGGGATTTTTGGCAGATTTATCAGAAAAAAATAATTTTTATTTTGACACTTTTTATTTTGAAGAAGATGTAGTTTATCTTTTAATTTTTAATTATGATAGTAAAGAACAAATTATTTATTCCTTTGCAAATAAATATTTTTGGGAGAAAAATGAAACGTAATTTTTTTATAGTCTTTTTAGGAATTTTATTTATTTTAAATTTCTCCTTAATCTTTGCTGAAGAAGAAATTCCTTGGGCGGACTTCGAAAAAACTTTCTTAGTAGGAGAATTAAATCTTTCAAATATAAAATCTAATGATTTAATACAATTTGATTTAAAACTTTTAGAAGAGTTATTATCTAAAGAAGAGGATCTTGATAAAGTCCCAGATTCAATTTTAATTAAATTAGATCTTTTAGCTAGAGAAGAACTTTCCGTTTTAAATGAAAATCCCAATATAAAAAAAACTTGGTTTAACTCATTTGAAATCGAAGATTTAGGAGGAGAAATTGTCCAATATTATATTGAATCTGGAGATAATCTAAGAAGGATGATAACCACAAAGGGAGAGGACTCAACAAATTTTCCTTTGGAAAATCCTCTTTTTAAGGGGGCTAAAATTTTTCCTTCTGGAAAAATTATGCTTGAAGATGGAACTAATATTTCAAATTCATTTGTGGATCATTTTGGATCAGAAGAAGGGATTCCCTTTTTTTATTTAGGAGAGGTGATTATAGGTGAAAATTCAAAATTAAATTTTAGCATGTCTTCAGGAAGAGCAAATATCTTGGGAGAGGATTATAAAGGGGATTTTAAAATAGAAAGAAGAGGAGAAGAAATCATTATTAAAAATGGATTGTATGCAGATAAATTTGTTAGAATTATTTCTGAAGAGGAATATGCAGAAATAGATGGATTTTTAAAATTAGATAAAAACGGAGTTGTTTTAGGAAATAAATCCAAATATACTCTCTTTACTGTTTCTGAAGGAAGAAGTGCTAAAAAAATATTGACGTATTTTGTAGAAAAAGAAACTCGTCTTTTTAAAAATAAACAGGATTGTTTTGGTTTTTCTCAGAGTTGCATAGTTGAAAGCGGAGACTTTTTAGGATATTCTAGTTATTTTAGGAAAAAACTAAGACAAAACTATGATTCTAATCTTAATTTTGATTTAGAAGATTTTTTGAAAAAAGAATTAGCCTCTTTAAAAGAAGAAAGAAAAGAAAGCAATGGCCCTTATATAGATTTTATTAATTCTATACAAAGGGATTATTCTTCTGGAAATTTTGATTTAGATTCTTATTTAGAGACGCAAGGAGAAATTAATGCAAAAAAAGGTATTTTAATACTAGCTAAAGAAGGAAATTTCATTGAAGTGATATCAAATGAAAATTCTGTTTCAAAATTAGAAATAGAAAATATAGAAGATTCATCCATCGTAAATTTTTATGAAAGAAAATCCAATTCCAATGAACAAGTAATTTTTAATTTTGGAAATTTCCCTTTCAAAGTTTCTGGGAACTATAAAAAAGTTGAAACTGAGATTTTATCCAATTTTAAAGATAAATCTGGAATTCAAAAAACAGATTATTTATTTGGGGGGGCTTTGTATAGGAAATCTTCTGAGTCTCAGGTCAAATTTCCTTCAATTTTAGATCTTGCCGAGAAAAAAATAGGGGTTGTTTGTGGAGATACTTGTTATACTTCTGTTCGTTCCATTTACGATGAATTAAAATTAAATCCTAGATGTGTTTACTCTGTTCAAGGAAGCAAGGAAAGATCACAACCTTCTTGTTCTTCTTGCGGATGTAAAATAGATTCAACAGGTAAATGTTATGATTGCCCAAGATCTCAATATAACTTAAAACCAGGAGATTTAGTCCAAGTTTATAATCAAAATAGGGGTTCAAGCACGGGAGGTCATAATATGGTTTTTATTAGTTGGGCAGATAGATCAAGATATTTGGCTAATTTTTATGATAGTCCCGGATCTAGAACTCCCCTAAGAGAAAGAAAAAATTATGATATAAGCCCAAATAAATCTCCTATAACAGTTATATGGGAACCCATTAAGATAAACAATTAATTTTTTATTAAAGTTCCATTAATATTTCCCTCTTGAGAAGGCCTATTTGTTATCTTTGCTTTACCTAATTCTGTTTCTACTATAGTTCCTTTTGTTAAAATATTTTGTCTCGCAAAGAAACGATTTGAAGGAGTTTCAATAACATTTTTTATTTGAGTTTTTTTTATTTTTCCGTTTTCTTCTAAATTAATTTCCTTACTTTTTAATAAAAATGTTTTAACGTTCCCACCTTTAATTCTTTTTGTTTTTCTTTTTTCTTCTCCCAATTTAACTATTCTTCTTTGTCCTTGTCTCTCGTCTTTCTTTTTCTTACTTCTTTTAACATACCTTCCGCCAGTTATCTTTCTTCCTAATTTCATGTAACAGAAATTCAATTTTGGTTTATAAAGTTTTGGTTATCGTTATTATTTCGGTTTATATACAAAAATTTATAAACAAGATTTATTCAAATTCAATATGGCAAACGGAATCGAAAGACCTTTGGATTTATTGAATAATTCTAAAGGTAAAGAGGTTTTAGTTCGGTTGAAAGGAGATAAAGAGTTCGTTGGTACTCTTCTTGCTTTCGATATCCATATAAATTTAGTTATGGATAATGTAAAGGAAATGGAAAATGGAACCCATAGAAAAAGTTTGGGGTTGACTTTTCTTCGTGGAGATACCATAATTTATATCTCTCCAGCTTCAACTGCACTTAGGTAATTGGCGTTCACCCTTAAGATTTTTCGCCGGGGTAGAATTCTAAAGAAATCTTAAATAGTGGTAACTTTAAGTAACCTATTTAAATTCTCAAAGTTATTTTTAATTATGGTAAATTTAATTTTTTTAGGGACCGGAGATCAAATTCCAAGTTTAAAAAGAAATCATTCTGCTGTTTTGTTAAATTATGAAGGAGAAAATATTTTATTTGATTGTGGGGAAGGAACTCAAAGGCAATTCAGGAAAGCAAGATTAAACCCCGGAAAAGTAACTAGGATTTGTATCAGTCATTGGCATGGAGATCATGTTTTAGGCATAATTGGCCTTATTTCAACTTTATCTTCTTCCGGACATAATAAACCGCTATATATTTATGGTCCTACTGGAACTAGAGAAAAGTTCCATAAATTTCTTGAACTATTTCCTTTCCAAAAAAATTATTCTATTTTTGTAGAAGAAGTTGAAGGAAAATTTTTTGAAAATGAATTTTTTTATCTTGAAGCAGAAAAAATGGACCATGGTATCCCTTGTTTGGCTTATAGTTTTGTTAAAAAAGGATTAAGAAGAATAGATAAAGAAAAAATGAAAAAAGAAAAATTATCTTCCGGAAAATATTTAAGAGATTTAAAAGAAGGCAAAGATATCTTTGTCGAAGGAAAAAAATATAAAGCAAAGGATTTGACTTTTAAGGAAAATGATTTAAAAATTTCTTATCTTTCAGATACAAGAGAAAATTCTAAGATAATCCCTTTTGTTAAAAATTCAAATTTACTTATTTCTGAATGTACTTTTATGGATTCTTTTGAAAAAGAAGCTAAGGTGAAAGGTCATTTAACTAGCAAACAAGTTGCAAAGATTGCGAAAAAAGCTAACGTGAAAAAATTGGCAATAATCCATGTTGCTTCTAGACATGAAAAAAATTTTAAAGAAATTTTACAAGAGGTTAAGGAAAATTTTAAGGATACAATAATGCCTAGGGATTTGGATAAGATAGAAATTTAAAAAAATGCCCCGGACAGGATTTGAACCTGCGACTTTCAGCTTAGAAGGCTGACACTCTATCCAGGCTGAGTTACCGGAGCATATAATTATTTTATTTCATAACCTTTAAAAGTTTTGCATTCTAATTATCTTAATGAAAATGAATCCTTTTTTAAAATTTAAGTTTCCGCTTAAGGAAAAGTTTATTTTAATGGTTGCCCCTAGTTTTATTTGTGATTTTGGTCCTTCAGAAATAATATATAAAGCAAAAAGATTGGGGTTTGATAAGGTAGTAGAAGTTACATTTGGAGCTAAAATGATAAATAGAGAATATCATTCTCTCCTTAAAAATAAAAAAGGTTTTTTTATTTCTTCTACGTGCCCAGGAATAGTCTCTTTTGTTAAAACTAATTTTCCTGAATTTAGAAACAATTTGATAAAGATAGATAGCCCAATGATTGCAATGGCAAAAATTTGCAAAAAACATTTTCCCGAACATAAGGTGGTTTTTCTTTCACCCTGTAATTTTAAAAAATTGGAAATCCAAGAAAGAGGACAGGTGGATTATTTTATAGATTTTAAGGAGTTTAAATTATTAGTCGAAAAAAATAAAATATTTTATAATTTGTTTTCCAGAAAAAGAGTTTTTGATAAATTTTACAACGATTATACCAAAATATACCCTCTAAGTGGAGCTCTTTCTAAAACAGCGCATCTAAAAAATGTTCTTAAAAAAGAAGAATCTATTTGCATAGATGGAATAAAAAACGTCAAAAAATTTTTGAAAAATAAAAAATCTAAAATTAGATTTGTTGATTGTTTATTTTGTGAAGGAGGGTGTATTGGAGGTCCACACACGAATCCGAATATTTCATTAGAAAAAAAAGAAAAGAAAATAAAAAATTACTTGAAGAATTCTAAGAGAAAAGATATACCTGAGGATAGAAAAGGCTTAATAAAAAAAGCTGCTGGTTTAAATTTTTATTGGGAATAACTTTAAAAGTTCTTAATTTATTGAATTAGTATGCGCGGATGGCACAGCGGCTACTGCGTTCGCCTGCAGAGCGAATTTTCCCGGGTTCGAGTCCCGGTCCGCGCTTTTTTTTAAAATGATAGTATATTCAAAACAAATAAAAATCAATACTAAGGAAAAAATAGAGTTTGTGCATATTACTGAAATAGTTAAAAAAATTGTTAAGGAATCGGGGGTTCAAGATGGTCTTGTTTTGGTTAATCCTATGCACATAACTTCTTCAATTTTTATTAATGATAATGAATCTGGTCTCCTAGAGGATTTTAAAGAATTGCTGGAGAAATTGGCTCCTAAGAGAAAAGATTATTTTCATAACAGGACTGGGGAAGATAATGGATTTGCCCACTTATGGAGAACAATTATGGGGAGAGAGTGTGTCGTTTCTGTACAAGATTTTGAATTAGAATTAGGCCCTTGGGAGGAAATTTTTTACGGAGAATTTGATGGTCAAAGAGAAAAAAGAATTTTGATTAAGGTCTTGGGGCAATAAATAATTTTAAATAATGGTTTAGAGTTGTTTAATTATGGAGAAGAAAGAAACGCTATCTATCGATGAAATGTCCAAATTTTGTAAAAGGAAAGGATTTGTTGTACCTTCTGGAGAAATTTATGGGGGTTTTTCTGGGTTTTTTGATTATCTTGAATTAGGTAATGAATTGAAGAAGAATATAAAAAAATCTTGGTCTGATTTTTTTGTTAAATCTCGAGAAGAAATTGTCGAAATTGATGGTTCTATTATAACGCACCCTCAGATTTGGAGGGCTTCGGGTCATTTAGAAAACTTTAGTGATGTTTTTGTAAAATGTAAAAAATGCAAAAAACCTAGTAAGATTGACAAATCTGAAATTGGAAAAATTAAGTGTGAATGTGGAGGGGTCTTTGATTTTTCTTCTGTTAGAGATTTTGAATTAATGTTTAAAACAAAAGTTGGAGAAGATAGCGAAGGATATCTTCGTCCTGAAACAGCTCAATTGATTTTTTCAAATTTCAAAGAATCGGTTATTCTTTCTCGTTTAAAAGTTCCTTTTGGAATTGCTCAAATAGGAAAATCATTTAGAAATGAGATAGCCCCAAGGAATTTTTTATTTAGATGCAGGGAGTTTGAACAGATGGAAATAGAATATTTTATAAAATCAAGACAAAAATGTCCTTTTGAAATCCCAAATTTAGAAATTTCTATTTTATCCTCTGGAAATAAGAAAGAAATTAAAATGAATTTATTTGAAGCATTCAATAATAAAATAATTAGAAAAGATTGGCATGCTTATTGGATTGGACAATGTCTTCTTTGGTTTAAGAGCATGGGCTGTGATTTAAAAAATTTTAGATTAAGGCAACATGATAAAGAAGAACTTGCTCATTATTCAACGGATTGTTGGGATATCGAATATAATTTCCCCTTTGGTTGGAAAGAATTAATAGGAATTGCCGATAGAGGAGATTATGATTTGAGTCAGCATCAAAAGTTTTCAAAAAAAGATTTAAGTTTGCTTGATGAAGAATCAGGCAATAAATTTTTGCCTAATGTAATTTGTGAACCTAGTTTTGGAGTAGAAAGAACTCTTTTGGTTTTACTTTATGAGGCTTACTCATCCGACGATAAAGGAAATGTTTTCTTAAACTTTAATCCAAAAATAGCTCCGATTAAAGTTGCTGTTTTTCCAATAATTAAATCAGAAGAATATGAGGAAATTGCAAATGAAATAGTTAAAGATCTAAGAAAAGAATGGAATGTTAGTTATGATCGTTCTGGTTCTATTGGAAGAAGATACGCTCGTAATGATGAAATAGGTACCCCCTTTTGCTTAACTATTGACGATAAAACATCTGAAGATAAAACAGTTACATTAAGAGAAAGGAATTCTAAAGAACAAAAAAGAATTTTAATCAAAGATTTAAGAGATACCCTTAGAAAATTAATTTTTGAAGAAATTTCTTTTGAAGAATTATAAATTATTTTTCTCGTCGACAAAAATAATCTATTTTTTTATAAAAAAATATTTTTTTGACAAAATAAAAAAATATTTAAAGGAAATTGTTCTTACTTTTTTATAAGGGCATTTAATTATCTGAATTTCTTTCAGTGAAAGTCCTATAAAAAAAGGAGGAGATTAAAAATGGTTGCAAAGAAAAAAGCTGTAAAGAAAAAAGCTACAAAGAAGAAAGTTGTTAAAAAGAAAAAGAAATAATCTTTCATATTCAATAACTTTCCTGGGTAAAAAGAGTTTTATTTTTTTATTTTTATTTTTTGTATTTTGATGGCTCCAGGGAGATTCAAACTCCCGACCTCTGCCTCATGAGAGCAGCGCTCTAATCAACTGAGCTATGGAGCCTTTCGTTATTTTAAAAAGAATTAAAAGGTTTTTAAGTTTTTAGAATTATTCTGTTTTTAGTTCTTCTACTTCTTTTTTCCTTTGTTTCATAAATCTAGAAAGATATCCTGCCATTTTGTTTCTCATTTTTTTTGAAGGCATTTCTTTTCCCAATATCTTTTTATTTTTAGAAAAGTCTTGACTAAAAGGAACTCCTTCATCTAAAAGTTGGTGTGCCCCTCTTTTAACTTGCTTTGATTTTATTTTTCCCATGTTTATTTGTGACTTATTTCTTTTTTAAAGCTTTTCATTATGTAGATTCAATAGATTCTAGATTTTTGAATGCATTAAACAAGGTTTTTATTTTTTTTGAAGGTTCCCCTTTAATTAAAATAGAATATTTTTCCTCTAAATTCTCGACTCTTTTAAAAATATTTAAAATGTCTTTTTCGGAAATTAATTTTTTATTTAGAACAATTAATATTCTTTTATTTTTTCCTTTGATTACTCTTAAGATTATCATATCTTTATTTAATCCCATGATTTCTTCAATTTCTTCATTATTTTCTTTTAATTTTTCTTTTATTGTTTCTAGGAACTTTTCCTCTTTTTTTTCGGATGTTTTTTTTTCTTTTTTCTTTTTTTCAGGAAATTTTTTTTCATTTTTTAATTTTTTTACTTTTTCAATTTTGTCTTCTTTTTGTTTAGAAGAATCTTTTTCTAAGAAATATTTCCAAATTAATTTATTATTTTCTTTTTTAATGGGAATTGCAAAATCTTTGATTGAATTTAACGCAATTCTCAAAGCAGGTTCTTGATCATCATCTTGCAAAAATCTTTCTTTTTTTAATTTTTCATAAGCTTCTTTTTCTTTTGATTTTAAGTGTTCTGAAAAACTTTCTAATTTTTCTTCTTGCCCCTCTAAAAAGTAAATCGCAGAGCTCCCAACTCTAAGATAAGTGGATTTTATTCTTTTTTCAGAAATTAATTCAGATAAAAATGCAGAAGTAAACATTAAATCCATACCAATTTCTCTAGAGATATAAATAGGTATTGTTGGTCCATTTTTTTCTAAAAAATTTATTATTTTTTCTTTTATTTCTAAAACATTTCTTATCATAAATAGAAAAGGTTTCTTTAGGTTATAAAGTTTTTTAGGTTATATTTAGATCGGAAGAGCGTCGTGTAGGGAAAGAGTGTAGATCTCGTAGTTCGCCTTATCATTAAAAAAAAAATAA
>CALJLT010000008.1 GCA_937982425.1 uncultured archaeon | reverse complement strand
TGAAATGATTATAGGCATCAAATCTCTCAATCCTTTCCTTGTTCAAGGAGGACAACAAGATAATAGGCTAAGAATGATTGCCAGAAAAGTAGATAGATTGGAAGTGTTCCCTTTACCTAACAAGGGTCAGTTATTGAAAATGACAAAAAAGAAAAAATAATCTAAAGCCAAAGAATCTTAAACGGTTCTTTGGCTTAAATTGGAATGCTTTTAAATGGCAAATATAGAATTTAAACTTCAAAATTTATCCAAATATAACTTAAAATATATAGAAGTAAGGATAACTGGAAATCTGGATAAATTATCTGCTCCTAATTTAGATTCTCTTTTTAAAGAGATAAAATCTAAAAATGAGCATAAAAATATCCTTGTAGTATTTTCAAATACTACAGGCATGGATAGTACTGGCATTGCTCTTCTTGCAAATTTTTGCGAAGAGTTTAAGAAAAATGGAATAAATATACAACTTACAGATGTTCCTAGAAAAATCTCTCAACTTTTTGAAATGCTAGGTTTAAATGATTTCTTTATTATATCAGCAGGAATAAAGGAATCTTTAGCCTCTTTTTTGGAAGATTCAAATCAAAAAGAATTATTTCTTTCTGACAAAAATATAATACAAGAAATTGAAAATGGTGTTTCTTTTAAAAATAAACCTGTTGATTTAGTTTCTCAAGTAAGCAAACCAAATGATTTAGCACCAGCTAATTTATCTATCCCAGAATTGCCAGAAGCAACAGAACATAAATCTAGGATAATAGATACAGAAAATAAACGTTTGCACACAATAACCATTAAAAAAAAAATACAAAAAAAGTAGAGAAAAGAACAGAAAGAACTCCTCGTTTTTTCAGCGTAAAGGTTGATTATTATCAAAAAATGATATTATATCAAAACTTTCCGTTTCATATATTTGTAGGAATTTCTGGAGAAAAAAAAGAAGATAATATTTGGGAAATCATACCAAAAATACCTGGCGCTATAGTAACACCTTCCAAATTAACTATAAAAGAAAGCCAATTTCCGCTAGAATTTTGTTTTTCAGTCACTCCATTAACAAAACCATTTGGACAATCTGAAGTAATATTTTTT
>CALJLT010000007.1 GCA_937982425.1 uncultured archaeon | reverse complement strand
AGCCAATTGTCTCTGACCACGTCCAGAGGACGTGGTTTTCTGGGTCTGAATAAAATGTTAAAAAAAAAGTAAGATTTTATTCAAATATATTATGGGAAATGGGTTACCAAAACTTGGAAAATCCAAGTTTTCCAACCCTTTCTTGCCCATGATATTGAAAGATTTCTTTCAAAGAACTGCATTCAAAACATTCGTTTTGAATGTTTTGAATGGAAAGCAAAGGGAAAAAGACAAAAGCAAAACATTCAAAATGAATGTTTTCCAAACTCCTTTTCTACAATAGATTATAGCAAAAATAGCATCCAAAACATTCAAAATGAATGTTTTGATATTCATTCAAAACTTGGAATATCCAAGTTTTCCAACTCCTTTTTTCTCAGTATATTAGAAGATTTCTTTCAAAGAATTGCATTCAAAACATTCAAAACGAATGTTTTGAATGGAAAGAAAAGGGAAAAAGAGAAAAGCAAAACATTCAAAATGAATGTTTTGCAAACTCATTTCTTGCAATAGATTAGAGCAAAAATGGCATCCAAAACATTCAAGATGAATATTTTGATATTCATTCAAAACTTGGAAAATCCAAGTTTTCGAACTCTTTCTTGCCCATGATATTAGAAATTTTTTTTTAAAGAAAGGCATTCAAAACATTCAAAACGAATGTTTTGAATGGAAAGAAAAGGGAAAAAGGCAAAAGCAAAACATTCAAAATCCAAGTTTTCCAATCCACTTTCTTGCAATGGATTAGAGCAAAAATGGCATCCAAAACATTCAAGATGAATGTTTTGATATTCATTCAAAACTTGGAAAATCCAAGTTTTGAATGAATAAAAACAGTGCCGCCTGGAACAAGAAAAAAGCTTCTCTAGCTCCTTTTGCCAGGAAGATACAATGTCTTGTATTCTCTTTTTTTATTCCTGGAAGCAAATTTTGGACCGATGCCAGCAGGCTTTGTTATTTAAGATATTTTATAAATAAGACTATGACCATAGAAAACGTTAGAATAGGTATATCTCCTCTTTTAAGCTTTTATAGTCATAAAAAAAGATTATATCAAATATCCGAAAGTCATGTTTTAACATATTTTGGAAAAAATATCATAACAGCTTGAAGATCGAAAAACAATTTCTTGCAATTTTTGATTTTTGTCTTACAATTTAGTATAGAAGTACTTATTTGTTTTGAATCATTTTACTTGAGAAAGGGAAATCCATGTCTTATCTCTTGTATCGTAAGCGATGTTTGTATATTCTGTTGTTGTGCTTTTTTTCTACTCTTTTTGCACAGCAGCTCAAACTAGAAGAAATTTTATGGCTTAAAGAAAGTGGTATATCGGAATCAGAGATACTGGTTGAAGTAAAAAAAACATCCACTATCTTGAATCTTCAGGAAAAAGATGTCATAGAACTTAGACAAAAAGGTTTTTCCGACGATTTCATTCGTTCTCTAGGCCCATGGCCTTTCAAAGAAGAGGCCACTCTGGAAAATATCCTTGCATGGGTAAGAGAAAAACAAGAGGAAAAGGTCATTATAGAACGAGTGCGTAAATCAGGGAAAATATTCCAGCTTAGCATAGCAGATCGCCTCAGGCTAAAAAGAGAAGGCGTATCAGATAAAATTATTCAGGCACTGCTAGACTCAGGAAAGCTTAGCTATGATTTGTTGAGAGATTGGTATAAGGCCAAAGTAGGGGAAAAGGAAATTTTAGGGAGAATATCGCAATATGCAGAGATGCCCAAGCTTTCCGTCCGTGAGGTAT
>CALJLT010000006.1 GCA_937982425.1 uncultured archaeon | reverse complement strand
CATTTTCTTTCATCATATCTTTAATTCTTTTTTGTTCATTTAAAAACTTTTCTCTTTCATCAGATACACCTTGAGCCCATTCTTTCCCTCTTGTCATAGTTGCTTGATCTAAATATCTATCTCTCATATCAAATAAAATAGATGTGTCAAAATTAGGATTTGCTTGTTTCATAAATTGAGCATATTTATCTGTATATATTAGAAAATCTTCAAAAACATTCCATGATAATTGCTGCTGTTCTTCGCCACCGCCTGCCAACATCTTTCCCATTGAAGTTCCTTCAAGAGAAGCCGCAGCCATATTAGCTTCTTCTGGGCCTCGCGACATTTGCATCATATCATTTGTTAATATTGACATAAAAGTTTTAGATGCATCTTGTAAATTTTCTGGGCCTTGATATTCTTGGTTGGCCCGATATGTTTGCACCCCTTGAGCGACTTTAGCAAATGTATTTTTTGCTGTATTAAAAAAAGTATTTGGGTCTTTGTTGACTTTTTGAGCCATTGTATTCCAATCTTTAGAAATATTTTCTTGACTCCCAATATATTTATATGTAGAAGTTTGTTTTTTGTATTCATCATTTATTTGCTTGACCATTTGAGACCAAACAGCATTATCTGGTTGAGTGGAAACTTTCTGAGGACCATCTCCAACAATGGCCCCAATTGTTTTATCACTAGTCCCTATTTTTTCTGGGATAGCTCCTCCAGGGAGAGATGTTTCCATTCTTTGGTTGTCAATAAAACCGGAACCCATTCCAGTTTTCAATGGAATATTTTCTTCATTGTAAATATTAATTTCTGAATCAACCGGAGTAGAAAAAATAGGAGATTCTTTTATATTAAAATCATTAATATCTAAATAAGAAGAATACTCTATTAGATCTCTTATATCTTTATTATCAATCATAAAATTTTAAAAACCTATATGTTCTTTTCTATCACTTGTGTCTGAAATTCCTGGCTGTGAAGATCTATTTAAATTCTTAATAGACTGTTGTGCTTTTTCTATTGATTGCTGTCTTAATCTTGCTTTTGCAGCAGGATTTTCTGTTGCTTCTGCAGCATTTTCTAAGAATCTACTTTCTGTAGCTTCAGACGCAGCAAGTTCTCCAGCAACTGAAGTAGAGCCTAATTCATTTTGATAAAGTTTGTTTAATTCAGAAAGGGTATCTGTTGCTATCGCCTGTTGTAATTCTTGTTTCATCTTCCATTCGATTCCACCGCTTGTTTCTCTTAGGATTTGAAGTTTTTTATCAGCTTCAACCATATCTTTTATAAGTTCATCTTTTCTTGCTTTTATTTGCTCAATTGTCCCAAACATTAAATCTCTTTGACCTTGCAATACTAAATCTAATTCACTATCCATTCTTATTTTTAATTCTTCATAAACTTCTAAAAGAAGAATATAAGAATCTTCTAAATGATTAATCATTGGTCTAATTTTATTAATTAAGTCTTCATCTGCTATTCCTGATAATTTTCTAGGATCAAAGCCCTTTTCTAGACCAAGACCAAATTGTTGCATTTGAAATTCA
>CALJLT010000005.1 GCA_937982425.1 uncultured archaeon | reverse complement strand
TCGTATTCGGTGACTGGAGTTCAGACGTGTGCTCTTCCGATCTTTGAAATTTTATTTTTATTATTAAACAAAATCTTTCTGGGGAAATTGAGTGTAACTTGCCATTTGGTGCGCTTTTTTATAAATATCGAAGAACTTAAATGCAGATTGTAGCGCCCCTTCTGCGGCAACATTTCTTAAATAATTTTTTTCAATCCAATCGTCTTTTTTTATTTCATCTTTAGAAGGATCAAATTTTTTTGCATCTACTTTTTTTGGTTTAGAAAAAATTCCTTTGAAGGGAGATCCACCTTCATCGTATCCTCCAATTAATGCCTTGAAAGGATTTGATTTATCTGTTGAGAGAAATACTTTTTTGGATTCTCCTTTTTCTTTTTTTTCTTCTTCAAGATAATAATTTATATCTTCCTGAAGTTCACCTAAACTTTCAGTGGTTGCTCCTTCAATTAAAGATAAAGCTGAGCCTAAATCTGATTTTTCTAGCTCGTGATCTAATTTTTTTAATTCTTCTTCGTTTAGAGAGTAAGATCGGAATGTTACTTCAGCTCGCCCTCCCATAACGTAACCTTGTTGAGAACGACTAGGAATTCCTCTGAAAAAGAAATCTATTAGAACCACAGAATAATATTCTCTTTTTTGTTTATACTTGTGAGGATAATCTAAGGAAACTTTTCTTTTTCCCATTAAACTTAGTTCCAGAATTAAGGTGTTAAACATTTTTACTAGTTCGGGTCTTTTTCCGGATTCGGACATTTCTAACTCTTGAGCTGCTCTCATATAAGGTTTTGCCCAACGAGAATATATTTTTAATGCATTTACTTGGCTTTTCAAATAAGTTCTTTCTAATTTGTATCTTTTTTCCAATTCAGCTCCTGATTCTTTTAACCATACATTAAATTCGTAAATTCTAGATTTGAGTATTCTTTTTACAATTTGGTTTAAATCCATTTTTTCAACTTCGTTTTCATCTTTTGCAGCCAAAAATCCGTCTATAAGAGTTACAAAACCTCCTTGACTCATGGCCATAGCTTTTATTGAAGAATTTCCTTTTTGAATGTCTACCTTATCCATCCAAATTTGTTTTAAACTTAAAATAGCCGCATCTTTCTTTTTAGGATTTTCTAAATCTTTATAATTTTCCATTCTTATTTTAAATTCTCTTAAATCATAAATTAAATTAAGTATGCTTCTTAAAACAGTATTTATATCCCCCATAAGTTTTGAACCTTGTTGTTGCATTATAGATGATCTTTGGCCCATTTCTCCGAAGTGTTGAGAACCCGAAGAAGAAACGAAATTGTCAATTAATTTTTCTGTTTGAAATCCAAAATCCTTCATTAAATCTAAAATAAAAAAATAAATTGGTTCAAGAGTTTCAGTTGTAGAATCGTAAATTAACTTATGCTCTTGCTCGGCAACGTAATCTCTTTTTCCTTTATTTTTTTCTTCTGTCCGTGCTTTGTAATACGGACTAATTTCTTGAATTATATCTGAAACAGATTTAAAACTCACCATTATATTAAGAGATAACTAATATTTAAAAAACCTACCAACATACTTAAAAATAAGAAATGCTTTATTTCTGTATGGTTTTTTGGTCTAAAAAAAAGGGATATGTTGATCTTTCTGGCAGAATGATGTCAAATCAGGAAAGAATTAATAGATTCAAAGAAAATTCTAAGTCCGAAAGTGTTCCTTCTCAAACGGAAGAAGTTCCTTTTCCAGCTTTTTTTGATAGCTCTAGTTCTGGTGAGACTCAGAGTTATAATTCAGATTCAGATGAAAAAAAGAAAAAACTTGCGAAAAGATTGATAGATATGACTAATAGAATAGAAGATTTAGAAAATCAAATATATCAACTTAAACAGCGTATTGAAGTTCTTGAAAGAAAAGAAAGGATTGGGTATTAATTAAATTAATAAAGTTTAATTTCCGATTTAAATTATGATTGAAAATATTGATAAAAAAATAAAAGCTTATGCTTTAAAAAATGCAATTTCTCATAAAGGAAAAGCAAATTCTGGGGCAGTTTTGTCGGCTCTATTTAATGAGGGTTTGGAAAAATCCGAAGTAAAAGAAGTTATGTTAAAAATAAATAAAGTTGTTGAAGAAATTTCTAGATTTAGTTTGGCTAAACAAGAAAAAGAATTTGAAAAATTAAAAGATTTAGTTTCTGAAAGAGAGATTAGAGAAGGATTGCCTGAATTGCCAAATGTTCCAAAATCTGGAGTTATTATGAGATTTAGACCTGCTCCTTCTGGGCCGATGCATGTTGGGCATGTCATTTCTAATTTAGTTTCTTCGTTATATGTTGAAAAATATGGAGGTAAATTCTATATTATTTTTGACGACACAGATCCTGAAGCGGTTTTGAAAGATGCTTATGAAAAAATAGTTGAAGATTCAAATTGGATTTTTGGTAATGTTGCAGAATTTTTAATTTCTTCTAATAGAATGAAAATTTATTATGAATACGCAAAAAAACTTATAGAAAAAAATTCTGCTTATGTTTGTTTTTGTTCTCAGGAAGAATTTAAAAAAAATGCGGGAATAAAAAAATCTTGTGAGTGTAGAAAAAAAAGTGTTGAAGAAAATTTAAATTCTTGGAAAAAAATGTTAGATAAAAAAGGATATAAGCCAGGAGAGTGCGTTTTGAGATTTAAAACTCCAGAAAAATATGGAGGAATTAATAACCCTAATCCTGCTATGAGAGATTTTCCTTTGGCGAGGATAAACGAAAGTTCTCACCCTATTCAAAAAAATAAATATCGGGTTTGGCCCCTAATGAATTTAGTTGTTTCTGTTGATGATATGGAATTAGGCATGACACACATAATAAGAGGAAAGGATCATAAAGACAATGCCGAAAGACAGAAAATGATTTTTGAAATTTTTGGAAAAAAATATCCTTGGACTTTTTTTATAGGAAGAATAAAATTCAAAGATTTAGTTTTATCAAAAAGAAAAATAGTTGAAAAGATAAATTCCGGAGAGTATTCTGGTTGGGATGATTTGAAACTTCCAACTGTTTCTTCTTTAAGGAAAAGAGGATACACAAGAAAGGCTTTTTCTCTTTTTTTAGAAAACAGAGGTTTAACTGAATCAGATAAATTAATCTCTTCTAAGGATTTTTTTCAAATAATTGATAATTTTAATAAGCAATAAAATGGTAAGCTTTTTATATTAGTTTTAATTCATATTTAGGTAATTTAGAGGTTAAATGAAAAACAGAAGAGGTTTGTCAACGATTGTAACTACTTTAATAATTATACTTTTAGTTTTGATTGCAACTGCAATTATATGGAGTGTAGTAGATAATCTTTTATCTAAAAATACAGAGGCGATGGGAACGAGTGCTATGTGTATGGAAGTAAGTATAAGAGCAACTACTATTGTTAATAATAGTCTTACAAATTATTCAGTAACTCTTTCAAGAACTTCCTCTGGTCCTGATGAATTTTTTTATGCTAAACTTGTTTTTTCAAATGATACAGATTCAAGTAATCCTTTAGATTTCAGTATAGGCCTGAAACCACTTTATTCCAAAAAGGAAAATATAGAATCAGGAATTTTGGATGCAAATAAATTAGAAATTACTCCTTATTATAAAGATGAATCTGGAAAGACTTATCTTTGTCCTACAACTAGTAGTTTTAAATTTTAAATTTTATAGATCTGTTCTTTTTTGAATAAAAACATTTTTATACTAGTTTTTGCATTATATATCTATAGCTTTATGCTAAGAGAATATGAAAGGAGGTGATATTATGAAAAAAAATAATAAAGGTTTGTCTACAGTGGTTACAACTTTAATCATAGTTCTTTTAGTTCTTGTTGCTATAGGATTAATATGGGCTTTCGTTCTTCCTCTTATACAAAATAGTGGTACTGAAGTTGAAGAAGAATCACAATATTTAATGAAGAGTTGTGCTGAACTTGATGGAAAAATTTGTACTAATAATCAAATATGTGCGAATGGAAGTATCTACACGGTTAAAAATACACAATATTGTTGTATTGAAGACAATGAGGATACTACTACTGGTTTTGGTTGTGTTGCAGCATAAATTTAGTTAATTTTTTATTTTTTTATTTTTTGGGCTTTATGCCCACCATTTTTTATTTTAGTAAGTTTTTTATATTGGTTTTTCTATATCTTCTTATATTTGTATTATGAAAGGAGGTAAAATGATGAAAAAAAATAATAGAGGTTTATCAACTGTGGTTACAACTCTAATAATTATTCTATTGGTTCTTGTTGCTACATCAATAATTTGGGCAGTTGTTAGCAATTTAATGGATAATAGTAAAAAAACAATAAGTGTGACTGCTACGTGTTTAGATGTAGATATAAAGGCAACTAAGGTCTTTTACAATTATAGTGATCCTGCAAATATAGGTAAGACTTTTTATAACGTAACTTTATCTAGGGGTGCGGCTGGAACTGAAGATGAATTTTTTGCAAAATTGGTTTTCTTTAATGAGGAAGATAATTCAGTACCGATAGATTTTACTAAAGGTTTATCTCCTTTAGAAACTCAAACAGAGAGAATTAATGGAACAATAATTAATGCAACTAAGGTAGAGATTACTCCGTATTTTAAGGATGAATCGGGAGCAGCTCAACTTTGTTCAATAACAAGTACTTTTGAGTTTGGAAATTAATTTTTATTTTTTGTTTTTATTTTTTATTTTATTTGAGAAGGGAATGTTTTTATAGCAAAGCAACTTTTCAATTTAATGAAGTTTAAAAGAGGTTTATCGGAGATTGTTACGACTCTTATAATAATTCTATTAACACTTGTTGCTATAGGAGTTGTTTGGAGCGTGGCTCATAATTTAATTGAAAAAAATCGGGAAAGTGTTTATGTCAAAAATACTTGTATGGGCGTTGAGCTTGAAATTTTAAAAGCGAGTGAGCTTGAGGTTGGAAAATACAGCGTTACTCTAAAGAGAAATTCTTTGGGAGCAGATATTCCTTTTTATGCAAAGGTAGTTTTTAGTAATTCTTATTTTGATAAAAAATCTTCTCCTTCTAATTTTGAAGAAGGTTTGTCCCCTCTTTCAATAATAACTTCCGAAATAACTTCAGATTTATCAAATGCAAACAAGGTTGAGGTCACGCCTTTTTTCAGAGATGAATTTGGAAAAGAACATTTATGTTCCGAAACTAAGAGTTTTGAATTTAATAATAGATGTGCTGGAGTAGGGTTTAGATTTAATTATTTTATGTGTTCGCTTACGGATTTAGCATGTTTAATTCAATTCACTAGGTTAAATGAAGGAATTAATAAACCATTTAATTTTTCTGCTGTATTTTTTAATAGATCTCAAGAATATTGGTATAATATTTCTAATGAAAGTGTAATCAAGTTAGGTGCTGGTTTCCTTCCAGGAAAAGGACTAAATACAAATCCATTTAATCTTCCCGGGGGAACAAATTATCTACAATTTCCCAATTTAACCTTCTTTCCAGAAAAAGTGAAGACAATTGCATATTATTTAGACGAAGAAGGAAATAAAATTTATTGTAATGAAGAACATTATTATCCTGAAACTGGTCCTATATACTACCAAGATTAAAATTTTCTTTAACAAGATAAACTTCATCATTTTTCCTTACACGAGGAAGAGGAATTCCGACTTCTTGTCCTTTTTTTGCTAAAGCAACTTTTTTTCCTTTTATTTCAAGGGATTCTATTTTTAATTTTTCAATTCCAGTTGTGTTTCCAATTATTGCGATTTCATCTCCCACTTTTATTTCTCCAGTATTAATGTAAACAGTTCCTACTTCTATTTTAGGATAATAGTGAGTAATTTTTCCCACGAATTCTTTTTTTTCCGTTGCGGCAGAATGTTCAGTGTTTGAAAAATCATCCGAAGTCGGTAAACCTAAATAAAATCCAGAAGAAAATCCTTTTGTATAAACTTTTTTTAATTCCTCTAATCCTTCTTCAATTTCTTTTTTATTTAATTTTTTATCTATTGCTTTTCTGTAAACCTTTACTACGCTGTCAACATATCTTTCATCTCTGTTTCTTCCTTCTATCTTGAATGAAGTTATTCCAGTTTTTTTCAAATTCTCTATGAAAGGCAGAGTGCATAAATCTTTTGCAGACATGACTGTGTTTCTTTCTAATTTTAATTCTTTACCTTCTTCGTCTTTAATTGTGTAACTTCTTCTACAAACTTGTGTGCACATTCCTCGATTTGCCGAACGATTGTATAAATCTTGGGACATAAAACATCTTCCGGATATTGCTACGCACATTGCTCCGTGGATGAATGTTTCAACAGGAATTATTTTAGAAATTTTTTTTATTTGTTTTAAATTTAATTCTCTCGCTAAAACTATTCTTTCTGCTCCGAGTTTTTTATAAAATTTTGCTGATTCAGTATTTGAAACTGACGCTTGAGTTGAAATATGGAAAGGAATTTTGTATTTTTTACATAAATTAATAACGGATAAATCCCAGCAGATAGTTGCATCAACTTTTCCTTTTATTTTTTTAAAAATGTTTTCTATTTTATTTAATTCCTCGTCGTAAATTATTATATTTAAAGTCAAATATTTTTTTGTTTTTTTTCCACAAATTTTATTTATTTTTTCTAAATCTTTAATTGTAAAGTTTTTTGCATTTGCTCGCATAGAAAATTCTTTTAATCCGAAATAAACCGCGTCGGCTCCTGCATTTATTGCGGTAACTAAAGTTGAAAAACTTCCGGCTGGAGCCAATAATTCAGGTTTCATATTATATTGAGAAAAATTTTATTTTTATGGTTTTTGGTTTCTTTTTTTGTAATGCAAACTTAAATATCTTTTTAAAATTTCAATAGAATCCGATTCTATTCTTTCCTTTATTCCATTTTTATAATTTTCTTTTGTTAAAAGCTCTCTGTTGTATTGTTTATTTATGATTTTTTCATAGATTAGGTTTAATCTTAAAATAGAGAGATTGTATTCACTTGAGATATCTACTAGATCTTCAAATTTTTTTCCTTTACTAAATAAATTTATCATAATTCGGGGGGAGATTATTATTTAATAAATCTTTCGTTTTTGTTACCTTTCCTTTATAGTTTCAAATATTTTCACCAAAAAATAATTACTAATGTTTAAATACTTATTAATTTTTAATAATCTACAAAATACCATTAGTGGTAATTTAAGGGGGTATTAAGTACAATATATTGTATTTAATAAAAAATATGAATTGTCCATTTTGCGGCGATACAAAATCCAAGGTAACAAATAAGAGGAGTTCTCCTGAAGGAGTTCGTAGAAGAAGAGAGTGTTTAAAGTGTGGTAGAAGATATACGACTTACGAGAATGTGGTTGAATCGGAAATTTACGTAATAAAAAAAGATAAATCTCGTCAGAGATTTGATTTAGAAAAAATAAAGCGAGCTTTGGATAGGGCATTTGAAAAGCGAGCGATTCCAAGAAATAAAATAGAAGAAATTGCAGATTCAATTGAACAAGATATAAGGAGAAAAGGAAAAAAAGAAATAGAATCAAGAAAACTGGGTGAAATGGTAATGAATAAAATAAAAAAAATAGACAAGGTTGCGTATGTTCGTTTTGCTTCAGTTTATAGGGAGTTCAAAGAAATTGATGATTTTATAAAGGAGATAAAAAGTTTGTAAAATGTATTTCAAATTAAATAAAAAGTTAAAAAGGATGAAAATTAAAAACTAAGATGGGAAAAGAGTTAAGCGATAAATTTGATTCTCCGAGAGTTGTTAGAAGTGATTTGAGAATTTATTCTAAGGAAGAGGCAATTAATTCTTCTTTGGATTATTTTAGGGGAGATGAACTTGCCGCTAAAAAATGGGTTGAAAAATATGCTCTTAAGGATTCTCAAGGAAATTTATATGAAGGTAGTCCAAATCAAATGCATCATAGGATGGCAAGTGAAATTGCTAGAATTGAAGCAAAATACGGGGGAGAAAATCAACTTTCGGAAGGGCAAATTTTTGATTTATTTGATAATTTTAGATATTTAATTCCAGGAGGAAGCAATATGTTCGGTATTGGAAATAATAAACAAATTGTTTCTCTTTCTAATTGTTTTGTTATTGGGCACGGAGCTGATTCATATGGAGGAATAATGGCCGTTGATGAAGAGCAAGTTCAATTAATGAAACGTCGAGGAGGAGTAGGACATGATCTTTCACATATAAGGCCGTATGAAAGTCATGTTAATAATAGTGCTTTGACTTCTACGGGAGTTGTTCCTTTTATGGAGAGATATTCTAATTCTACTAAAGAAGTTGCTCAAGGAGGACGTCGTGGAGCTTTAATGTTAAGTTTAGATATAAGACATCCTGATGCAGAAAGATTTATTGATGCTAAACTAGATACTGAGAGGATTACGGGAGCAAATGTTTCTATAAAAATTAGAGATGATTTTATGAAAGCAGTCATAGAAGATAAACCTTATCTTCAACAGTTTCCTGTAGATTCAAATAATCCAATTTATACACGAGAAATTGATGCTAGAGCTCTTTGGGAAAAGATTATCCATAATGCTTGGAAATCTGCAGAACCGGGAGTTTTATTTTGGGATACTATCGAAAGAGAATCTGTTCCAGATGTTTATTCAGAATTTGGGTATAAGTCTACTTCAACTAATCCTTGCGGAGAAATTCCACTTTGCCCGTATGATTCTTGTAGGTTATTGTCAATTAATTTATTTAATTATGTAGAAAATCCTTTTACTTCTGAAGCCAGATTTAACAAAGAAAAGTTTCGTCAACATGCAAGATATGCTCAGAGAGTTATGGATGACATAGTTGATCTCGAAGGAGAAAAGATAGAAGAAATCCTAAGGAAAATAGATTCAGATGGTGAACCAGAAGAATTGAAAATAAGAGAGAGGACATTATGGCAAAAAATTCGAGAAAAAAATAATGGAGGAAGACGTACTGGAATAGGAGTTACTTCAGAAGGAGATATGCTTGCTGCTTTGGGTTATACTTATGGAACTCCCGAGGCCACTGAATTTTCAACAGAGATTCATAGGACTCTTTCTACTGAAGTTTATAGGGGGTCAGTAGAGCTAGCAAAAGAAAGAGGGGCTTTTGGAATTTATAATCCAGAATTAGAAAAAAATAATCCTTTTATAAAAAGATTAGCGGAAGTCGATCCAAACTTATATGAAGAAATGGTTAAACATGGAAGAAGAAATATTGCTTTGTTAACTATTGCTCCAACAGGAACTGTTAGCATGATGTCTCAAACCACTTCAGGCATAGAACCAGCTTATCTTTTAAGTTATGTTAGGAGCACCAAAGTAAATAAAGATGATCCAGAAATTGAAGTTAGCAGGGTGGATAAAGACGGAACTAAATGGCAGGATTTTAATGTTTTCCATCACAAATTCAGGGATTGGTTAATTATTAATGGTTATAATCTTGAAGAAGTTGAAAAAATGGATCCAGAATCTCAAGAATTTAAAAGAATAATTGAAGTTTCTCCTTATCATAAAGCCACTTCTGCTGATGTGGATTATCTCGAAAAAGTTAGAATGCAAGGAGAAATTCAGAAATGGGTAGATCATTCAATTAGTGTCACAATTAATATGCCAGAGGATGTTTCTGAAGAAATTGTGGGAGCAACTTATATGAGAGCTTGGGAAGTTGGATGTAAAGGAATGACAGTTTATAGAGAGGGTTCTAGACAAGGAGTAATGAATCGTAAAAGTAATAAATTAGAAGATTTAACTTTTCCTAAAGACAGACCTGAAATTATCGATGCAGATCTTTGGAGATTTAAAAATTCTAACGATAATGGAGGAGAAGATTGGATAGCTTTTATTGGAACTATAAATGGAAAACCTTATGAAATTTTTACAGGTAAACCAGAGGGATCTATGCTTTATATTCCAGAAGAGATAGATAAAGGAAAAATTAAAAAAATAGGATCTAAGATTCAAGGAAAAGGTTCTCAGTATGATTTTATTTATCCTAATGAAGTTGGATTTGAAAATGTTGTTGGAGGAATCTCTCATCAATTTAATAGAGAATATTGGAATTATGCAAGATTAGTTTCTGGTTTGCTTCGTGAAGGTTCACCTGTTACCCACATAATTAAAATTGTTGAAAAACTCGATGAAGAAATGGAAGGATTTAATACTTGGAAGAAAGGTGTTTTGAGGGCATTAAGAAAATACGTTCCAGATGGAGAAGAAAAAGGAATTGTTTGCTCAGAGTGTAATTTTCCAATTATTTTTCAAAATGGATGTGAAACTTGCGGATGTGGAGAAAAGTGTTCTTAATCTTCACCACAATAATTCTTAAAAACTAATTCTTTGTTTTATTTTTATGAAGATAAAAATTAAAAGATTAGACTCTTCGGCAAAATTACCAACTTATGCAAATCCGGGAGATGCAGGAATGGATATATATTCAAATACAGATCTTTTTTTAATGCCTCATCATAGAACTCTTGTTCCAACGGGGATTGCCATTGCTGTTCCAAAAAAATATGTTGCTTTAGTTTGGGATAAATCTGGTTTGGCTACTAAGGGAATTAAAACAATGGCGGGAGTTATTGATTCTGGTTACAGGGGGGAAATTAAAATTGCATTACTTAATGTATCCAGTAAACCTTATGAAATAAAAAAGGGCGAAAAAGTTGCGCAGATTTTAATTCAACCGATTGTTTGCGGAATAATTGAAGAAGTTAAAGATTTAGATAAAACCGAAAGAGGAAAAAAAGGTTTTGGAAGTAGTGGTTTGAAATAATTTATATTATTTTGAATAATTTAATTTAAAAAGTTTAAATGAAAAAATATTTTATGGGAATTTTATCTAATGTAGATATTGAAAGGTATGTACAAGACGGGGTCATCAAAATTGAACCCTATATTAAAGAAAATGTCCAAGGAGCAACTATTGATTTTAGATTAGGCAATCACTTTTTAATTCCAAGTTATTATAATGATTTAGGAAAAGCAGTAATAAAACTAAATGAAGATTTTCCTCATGAGGAAAGAATAACTGAAAAAATAACTATTCTTCCACATCATTTTATTTTAGGAACTACTTTAGAAAAACTAACCCTTCCAAATTATATTTCTGCTAGAGTTGATGGAAAAAGTAAAATAGGTAGAAAAGGATTAATTGTTCAAACTGCAGGACACATAGGTCCAGGTTTCAGGGGGGAAATAACTCTTGAATTATTTAATTCTGCTCAAATTCCTATAGAGGTTAATTATGGAAATCTTATTTGTCAAATTGAATTTCATCAATTAAGTTCAAAATCTACTAAAGGATATAAAGGAGAATTTCTTGATCAAAAAGGACCAAAAATATAAAATGAAAAATTATAGTTTAATTTCCCAAGAAAAAAGAAATTATTGTTTGTGTTCCGTTGTTCAAGCTATTTTAGATAAAGATAAAAAGAAATTTTCTCAAGAATTAATTGCAAGTCAGTTAAATAAAGATGAATCTGGTTTTTATTTTAATGATTCCAAATTTGAAAATTTTTTATTTAATCAAGGTTATAATTTTAATTTGTATTCTTATAATGAAACTCCGTTTAATGAACCAAGCGATTTATTGATTAGTTCAAAAAAAGAACACGTATTAATTGCTTGGGATAGACATGTAGTTTTAATGGAAGAATTTAGGGATCCTCTTTTAAAATATATTGATCCTTCTGATGGTTTAATTAAAGAAAAGGATTTAGGAGCTCTTTTATTTAACATGGCTTTAGATAAATCTGGATTTTTTGGTATTATTTCAAAAAGATAATTTTAGTATAATTATACTTATAAAGAGTAAAAATTTTTATTTTAAATGGTGCAACAATACCTTGATCATGCTAAAGCAATATTGACCTCTCCTCGTTCAAATTTTAAGGGAGGAAGTAAAGAGTCGGGAATAATTTCTTTATTTGGATACCAGAATGAGTATGATTTAACAAAAGGATTTCCTTTGCTGACGACAAAACAAATGCCTGCTAAATCTAAATCTATGTTTACAGAATTATTGTGGTTTTTGAAAGGAGATACAAATATCAAGTACCTTGAAGATAAGGGTTCTCCGGTTTGGAGAGCAGATGTTTTTAATTATAATTTAGATAAAATGGTTGAAGCAGGAATTTATCCTAAAGGAATGCAAAAATATTCTCCTGAATGGACTGCTGCAAAAGAAGACTATGGGAATAGAATTAAAGAAGATTCTAATTTTGCGGGACAATGGGGAGATGCGGGACCAATATATCCAAAGCAATGGAGAAGATGGAGTAAATTTTCTCCTGTTGAAAATCAAGGGCAAGTATATATTAAAAATGAAAGGGGAGTTTTTGTTCCAGTTCAAGGAAAAATTTATCAAGAAAAATTTATTGATCAAGTTAGAGCTATGATTGAAGGTTTAAAGAAAAAACCTACAGGTAAAAAACATATTTTAACCGGATGGAATGTTGCTGATATTGAGGATATGTCTTTACCTCCTTGTCATCTTTTATTTCAAGCTACTGCAAACGAAAATGGAGAAATGGAAATGCAACTTTATCAAAGAAGTTGTGATATGTTTTTGGGAGTTCCATTTAATATTGCACAATATGCTGCATTAACTCAAATAATTGCTAAAGAAGCTGGAATGACTCCAAAAACATTTGTTCATACTTTCGGAGATGCTCATTTCTATGCTTCAATAGGAGAGAGAACAGAATGGTATAAAGAAAATTTTTCAGAAGTTCAAGGAAAAATAAATGAAGCTGTTTCTTTGGAAGATAGAAAAGGAGATAAATCTGGTTATCTTGAGGTTGTTGAATTGATAAATAAAAATGCACCTGCTGATGGAAATATGGAAAACTACGACCATGTCACAGCAATTCTTGAACAACTTGCAAATGATCCTTTAGAACTTTGCACTCTTGAAATTGCTGATAAACCTTTTGATAAATTAGAATTGGAAGATTTTAATATAATAAATTATCAATCTCATAAAAGGATAAAAAGAGAAATGTGTGTTTAGTTCTAAAATATAAAATTTTATAAAAAGGATTTTCTTGATTTTTGGATGGAAAGTGAAGAAGTACCGGAATTAACAAATGGAGAATTTGAAAAATTTTTCAAGAAAGAAGGATTGCTATTTATTGATTTTTTTGGAGAATGGTGCATGCCTTGTGTAATGATGGGCCCAGTTATAGAAGATCTTGCTGAAGAATTTAAAGAAGAAGTTTCTTTTGCGAAAGTAAATATTGATGATTCTCCTGAAATTGCTCAAAAATTTGATGTAAGCGTTGTTCCCACATTTATTATTTTAAGAGAGGGGAAAGTTCTTGAAATTATTTCTGGTTCAAGAACTCAAGAAGAACTTGGTGACCTTATAAAAAAACATCTTTGAAAGAATAGTTTTATAAATAAATTATTTCTATTTTGATTAATGGCTCCGTAGCTTAACTCCCAATTTCAATTGCGATTAGGTTAGGTGCTTTGCACAGTTTTGTGCAATTAAAATTGCTCGGTTTGGCTAGCCATTCTGAGTAATTAATAAATTGGCTCCGTAGCTCAGTCTGGCTAGAGCACTGGACTTTTAATCCAGGTGTCGCGGGTTCAAATCCCGTCGGGGCCATTTTTTATGATTGTTTTTGAAAATTTATTTTTTAATAAAACGAAACATTTAAAAACCAAAAATTAATCTGTCTGTTATATTATAATTGTTTTTCATTTGGCGGAGACAATTATGCTAGATTAAACCAAAACACCGACGATTAACCTCAAATGCACATTCTACAACCAAAACACATAAAATTAACTGAAAAAGAAGCAGGAGAAATTCTTAACAAGTTAAATGTTTCCAAATCCCAAATTCCAAAAATTTTCCTTAATGATCCATCTCTTCCAGAAGGTTGCCAAGTGGGAGATTTTATTAAAATTGAAAGAAAAGAAGGGGATGAAATAAATATTTATTTCAGAGTGGTGGTTTAAATGTCAAATTTAAAAAAACATATTGTTGTTCAAAAATATCTTGAAGATCATTCTTTAGTTGAATCAAATTTAATTTCTTTTAACGAGTTTTTAGAATATAGGATGCAAGAAATAGTTAATGAACTTTCAGCTTCTATTGAACAAGATGATTTTGAGATTAAATTAGGTAAAATTGAAGTTGGGCATCCTACAGTTATAGAAGCAGATGGTTCTTCTTCAAAAATAATGCCTCACGAAGCAAGAATTAGGAATTTAACTTATGCAGCTCCAATTTATCTTGAGTTAACTGTTAAAAAAGATGGCCATGTTGATTCAGAAGTTGTAGAAATCGGAAAAATCCCAGTTATGGTTAAAAGTAAAGCGTGTAACATTTTCGGTATGAGTAAAGAAGATTTGGTAAAAAATTACAATGATCCCCTAGATTCTGGAGGTTATTTTATTATAAAAGGTAATGAAAGAGTTATGGTTATGGCTGAAGATCTTGCTGAAAATCAACCTTTTATTGAAACAGATGCAAAAGGAAAGTTGAATTTAAGAGTTTTTTCTTTGAAAGGTACTTATAGAATTCCAACTAATATTAGCGAGAATAAAGAAGGAATTTTTGATTTATCATTTACTAGATTTAAGGATATTCCAGTAGTTATTGTTTTGAAAGCTTTAGGTTTGATTAAAGAATCGGATATTGTTAAGTATATAGGAAAAGAAACAGATAGTGTAATTGTTAATGTTTATGAATTTGCAAATATTTCTAATGAAGAAGATGCTATGATGTATATTGCGGAAAAAGCAAACCTTCAAGGAACTAAAAAGGAAATTTTAGACAGGGTTAAACAAAGATTGGATTCTTATCTTTTTCCTCACATTGGTCAAGAAAAATCAGATAGAATAAAAAAAGCAGTTACTCTCTGTAAATTAGTTAAACAATACTTAATAGCAAAAGAAAATCCTTCTATAAAAACAGATAAAGATCATTATGCAAATAAAAGAGTTAGACTTTCTGGAGATTTATTGTCTACTTTATTTAGAGTGAATTTAGGTATTTTAATTAGAGATATACAATATTCTTTACAAAAGTCTTCTAAAAGAAAGAAATTTTTTTCTATAAAAGTTTTAGCAAAATCTACTTTATTTTCTCATAGAGTCGAATCTGCAATTGCAACTGGTTCTTGGACGGGGGAAAGAAGTGGGGTTACCCAAAATATTGATAAAACAAATTATTTAGCGATGATTTCTCAATTACAAAGAGTTTCAAGTATGCTTGAATCTGGTCAAGAAAATTTTAAGGCGAGAACTTTGCATCCTACTCATTTTGGAAGATTTTGCCCAATTGAAACTCCTGAAGGTACCGAAATTGGGTTGAGAAAAAATTTAGCTTTATTAGCAAAAGTTTCAACTAGGGTTGATTTAAAAGAATCTGAATTTTTGAAGATTCTTGAATCTCTTGGATTACAAAAAGATTTAGTTGAAGGTTATGAGATTTTTTTCAATGGAAATTATCTTGGAAACGTTTTGAATGGTTCTTTATTTGTGGAATCTTTAAAATCTAAAAGAAGGGCAGGAGTTATTCCTTCTCAAGTTGGAATAAGTTTTAATCAAGGACTTAATGTTATAAATTTATCTAGCGAACCGGGAAGAGTTTTAAGGCCGCTTGTAATTGTTAAAGAGGGTTCTTCTTTGCTGAACAATGAAATTTTATTGAAACTTCAACAAGGAGAAATGAAGTGGGAAGACTTAGTTAAGCAAGGAATTGTAGAATATTTGGATGCAGGAGAAGAAGAATCATCTCTTGTTGCTTTGAAAGAAGAAGATCTTACTTCAGAACACACTCATCTTGAAGTAGATAGCATTTCTTTTTTAGGAGTTGTTACAAGTCTTGTTCCCTATGGAAATCATGATCAATCTTCTCGTTTAAATAGAGGTTCAAAAACTCAAAAACAAGCTTTAGGATTATATACTGCTAATTTTTTATGTAGGTTGGATACAGATGTTTCAGTTTTACAATATCCTCAGAAACCTCTCGTTAGGAGTTTTGTTTATGATACACTTAATACTTATCCTGCAGGTCAAAATTTAACTGTTGCAATCATGACTTATGAAGGATATAATATGGAAGATGCTTTGGTTTTTAATAAAGGAAGTTTAGATCGAGGAGTTGGAAGAAGTTTTTACTTTAGACCTTATTCTGCAATTGAAATGAATTATGCTGGAGGATTAAGAGACGATATAGAAATTCCAGATAAAGATACTTCTGGTTATAAGATGGAATCTCTCTATAAATTATTGGAAGATGATGGAGTAACTTATCCCGAAGCAGAAATTAATGAAGGAGAAGTTCTTATAGGTAAAACATCGCCTCCTAAATTTTTAAGTGAAGCAAGAGAAATTTCAGTTAGAACTAAAAAAGAATCCTCAATCACATTACGACAAGAGGAAAAAGGAATTGTTGAATCTGTTTTTATAACTTCAGATGATGAAGGAAATAAAATAGTTCAGGTAAAAACAAGAGATCAAAGAATTCCTGAGTTAGGAGATAAATATGCTACTGCACATGGTCAAAAAGGAGTTATTGGGGCTGTTTTTCCAGAAGAAGATATTCCTTTTACAGCTTCGGGAATTAGGCCTGATGTTATGTTTAATCCTCATGGGTTACCAAGCCGTATGACTGTTGGATATTTATTAGAACTTTTAGCAGGAAAAGTAGCTTCTATAAAAGGAAAAATAGTTGACGCCACAACTTTTTCTGGAGAGAGTAAAAAAGAATAGATCGGAAGAGCACACGTCTGAACTCCAGTCACCGAATACGA
>CALJLT010000004.1 GCA_937982425.1 uncultured archaeon | reverse complement strand
ACCACCGAGATCTACACTCTTTCCCTACACGACGCTCTTCCGATCTACCTTAAGACATTCTTTTGCAACACACCTAATCGAAAATGGTTATGCTCTTGAAAATGTGCAATCTTTATTGGGGCATAAAAGTCCTGAAACTACTTTAATTTATACTCATATATCTTCCCCAACTCTAATAAATACAATAAGTCCTCTAGAAAATTTATAATTAGATAAACTTTAATATTCTAATTTCTTATTTCCAACATGGCAAAAATTGTTTTAGATACGAATTTTATTTTAGCTTGCATTGAAAATAAGCTTGATTTTGAAGAAGAAATTTTGGAAAAAGGGCATGTAATTTTAATCCCTAAACAAGTTATTCAAGAAATTGAAAGAATAAAAAATTCAACTAAACAAATTAAAGTTCGTGATGCTGCTGAATTGGCTTTAAAGATCTTAGGTTCAGTTAATTATAAAGAAGTTGAAATTTATGGAAAATATGTTGATAAAGGTTTGAAAAAATATTGTTCCGAAAATCCAGAAGTTATTCTTGGAACAATGGATAAAGAGCTTAAAAAGTCAGTTTCAAATAGAAAAATGGTGATTAGAAATAGAAAAAAACTTGAGCTGCAATAATCTTTTTTTATAGCAACTTTTATAAAGCAATTTTACTGAAAATTCATATGACAAAGGGAAGAGTTATTCAGTTTAGAAGAGGAAGACATACAATTCATGAAAGGCATATGTTAATAGAAATTTCAGGGGTTGATTCTAAAGATAAAGCTGAAAAATACGTTAATAAATCTGCAGAATGGAAATCTCCTGCAGGAAAGATTATAAAAGGAAAAGTTGCAAGCACTCACGGAGATAAAGGAGTTTTGAGAGTTATTTTTGAAAAAGGATTACCTGGACAATCTGTTGGAACAGAGGTGGAGGTAAAATAAATGGCATCTCTAAGAAAAGCAAATGCATATTCTAAAAGAAAAGTTGTTCCTTTTACTAGAGTTTCTAAAAAAAGACAAAAATCTTTCATAAAAGTGGTTCCTCCTCAGAAAATTGTTAAATTTGAAATGGGTAAGTTTGATTCTTATAGAAAAGGAAAGTTGCCTCATGTTTTAAAAGTTCTTTCTATTGAAAAAGTTCAGTTAAGACATAATGCTCTTGAAGCTTGCCGTCAGTATATTAATAAAAAAATTGAAAAAGAAACAGGAGGACAATATATGTTTAAGGTTGTTCCCTTCCCACATCACATTCAAAGAGAAAATAAAATGCTTACTGGTGCAGGGGCTGATCGTATGCAGACAGGAATGCAGTTAGCTTTTGGTAAATCTATGGGGAAGGCCGCTATTTTAAAGGAAGGTTCAGTTATTTTTATCTTAGCTCTTCCTAATGAGAAAACCTTGGCTTTCGCAAGATCTACTATAAAGGAAATAAAAGCGAAACTTCCTGGAAAAATTAGAGTTGAATACGAAAAAATAAGTGTTTCTGAATAGTGTAACTATTACTAAATAACAACAATTAGAAAGATTTATAAAGTTTAATTTGTTATAAATATTATCCAGATATTTCAATAGAAGTATAAGGGAGGAAAAACAAAAAGAAAATGGCTTTAGACACATACGCAAAGGCTGCATTAGCGGCTAAAATGCTTGAAGGAAGAGAAGATGTTAAATTTGTTAAAGGGGCTTTAGATGCTTTTGCTCACGATGCAGGATTTAGTGATTTAGCTAAAGGTTTCATAGAAGGAGCTTATAGAAGTAAAGAAGGAATTCAAATGGCTACACAAGTTTATTCCGAAGCTCAAAGAAAAGAAATGGAAAGCGTAACAGGTGCTGATCTACACACGTGGTATTCAACTGATGTTTTGAGTGGATTATCTCCTGCAGATGCGGCTACATTCCAAGCTAAACTTACTGCACATGGAACTGAAACTTATGGGGATATGACTCGGGCTTATCGTAAAGCTGCAAGTATCGCAAATGCTCCTGAAGGAGATTATACAGCTGCTGAAGTTTCAAATGCAAGAGTAACTATAGATAAATATAATGCATTCATGGTTGCTCAATCTGAACTGCAAGATTTCAAATTGGAAAGTTTAAGAGCAAGCACTCTTGATTTTGCAAGAAAAAGACATCTTAAAGATTTAGCTTCAAGACTTATTTAATTTTTATTTTTTTTATTTTTTAGTTATTATTCTTTCTACTAAATTTATCATAACTCTTAGAAATTCTTCTGCTCTTTGTTGCCAGATATCAATTTCGACTCCCTTAAGATCAGAAATTTCTTTATGATCTACTTTTTTGTGTAAGTAGTAAATGTCTTTATACCATTCCAAATATTTTGGTTTTAGAAATTTTTTTATTACGAAAGCATCTCTTAGATCAGTTATTACGTGTTCTGGAGAAGGAGGGAAATATCCTGCTGCTATTAACGCTGCGTGTGCTGAATCTACCATTGACCAATAAACCCCTTCTATAGCTGCAAGTTCAGCAGCTTTGCTTCTTGCAATGTGGTTTGGAGCTCTTTGCAAACATTGATAAATTGCTTCAGGTGTTCCTTTTATTTTTCCTCGAAGCATTAAATATTTAAGTGGCTCTATAAATCCAGCATGATCTATAATTGGAAAACCAGTTCTTATTATATTCAAAACTACTGGATCACCTTTCATCAAATCGTCCCACCAAGTAGAAAGTTTTATTGTGTTTATATGAAGAGAAGCTCCATAAGGACTTGATTGTATTGTTTTTTCTAATTCTTCCCTATAATGGGCAATTAGCTCCTGATCCCAATTCAAAGAAACGTCATCAATAATTATAATTAGATCAATATCTGAATTTGAAGTTATTTTTTGTTCTGCAACAGAACCGAAGAGAACTATAGATTTTATAATCTTTTCAAATTTTTTGTAAAACTTTACTGCAAAATCCATAGCTATATCGTGATCTGTTTTCAAATCAAGAGTGGGAATTTTAACATTTTTTTTAGAAGTTCCTTCTCTATTAGAATTTTTTTTAGTTTTTGTCACCATCTTTTTATAATAAATTTAAGAGAACACTCTTTTTAAAAATTTCCTCCACCCATTCTGCTTCCAGATTCTGTATTTAGAGAACCTCCTAAACTTTGGGGAAGTTGAGAAAATCCAGCTCCGAACATTTCGTAGTTTTTTTGAGGTAAAAATTTTCCATAACCTTCCATATAACTTTGTTGGAAACCACCTGCTTGATGCCAATAAGGTCCACTTCCCGAAGAGTATATTGGAGAACCAGCTGCTTGTAAAATTTCTGGAAAAGGATTTGTTTTAAAAAATTGAAACCATCCTCCTACTTCATTTATTTTTCTCGCTCTTTCTCCTTCGTCACCCAACGCTTCTAAAAGTGCTTTGACAGGGACGTTTCCCATTCCTATTGGAAGATGGGAATCTGAAAAACCGAAATTATCTGTTATGTGGACGTGCTTAACATGTTTTTTTATTGCTTCTGCTTCTTTTATTAAATTTTCTTCATTGTATCCTTGAGCTCTTGATAGATTTAAATGACCAAAATCAAAAGTTGCTCCTATTAATTTTTTGGCAATTTGGTTTGCTTTTGATTCAGAAACTCCATCTTTTTTTATTTTTTCTATAAATTTTTTTTGAGTTTCTTCTATTATTTTTTTTAAATCTTCTCCTTGAGAAAAACCCATTCCTTGATATAAATTTTCTATACAAATAGTAGGTGCATTTTCCCCATATTTTTTGTATGCATGAGCTGCTACATTTGAAAATGTTTCTGCTCCTTTTTCTATTGCAAAATCTTCGTATCTTTGAAATAGCTCTGGCTGAATTATTCTCAATCCTTGTACCATTTGAAAAATAGCTTCAGATTGAATTGTTGGGCTCATAGATAAAGCAGAGGGTTTGCCGTCTTTATCGTATTTTAAATTTTCTGAATATTTTTTAGATAATTTTTCCAAGTATTCTAATTCTTCCATGTTATTTCTTTCTTTTGCAGATTGATATGCTTTACTAAATGCTCCTCTCATTTCTCTTTGTGCTTCATCTATATGTGTTTTTGCAGTCACAATTTTTTTGTATTCTTCATATTCTCCTTGGTTTAATTGATCTAGCTTTTTATGTCCTTGTAAAATATCTATAAATCTTCCTTCAAAAAGAGGATCTATTCTGGATAAAACTTTAGTTGCAGCTTCTTTTTGAAATTCTACTTTATTTAGAGCATCATCCCAACTTGTTTCATTTATTGCCTGAAGTTGTTTTTCCGGAGAAAATTCTACTTTTTTTATTTCATTTCCGGGGTAATATTTTATATCTTCTTTTAATGGAACTAATTTTCCTGTATTTTTTTCTACTACGACTAAAGTTTCAGTTACTTTTTTTGTTTGTCCTGTTTCTGGATCTAATACATATTTATAAGTTGATCCAGAAGTATTTGAAGGATGAATTGTTATGGGAATGTTTCCGTTAGGATCTATTATTGCAGCTTTATTTACAACATCGATTAATTTTCTTTCTATGACTTCTCTTTCTTGAGGATCCCATCCTTGTTGACCAAATCCGGCTGGATCCATTCCTACAATTGGCGCATGAACAGAAACTTTTCCTCCGGCTAATTTTGCCTTTCTTCTCATTTCTTCAAAATGCTGTTTAGGAATTGTTTCAAATTCTTGCCATTGAATTGTTCCAATCTCTACTGGAATTGTGCCTGCATTTAATTTATTACTTAATTCTGCAAGTTGAGCAGCAGTTCTTGGATCAGTAGTCATACCTAATTTTCCAACCGGAATTAAATTTTTCTTTCCAAGATAAGGAGATTCACTTGGAATTTGATAATCAGAAATCCCTTCAGAATAAATATTTTCAAATTTATAATCCCCTCTTGCCATATAAATGAGTGTATTTTTTAATTTATATAGTTTATCGAATATCGTCTTTTATGAATTTATATTCTTTTTTCATGTCTATTGAACTAATGTATTCTTCTCCAGGTTCTTTATCTTCGGGCTGAAATTTTTTATATAATCTTTCTTGTTCAATTAAATCTTTTCTCTCTTTTGAAATTGTTGGATTTTCTGTTTTTACAAAATTTAAGGAATTCAGATATTTTTCTTGATCTTCTCTTTTTTTATTATAATCTATAAATGATTCTTCTTGTTTTCCTATATCCTCTTTCTTTGGAACTAAATCTTCTAGAGTTTTTGGAGAAGAGTTTCCTATTTCCCAAAGAGAACTAACTTTCCAAGGATTTGCAAGGAAATGGTTTATTCTTGAATTGATCTCAGGGGGCTCAGAAATTATTGATTCGGGTTCCTCTTCGGAATCTTCCCCTTCTTCTAAATTTTTCTCTTCCTCAGAATCTTTTTCTTTTAAATCTTCTTCATCTTTTTTCTGCATATTTTTTTTAGACATTAGAACTTTTATTGAAGCGGATTAATAACGTTACCAATGAATAAGATGTTTCCTGTTTCTGTTTCTTGAATAACAAACATAAAGGGATGGTCTGCTTTGAAAATATTTTGAGAAGGATTAAAAGATTCATCTTTCAGTATAACTGCTGTTGCAGCTGCAGCTTCTGTTCCTTTTTCATCAACTTTTACAAAAGCTTTGTGTATAATATCTGAAATGTACAAACTTTTGTTGCCAGTCATTCCCGAAAAATCAGCCCCATTCATATCAAATGCAGTTGACATTCCTAAATTTATTAAAATCTCGTTTAAACTATATTCAGTTTTAAATTCAAATTTAGGTAAATAAATTTCCTCCATTGAAGTTTCTTCCATTTGGTCTTTGTATTCATTAAACTTTTCAAAAGTAAAATCAATATCTTCTAAGGTATATTCATATTTGATTAATTCACTTGTCTCATAATCGTATACCTCTCCTTGTTTAGGTAAAATAATTATCATGGATAATTCATTATCTTTGTAAGGTAATTCAATAATTTGTAGCTTATCTAATTCTGCATAATTAAATCTTGCAGGTTCAGGTTTCATATTACCCATATTGCTTTTACTCATATACATCATAGGAACTTTAATAGGATTATGGGGGGTAATAAAAAAATCAACATCTTGGGTATTCTTTTTATCAAATTGATATTTCCAATCTCCTAAAAAATAAATGGCATTTGTTAAAATTAATCTGGTGTTAGGATCCAATCTTCCGGGTCCAATAATCTCTTCTATTCTGTTGTTTGTTTGTTCTGCAATAAAATTATTTATTGTTTGTCTCGATTTCTCTGGTTCTTGCTTAAAATCAAGGTTCGCAACTTTCCCACCATAATACTTTTCAACTCTGCCCATGTAATCTTCTAAGAAATAATGGTCTTGTTGAGCCCATAAGGCGTTTCCAGTTCTTAAGGTATAAGATTTGTCTTTTTTATTTATTTGATTATATATAGCTGCTGAATTTGGTCTTAAAATATCATTTTCAGGAAAATGAAAAACGTTTTTCATTTCTTCAGCAGTTTGACCTTCTGCACCCTCATATGTCATAACTAAGGCTGTTGAAATACTATAAGGTGAAAAAAATAAATTTTTATTCCCACTTTTAGAAATTTCATTATAAAGATCAAAAGCAAATTTATTATTCGCATTAACAACTTCTTCAATACCTTCTACTGTTGAATCTGTATCATCTGCCACAGGAGGTTGTAATGGATCATAAGGAAATAAAAATAATACGGCTGTAGCTGTAACAATTGCAATAGCAAATAAAACTATTCCAAAAGTCAATATTTTTTTCTTCATAATGAAATATTTATGGATATTGTATTATATAAATCTGTTAGATCGGAAGCGCGTCGTGTAGGGAAAGAGTGTAGATCTCG
>CALJLT010000003.1 GCA_937982425.1 uncultured archaeon | reverse complement strand
GAGATCGTATTCGGTGACTGGAGTTCAGACGTGTGCTCTTCCGATCTAGTCGTAACTCTTAGAAAAGATTCAGAAGAATTTTTAAAAAAGATGTTAATAACAATAGATAACACTTTAAAGAAAAAACAAATAAGTGAAAATAATTTTTCGTTTGGGATAAAAGAATACATTGAGATACCCGGAATAGAATACCAAAGGGATATTGGTATAATGGGATTTGACGTTACTGTTGTTTTTAAAAGAGCAGCAAGAAGAATAAGTTTAAGAAAGATAAAGAAAGGAAAAATACATGATAGGCAAGTAATAAAAAAAGAAGAAATAATTAAATTTATGGAGGAAAACTTTAAAACAAGTTTTATCTAAAATGCCAGCAAGCGATTGGAAAAATTATTTTAAACAATTAAATGCGAAACCAGCTATAAAAGCAAAGTTCTTGAAACATTGCAAACCAAAAGATAGAAAAATAGGGATCACAAAGAGAAAGTGTGAAAGGTGCGGAAGATTCGGTGCCCACATAAAATCTTATGGGATCAATCTTTGTAGGCATTGTTTTAGAGAAGTTGCTACAGAAATAGGTTTTAAAAAATATTCATAGGAGTAAAAAATGAGTCACGATATTGTTGCAGATGCACTAAACATGATAAGGAATGCTAAGAAAGCAAATAAAGAAATTGTTAAATTTAACATAATTTCGAACTTATTGATAGAAGTTTTAAAAATAATGAAACAGAAGGGAGCTATAAAGAAATATAAAATAGATAGTAAAGAAAAATCTTTAGAAGTAACTATTGGGGATTTAATTGATTGTAAGGCAATAAAACCTAGATTTAGTTGTGATAAATCTCAAATAGAAAAATACAGAAGAAGATATCTTCCTTCTAGAAATTCTGGAACGATGATCCTTTCTACAAATAAGGGTTTAATAACTCATGAAGAGGCTGAAATAGAAAAAATAGGGGGTTGCTTAATTGCTTATTTTTATTAAAATGAGAAAAGAATTATATCACGAAATTGAAATTCCCTCTGGAGTTGAAGTAAGATTAGAAGGAGATTTATTAATAGTTAAGGGAAAGGAAGGAGAAAATAAAAAAAATTTAAAACTAGGTATATTTGATTTTAGAGTAGAGGGAAATAAGATCATTCTTGGATTCAAAAAAGCAACTAAAAATGATAAAAGATTAATAAATACTTTTAAGGCTCATATTGAAAATATGATTAAAGGAGTTCAAAATAAGTTTGAGTATAAAGTAAAAATATGTTCAGGCCATTTCCCCTTCACAGTTAAGCACGAAGGAAATCAAGCAATAATAAAAAATTTTCTTGGAGAAAAACATGATCGTAAAGTAAAAATTCCTTTAGGAGCTGAAATCCAAATATCTAAAGATATTATAACTATAAAATCGGTAAGCAAAGAAATTGCAGGTCAAGCTGCAGCAAATTTTGAAACAATAACTAAAATAAGAGGAAGAGATAAAAGAATTTTTCAAGACGGAATTTATATAATAGAAAAGGATGGAAGGGCAATTTAAAATGAAATTTTTAAGAAGAGATTCAAAAAGGTATTCAAAGTTCGGTAAGGGAAGAGGAAAGAAAGCAATATGGAGAAAACCAACTGGAAGAGATAACAAAATGAGGGAAAAAAGAAAAGGTTATCCGGTGGTGGTTAAAATAGGTTACAAACAAAAACAAGAAAAAAGTCCAATTACAATTTCAAACATAAGAGATTTAGAAAAGTTAAATAAAGATGATGTAGGTAAAGTAGGAAATTTAGGATTAAAGAAAAAAATTGAAATTGCAAAGAAAGCTATAGAATTAAAAGTAAAATTAATTAACATGAATCCTAAAACTTTCTTGAAAGATAAAGATAAGAAGGGAGAAAATAAAAAATGAATTTAAAATCTAAAAAGAATTTAGCTTCAAAAGCATTGAAGGTCGGCATTGAAAGAGTTAAATTTGAAAAAGATAGTTTAGCCGAAATTAAAGAGGCAATAACTAAAGAAGATATGAGGGCACTTAAAGAAGAAGGAGCGATTTCAATTATTCCAGTAAAGGGAAGGAAGACAAATGTAAAAAGAAGAAATCCAAGAGGAACTGGAAAAATAAAAAAGAAAGTTAATGTTAGAAAAAGAAATTACGTTATAATGACAAGAAAATTAAGGTCGTATGTTAAAGGATTAAAATCAAAAGGAGTTATTTCAAAAGAAGAAGTAAAAGAAATAAGAAAAAAAATTAGAAACAAAGCATTTAAGAGCCAATCAAATTTAAAATCTTATATAGGAGAAATTAGAAAATGAAAGCAATAAAAGTTCAAAAAAGAAGAAGAAGAGAATTCAAAACGGATTATTCTACAAGGATAAAACTTTTAAAAAGCAACAGGCCAAGATTAGTTTTTAGAAGAACGAATAAGTATTTTATAGTCCAATATGTAATTAGTGAAGAAGCAAAAGATAAAATCCTATTTGGGATAACTTCTAAAGAATTGCTAAAATACTCCTGGCCGGAAAATTTTAAAGGGAGTCTAAGATCAATTCCTTCTGCTTATTTAACGGGATATTTAGTTGGAAATAAAATAAAAAAAGAAAAATTAGATACGCCTATAGTTGATTTTGGAATGTTAAGAACAAAATATAAGTCAAGAGTCTTTTCATTTTTAAAAGGATTAATTGATTCCGGATTAAAATTGAATTCAAAACCAGAGGTTTTTCCTGAGGAAGGGAGAATTAAAGGAGAACATCTAAAGGAAAATTTTGCAAAAGATTTTGAAAAAGTTAAATTAAGTATAGGTAAGATAAAATGAAAGAAGAAATGAAAAAAGAAACAAAACTTCCAAATAAAAATCCAGAGGAAAAAAAATTGGAAGAAGGAAAGAAGACTAAAAAAGTAAAAGAAAAAATCAATAAAGAAAGCCAAGATGATTCAATTATAGGGGATATTATTTCAAAAGAAGAAATAATGGAAATAACAGAACCAAAACCAAAGAAAAGGCTTACAAGACAAGAAGAAGAAAGAGAAGAAGCAATTAAATCTTGGAGACCAAAAACTAATTTGGGGAGAAAAGTTCAATCTGGAGAAATTAAAAATATAGATGAAATATTGGATAAAGGAGAAAGAATTTTAGAAGAGGAAATTGTAGATATTCTGTTAAAACCCAAGACAGATTTAATTTCAATAGGGCAAGCGAAAGGAAAGTTTGGAGGGGGTAAAAGGCGAGCTTGGAGACAAACACAAAGAATAAAAAAAGAAGGAGGAGTTTTAACTTTCTCAGCAATGGCAATAGTTGGAGATGAGAATGGCCATATTGGAATAGGTTTTGGAAAAGCAAATGAAACTTTACCAGCTAGGGATAAAGCAACAAGAAAAGCAAAATTAAATGTTATAAGAATAAAAAGAGCTTGTTCAGCTTTTGATTGTTCTTGTGATGAATTACACTCAATACCTTTCGAAGTACAAGGAAAATCTGGAAGCGTTAGAATAAAATTAATACCTGCTCCTCAAGGAACCGGACTTGTTGTTGCAAGTGAATTAAAAAAAATATTAAAGATGGCTGGAATCAAAGATGTTTATTCTAGGACAGAGGGAAATGTTCAAACAACTTTCAATTTAGTAAAAGCTTGTGTAGATGCATTAAGCAAGACAAATCAAGGAGTATCAAAATGATAGCAATTATAAGAATTAGAGGGCAAATAAATCTTGAAGAAAAGCAAAAGGAAACTTTATCTAGACTTAGATTAAGAAAAAAATATTCTTGTGTTGTTTTAGAAAATCCAAATGAAGCTCAAATGGGAATGATAAAAAAGTCTAGAAATTTTATATCCTATGGAGAAATTTCAGAAGAAACACATAAGAAACTTTTAAGTGCCAGAGGAGAGAAAGATAAAGAAGGAAATTTAAAACCTTTTTTTAGGCTTCATCCCCCGAGAGGAGGAGCCAATACTAAATCGCATTATCCAAAAGGAATTTTGGGAGAAAATAAAAAAATGGATGAATTAATATTGAGGATGTTATAAAATGCCAAGAAATTTAATAGATAAAATAAAAATTGATAAAGAAATCCAGTTGGGAGTTGATTTAGGAAAGGGATTAGGAATAATTGTGGAAATTGAAGGAGATTTAATAACGACTGCCCATAAAGTTAAAGAAGGATTAGAGGTACTTTATGCAATTGACCATTATTCTGTTGAAGGAGAAGGAATTATTATTCCAGAAGGAGGAGCATTTATAGAGCCTACAGAATATTATGGATTATTAAGAAAAATAAATTATGGAAAAACAAGAAGATGAAATTAAAAAAAAGAAAAAAATACTCTAGAGCACACGGAAGAAAAATGGGAACTGCCGGAACAGGAGCAAGAAAAAATAAAAGGAAGTCCGGAAATAAAGGTGGAATAGGGATGTCTGGTTCAGGAAAAAGAGCAGACCATAAAAAAACTTTAGTTCAAAAATTATATGGGCATAATTATTTTGGAAAACAAGGAGTAACTTCTAAAAAAACGAAAAGAGATATAAGAAAAAGAATAAATTTAAGGGAACTTTCTACAAATTTGGAAAAATATGCAAAAAAGAAAGGGGACTCCTGGGAAATAAATCTTAGAAATTATAAAATACTGGGAGAGGGAGAAGTAAAAGAAAAATTAATTGTTACTTGCCTTTCTGCATCACAATCTGCAATTGAAAAAGTTAACGAAGCCGGAGGAAAAATAATTATTAAAGAAATAAAAGAAATTAAAACTCCTTTAGTTGAACATCACAAGAAAAAGAAAAAGGAATGATTCTAACAAACTTTAAAAACTAGTTTTCTATCTATTTATTATGGATTTACGAGGTATTTTTAGTTTTATCCCAGAAGTAAAAAAACCAGAAGGGGAAAAATTAAGTTTTAATGCGAAGTTAAAATGGACAATGATTATTCTAATCTCTTTTTTTGTATTAACTAATATATCTCTTTTTGGACTTAGTAAAAACGCATTAGAAAGATTCGAATATTTGGCCATAATTATGGGAACAGATTTTGGTTCAATAATTTCTTTGGGAATAGGTCCAATTGTAATGGCTTCAATTATTTTGCAGCTTTTCACCGGGTCTGGAATTTTAAATATAGACACTTCAACTGCAGAAGGAAGAAAGTTTTTCCAAGGATTACAAAAAATACTTATCATGTTTTTCATAGTTCTAGAAGCAATTGTTTATGTAGCTATGAACGGGCTTCAAGCAAACCCCGGGTTCAAGGGAATAGTTATATTTCAACTTATTTTGGGAGGTTTGGCAATTTATTATTTAAATGAACTTTCTGAAAAATGGGGATTCGGTTCCGGAGTTAGTTTATTTATTGGAGCAGGAGTATCTTGGAGATTATTCACTAGTTTATTTCAGTTTATAGATCAACAAGGACAAAATTGTTTACTTGATTTTAGTGGAACAATGTGTTCAGGTAAAATTTGGATTTTAATCCAATCAATAATAAATAGGTATCCTGTAGAGTTTTTAGCTGCATTTTTAGCGATTGCAGTAACGATAGGAATATTTTTATTGGTGGTTTGGGCTCAATCTTTAAAAGTAGAAATTCCCCTTTCCTTCGGAAGAGTAAGAGGATATAGTGTTAAGTGGCCTTTATCTTTTTTCTATTCTTCTGTTATTCCAGTTATTCTTGCTGCAGCTTTAATAGCTCAATTTCAATTATTTGGTAGTCTCTTCCAAAATTGGTTAGGGCGTCCCACTTTCTTAGGAGAATTTATTAACGGGCAAGCAGTTTCCGGATTATCCTTTTGGCTTGGTTCCACAAATCTTTTAGAATTAGCAATACGAGGAGGATTATTACCTAGATATCTTCTTCAAGGATTAATTCACATTTTAGCATTTATGGCTCTCTGTACTTTATTCGGAGTTCTTTGGGTAAAGACGTCTGGAATGGATTCTAAAGCGCAAGCTAAAAAGATTGCAGGTTCAGGATTACAAGTTGCCGGCTTTAGACAAGACATAAGAATTTTAGAAAGCATTTTAGATAGATACATTATGCCTCTAACCGTTATGGGCGGAGCTGCAATAGGATTTTTAGCATCAATAACTAATTTAGTTGGAGCTTTAACTTCTGGAACAGCAATACTTCTTGTAATAATGATAATGTTCCAATTTTACAAATCAATTTCAGAACAACACATGGCAGACATGAATCCTTCTATGAAAAAATTCATGGGGAGCCAATAAAAACTTTTATAAACAAAAATAAATTAATCTAGTTATGGTAAAAAAGAGTGTGTCAAAAGAAAAACTTAATTTTGAAATTCCAGCATTTATATTGGGAACTATTTCTTTAGTTTTTGCTTTAACTTTGACTTCTCCTATTGCAGGATTAGTTTTAGGAGTTTTAGGAATAGTTTTTTCTCTTAAACAAAAATCTCTTTTTTCAAGAAGAGCATTTATCATAAGCATAATTGGAGTTGCGCTTTCATTTTTAATATTATTGTGGGCAGTTTTAATGCAATTTAATTTAATATGAGAACTAAAAAAGCAGCTATGGAAATGAGCGTAGGCACTATAGTTACAATTGTTCTTTTGATGAGTGTGTTGGTTCTTGGTTTATTTTTAATTAGGGGAATTTTTTCTAGTGCTAAGGGAGCTATGGATTTAACAGATCAAGAATTACAAGCAGAAATCAAAAAATTATTTGCAGAAGATTCAAAATTAGCTATTTATCCTACTTCAAAAACAGTAAAGATAAAAGTAGGTAATGATGATGCGATAGGAATAGGAATAAAAAATATTGCAACAAATGTTAATTCAGAAACCTCTTTTTCATATACGACGGTAGTTGTAGAAAATAATTGCGGTTTAACTAAAGAACAAGTTGAAAAATGGATTAGTTTAGGAAAATCAGAATCAGATATACCTATTCCAATATCCGAAATAGTGTCTGGAAGGGTAACTATTTCAATTCCAGAAGGAACACCAAATTGTTTGGCTAGATTTAGAGTAAATGTTCAAAGAGGATCTACTGCATATGCTACTGACTTTTTTGAAATTAGAGTAAAGGCATAATCCCAATTCTTTTAAATTCTTAAAAACTAATATTATTATGAATTTGAAAATATATAATACTCTCTCAAGAAAAAAAGAAGAATTCATTCCTATAAAGAAAGGAAAAGTAGGAATGTATGTTTGTGGTCCAACAGTTAACGATGTGCCTCATTTAGGACATGCAAGAGTCCAGATTGTTTTTGATAGCTTTAGAAAATATTTAGAATACAAGGGTTATGAAGTTAATTTTGTTTCAAATGTAACAGACATAGAAGATAAAATAATTTTAAAATCAAATGAATTGGGAATTTCAATAAAAGAATTGACTGAAAAAAACTTAAAAGAGCACTTGGAAGATTATGCTTCGTTGGGAGTAAAGAAACCTACTTTTCAACCCAGAGCGTCAGAATATGTCGATGAAATGATATCTTTAATAGAAAATTTAGAAAAAAAAGGATATATTTATGTGATTGAGAGTGACGGGGTCTACTTTGATATTTCAAAATTTAAAGGTTATGGAAAACTTTCAAAAATAAATTTAGATGAATTAAAAAACAAAAGAGATCTAAGAGATTCTTCAAAGGGGAAAGACAAGAAAGATTCAAAAGATTTTGTTTTATGGAAATTTTCCAAAGAAGGAGAACCTTTTTGGAATTCTCCTTGGGGAAAAGGAAGGCCCGGTTGGCATATTGAATGTTCTGCAATGAGTCATAAACTCTTAGGCTTGCCTTTTGATATTCATGCCGGAGGACAAGATTTAATTTTTCCCCATCATGAAGATGAAATTGCCCAATCTGAAGCAGGTTATGGAAAAAAATTTGTAAACTATTGGATGCACAACGCAATGGTAAACATAAACAAAGTTAAGATGAGTAAGTCTTTAAAGAATTTTACGACGATAAAAGAAATTTTAAAAGATTATGAAGGAGAAATTATAAGATATTTTACACTGAATACTCATTATAGGAAACCAATGGATTTTTCAAAAGAAAAATTAAATGAGGCAAAAATTTCCTTAGATAAATTAAGAAGTTTATGCAAAGAAGTAAAACCAAGTAAGAAAGATGGGAGGGTATATTTTGAATTATTTGAAAAAGAAATGAATCAAGATTTTAATACTTCTGGAGCCATAAATATTATTTGGAGAATACTAAGGGAAAAGGAAGATAGAGGAAAATATGTTTTTTTAAAGGAAATAGATTTAATCCTTGGATTTGGATTATTTGAAGAAAGAAAAATAAAAATCCCTTCTAAAATAAAATCTTTATTAAGTAAGAGAGAGGAAGCCAGAAAGATGAAGGATTTTAAATTATCCGACGAGATAAGAGAAGAAATAAGGTCCTTAGGATTCCAAGTTTCGGATACGAAAGAAGGCCAAGAATTAAATAAGTTATGAAATTTTTAGATAATCCTCTATTTTTGGAGTTATCAAGTGTGAAAGATATTTTTTCTTCTTTAATCCAGAATTTGTAGCATAATATCTGTGCAGAGCGTTAGCCCAATTGTCTGCCGCATTAACCAACTTTATTTTTTGATCGTATTTGGGTCCAAAGGAGATTTCTGTGCTTATATCTAAATTTTCTAGTATTCCGTATAAATAATCTAATTGACTAAGAGATAGATTTCCGTCGATAAATATTTTTTCAAGGTTAGAACCTCTTTCCAGAAAATATTTAGCAAATTCACATACCGCTATTATCATTGGTTGTTTTTTATTAAGCAGAAGTAGGTCTTCTCTAGAAAAGATAATATGCCTAAAATCAAAGAATCCAAGATTTCTTTTATCTAAGTTTTTAGATCTTCTTTTTTCATAATTCCCCTCGACGATATCTTCGGGATTATTTGAATAACAGACAGCCAATATTTCCGGAACACGTCCATGATTAGATTCATCCACCCCTAAAAACATAAACCCTTAAATTAAATGTAGTTTATTAAAATTTAGATTGTATTTTGTCTAAAACTCTAAAAAAGAAATAATTTAAAAACTTGAGATGTTTAATTATTTTAGTTACACTCAAAAAAGGGGGGTGAATTAAATGGCAGCAAAGAAGAAAGCAGCAAAGAAAAAGAAATAAATAGGTATAAAGCCACATATTTCATTTAACTTTTATTTTTTTAATTAACTTTTTATTACATTTTTTGAGTTCTTTTCGAGGAGAAAAGAAAATTTTTAAAAACTCTTTTTCTTTTCATTAACCATGTGTTTAAAGAGAAAATATCGTAAAAGCGTTTTTATTTTAATCTATTCCCTTAATGAAGGAAAAATATCTTACTTGGTATTAAAGAGAAAACTTCATTGGAGAGGATGGGAATTTCCTAAGGCAGGAGTTGAAAAACGAGAATCCAACATAAAAGCAGTCATTAGAGAGATCAATGAAGAAACAGGATTGAACCCTCTAAAAATAAAAAGACACAGAAAAAAAGGATATTGGAATTACGAGTCTTCTTTGAAAGATAGACCTGGTTTAATAGGGCAATCCTGGAGACTTTATTCTGTTTTAGTAAATCAAACAAAAGTAAAAATAGACAAAAAAGAACATTCAGATTTCAAATGGGTAGACTATAAAGAGGCAATTCGGCTTTTAACACACGAAAATCAAAGAGAATGTTTAGTTTATTTCCATAATTGGTTAATAAAAAAAATTAATTGAAGAATATAAATCTTTAAATTTAGAATAAAATTTTCTTTTTTATGGAAAAATCTAAGAATAGAAAAGGAAGAAAACTCCTTTATTCAAAAGAAGATTTAATTTGGGGAATTAAAAAAGCTTGGGCAGAAGGGAGAGATGTAAGATACACGTCCCTCTTCCGTAGCCCAGAAAACTCGGATTTTAAATTTATTCCAATAAACTATTTAACTTTTTTTAAAAATTATGAAAATTTAATCTCTTCTTCAGGATTAAGTATGAAGGATGTTGAAAAGAGAGCCTTTTTAATGAAAAGAGGATTGTTTCTTAATTCAGTAAAGGAAGCTTATGAAGAAGGATTAGATATGTCGGCACTTTCAATAAAAAAGGGGGATAACATCCTTTTAAAAAAATTGTATACCAAAGCAAGGTATTTTTATTCAGGAAGATCTTTTTGGGAAAAAACATTAGAAGAAGCAGAACTTCCAGTAAGAAATTTAGTAAAACAAAGAGTGTATGACAAAGAGAGAATAATTGAAATAATAAGAAAAAGAAAAAGAGAAAACCTAGAATTAACAATAGAGTCAATCGAGGAAGAATACCCTTCATTTAGTCGGGCAATAAAATACCATTTTGGAGGACCGAAGAATAAATCCTTCGTAAGGGAATTAAAAAATTTAGGGTTAAATGAAAATTTATTCATCCCTTCTAGAAATTTCCGTTCATTAGAAGAATTAGTAGATATTTTTAAAGAAAGAGTTCAATCTGGAAAATCAATAAGCACAAGAGATTTAATTCATTCAGAAGTTATCAATGAGTACAAGGCAGTAAAAAGAATAATGTCTTGGGAAGAATTTTGTATAAATTTTAATTTGCCTTTTGAACCCGAAAGAAACGATTATGTCGTGAGCAAAAGAAAAAATAAGAGAAAATTAGCTTTAGAAAGGTTAAAAAAAGAGTCCGAATTAGGTATTTTTTATAACTTTTCTAAAAAAGACTCAGCTTTTGATAAGAGAATTAGAAGATTATTTGGATCGGTTGAGGCAGCAGCAAAAGAAGCCAATTTAATTTATTTTTCAATGAGGGATACTTTCAAAGGGATACTCGTAGATCCTAAAAATATCAATATTATTTTTGAGAATAGTCAAAAATATTTAGAGAAAATCGTTTTTTCGGTTTATTTTAATTCTTCAAGAAGAATTCCGGTGGAAGATTTAAAATCTCAGGCATTTATTGAATTGATTGATTCAATGTCGTCACTTCCAAAAAGAGTAGAATCTTTAGAAAAATCTCTATATTGGAAAATAAAAAGAAAGTTAATTGAAACAAACAGAGATTTTCAAAAATATATTCATATAGAAAATCCAGATTTTTTAAGCATACTTGGAGATAAATTCGATTCTTCAGATAATTATGAATAAATTTATAACATTCTTTTTCTTTGTTAATTAATGAAATACAAAACTTTAATTCTTTCTTCTGGAATAGAAATATTTTTAGGAAAAGACGCAAAAGGGAATGATGAATTAGTAAACTCATTCAAGGGAAAAGAAAATACAATTTTACACACGGTCTCTCCTGGAAGTCCTTTTTGTGTTATAAATTCTGAAAAATATTTAAATAAAGATTTAAAAGAAGCTTCAATAATTTGCGCTTCAAAGAGTCAAGATTGGAGAGACAATCAATCAAACGTGTCTATTCACAAATTTACGGGCAAAGATGTCAAAAAACCTTTTTTTGCAAAAGCCGGAACTTGGAGAGTAATTTCCAAACCGGAGGTTATAAAAGTAAAGAAATCCGAGATAAAATCATGGTTGTCAAAGAAATCCAATTAGGTAAAAACGGAATAACGGAAAATTTTTTAGGAAATTTAAAAACTCAATTTGAAAATTGTAGAACCGTTAAAATTTCGGTTTTAAAATCTGCAAGAGAATCAAAAGAAGACATTAAAAAATATTCTTTAGAATTACTTGAAAAATTAGGACCTCATTACACTTCTAAAACTTTAGGATTTACTATAATCCTAAAGAAGTGGAGAAAAGTAAGGGAATAAAAAACCTTATAAACTCCTTTTTCTAACGAATTACAAGTTAAATGGCCTTGAGCCAATCTATTTCCGGAAGGAAAGCTAAGAATATGACAAACGTTTACGAAATGAACTCTCAAGAATATAATATTAAATTAGCTGAAGCTCTTAAAAAAATTCCAGAATTTGATCAACCTGAATGGTCTATGTTTGTAAAATCAGGTCCTGCAAAAGAAAGACCAATAGAAGACCCAGATTTTTGGCATAAAAGAGCAGCTTCTATACTTCGTCAAATTTATAAGAAAAAAATTTTAGGAGTAGAAAGATTAAGAACAAAATATGGTTCTAAAAAAGACAGAGGTTCAAGACCAGAAAAATTCAAAAAATCCTCTGGAAAAATAATTAGGGCAATTCTTCAACAGGCAGACAAAGCCGGATTCACGGAAATAGCCAAAGAAATCAAAGGTGTTAAAGGAAAAAGACCTGGAAGACAGTTAACTGAAAAAGGAAAGAAATTTTTGGAGGCTATTAAATAATGGGGATTAAAAATTTTGAAAAAAAGAAAAAACTATCTAAAAAAGGAGAGCAAACAAAATGGGCTCCAGTTTGGGCAGTTTTAAAAAAATACGGAATAGGTAAAAGAGTCCACCCTTCAAGTATGACGCATCACAGAAGAAGTTGGAGGAGAACTAAATTACACATCAAACCAAGAAAAATAAGAAAATCTCACTTTGGATAAAATGGCTGAAAAAAAATCTACTGAAAAAATTGAAAGAGAATACACTATTCCTTTAAGAGAGGGGTCAAGACCAGTCCCAAGATATAAGAAAACTCCTAAGGCAGTTAAGACAATTAAGGAATTTTTAGTTAGACATATGAAAATTCGAGATAGAGACTTAAAAAAAATAAAAATAGATATGGACCTCAATGAAGTTCTTTGGAAAAGAGGAATAAAAAAGCATCCTCATAAAATAAAAGTTAAGGTAGTAAAAGAAGGAGATATAGTTAGAGTTTATGCAATTGATGTTCCAGATAAACAAAAGTTTAGAAAGATAAGAGAAGATAAAAAATATAAGGAAAGGGAAGAAGAAAGAGAAAAAAGAAAATCAATGATGCAAAAAGCAAAAGAGTCAATTCAAGGAAAAGGAAAAGAAAAGAAGGAAGTTAAAGAAATAAAAGAAGATAAGGATAATGATGGAATTGAAGATAAAAAAGAAGAAATTGAAAAAAAAGAATCTCAAGAAGAAAAATCTCAAAAAGAAGAAAAAGAAGAAAAGAAAACAATAAAAAAAACAACAAAAGTGAAATCTGGAAAAGAAAAATTAGCTGAAAAGAAAGGCCAAGACAAGCAATCAAGAGGCAAATAATTTTATAATCTTTCTATTTTAAATAAATATCATGCTATCCAATCTAATTTTAGAAATAAATTCAAAAGCTAATTCTGAAAAAGCTAAAATTTACCAAAGATTTTTTAAAACAAGAAAAGGAGAATACGGCGAAGGAGACCTTTTTTTAGGATTAACAATGCCTCAACAAAGAGAAATAGTTAAAAAATACAATCTTTCCTTTTCACAAATTCAGAATCTTTTAAATTCAAAAATACACGAATATAGGATGATTGGAGGTTTATTTTTAATAAAAAGATTCAAGAAATCAAAAAATCCCGAGCAAGAATTTAATTTTTACATAAAAAATGCCAAGAGGTTTAATAATTGGGATTTAGTAGATGTAACTTGCATAAATATAGTTGGAAAGTTTCTATTAAATAAAAATAAAAAAACTATTTATGATTTAGCTAAATCAAAAAATCTTTGGGAAAAAAGAATCTCTATAGTTTCCACATTTGAATTTATAAGAAATAATCAATTTGGAGATACTCTTAAAATTTCTGAAATTCTCTTAGATGATAAGCACGATTTAATTCACAAGGCTATTGGTTGGATGTTGAGAGAGGTCGGAAAAAGAAATAAAGAAATATTAGAAGATTTTCTAAAATCTAATTATAAAAAATTGCCAAGGACAACTTTGAGATATGCAATTGAAAAATTTTCTGAAAAAGAAAGAAAGGAATGGCTATACAAAGATTAATTTAAAGGTCTCTTTTTTATAACTCCCCCTTTAACATCCCTAATTGTCTGTTCAATTATAACTGCATTAGGATCAACAGATAAGATGCAATTTTTTACCTTAAGAGCCTCAAGTCTTGTAACTGCCGTAAAAAGAATTTCTATTTCTTTTGATTTTTTCTTAAAATCTTTACCTTTTCTTCCATAATATACAGTTATGCTTTTTCCCAATATTTCTGTTAGATATTTTCGAACTTGTTCACTTTTATCAGATATAACTTGAATTCCAATATATTCTTCAATACCCTTAATCATAAAATCTATTGTTTTTGAAGCAGATAAATAAATTAAAATGGAATAAAGAGCAACTTCAATACCTAAGAAAAAGGCAGCAAAAGAGAAGATAAGTACGTTAATTAAAAAGATTATTTCCCCTATACTTAAATTAACCTTTTTTTTAAAATAGATAGAGAATATTTCGGTTCCATCTAAAGCTCCACCCCCTCTAATCGAAAGCCCGGTTCCCAACCCAAGCAAAAAGCCACCAAAGATGGCTATAAGTAATCTGTCGTGGGTAATCAAAGGGTATTCTATTATATTCAGGAAAACTGAAACAAGCACAATTGCAATAAAAGTTTTAATTGCAAATGTTCTTCCTATTTGTTTATATCCTAAGAAAATAAATGGAAGGTTAATTACAACTATTAAAAAAGATAGAGAGAGGGGAGTTAAGAAAGAACCAAGGAGAGAGATTCCCATTGTTCCCCCATCAACAAATTTATTAGGAATAAGGAAGCTCTCAAGAGCAAAACTTGCAACAAATGCTCCCAGAGTCAATAAGAAAGATTCTTTGAAAAAGCGATAATAATTTGAGAAATATCTGTTTTTCATAAGAAATAGTAATCTTTTTAATTTTTAAATTTAGTCTTATTTAATGAAGTACACAAAATATGAATCTTTTTCTAAAGGGAGTCTTCCAAGAGGGTGTAAATTATGTTTAAAAGGAAAAAAAGCAGTAATATTTGTAACAGGAAAATGTTCAAGAAATTGCTTTTTTTGCCCTCTTTCAAAATTAAGGAAGAATAAAGATATATCTTATATAAATGAAAGAAGAATTTTTTCAAATAAGGATTTAATTGAAGAGATAAAAAATTCTGGAGCAAAAGGATGCTCTCTAACCGGAGGTGACCCCCTAATCAAATTAAATAGAACTTTAAATATAGCAAAAAAATTAAAACAAAAGTTTGGAAAAAAATTTCACATTCACATATATCTTTCAACAAAATTAGTTACAGAAAATAATTTAGAAAAGCTTTCAAAATATGTAAATGAAGTAAGATTTCATCCAGATTTAAAAAAACCCCTAGAAGAAGAAACAAAAAAAATAAAACTAGCTTCTAAATTTTGGAAGAAAAACAAAATAGGAATTGAACTTCCAATGATTTCGAATAATTCAAAAAAAATAATTTTATTTTTAGATGAAATTAAAGATTATGTTTCTTTTTTAAATTTAAACGAATTTGAATCCGGAGAAATTTCACAAGATTATCTTTTAAAAAAATATACTCTTAATAGCGACGGATATACAATAAAAAATTCAATAAAAAGCGGATTAAGATTAATTAAAATTATTGAAAAAAAATATCCTAAATTAAAAATTCATTTGTGCACGGCCAGAACAAAAAACTGGCATCAATACAGAAATAGATTAAAAAATTATAAAATTCCTAAATTTTTTAAACAAACCGAAGAGGGAACAAATATTTATTTTTCTACTAAGAATAAAAACTTAAGTAAATTCTTAATAAAAAAGGACTATTATTTTGACAAGTCTAAAAATCAATTTATTTTAAATCCAAAGAAAGTGTTTGAAATTAAGGATAATCTAAAAGTATATAAGATTGAAGAATATCCCACTTATGACAGAGAAGAAGTAGAAAAGGAAATTTTAATATGATTAACATTGAAAAAATAAAAAATTCAAAAACAACGGAAGAACTTTTGGAATTTGGAATTATTAATATAGATAAATCTTCTGGCCCAACTTCTTTTGGAGTTTCAAATTTTATAAAAAAGAAATTAAATGCAAGAAAAACTTCTCACTTTGGGACACTTGATCCTAAAGTCACGGGAGTTTTGCCTGTGGCAATAAATCGTGCATGTAAATTAGCCGGTTTTTTCTTAGGAGAAGATAAGGAGTATATAGGAATAGCTCAATTTCATGAGGAGATTTCAAAAGAAAAAATTGAAAAAAAAATAAAAGAAAAATTTTTAGGAGAAATAATCCAACTTCCACCAATAAAATCAAGAGTAAAAAGACAAGAAAGACCTAGGACAATTTATACGTTTGAAATTTTAGAAAAAGAAGGAAAAAATTTTTTATTTAAAACAAAATGCCAGGGTGGAACTTACGTAAGAAAATTAATTTCTGATTTGGGAGATGAACTCGGAATTTCCGCACATATGTTGGAACTTAGAAGAATTTCCGCAGGAATTTTTTCAGAAGAGAAAATTTACAACCTTTATGATTTTGAAAAAGCCGTTGATCAATATAAAAATGGAAATGATAAATCTTTAAGAGAAATGTTAATTCCAGGAGAAATAGTATCTGAATTATTCCCGTTGGTAAAAATAGTTCCGGGATCCTTAAAAAAGATTTATCACGGATCTCCTATTCACGATGATGAACTTGAAAACAAAAAAGATAAAAGTTTAGAAAAAGATAAAATAATATGTGTCTTTTCAAAAGATCAGTTCGTCGGAATATTTAAAATAATTAAACAAGGTAATTTATTTGCTAGGAGTGAATTTACTTTGCAACCTATTGGTTAGATAACAATAATTAATATAAAGAATTTTTTCTTATTTGAAAAATGGTTTATGAAATCACAAAAGAACATGAAGAAAGATTAGAAACTGCAAAAGATTATTGTGATGTTGCATTAGTGGCAATAGAAATATTAAAAGGACTACCTCAACCTATAGGTCAAATTTGCGGAAATATTAGCTCTGGGGGTAAGAATTCAAGGGAAGAAATAGAAAAAAATTTACAAATATTTGAGAAAACAATTTGCAAATTACAAGAGCAAGGGAAAATAATTTTTAACCAAGTTCCTTTTGAAAAAGCTTTTAGCAGGATTTGGGATAATGATAAATTAAGCAGTTTAGATAAAAAAAATATAAATCTTTTAGAAGGGTTTTATGAAAATATTTTTAAATCTGGAATGGTAAAAACTTTGTATTTTATTCATGGATGGGAAGGATCTTTTGGGGCAAAGTGGGAACATGATAAAGCGAGTAAATTGGGCCTTAGTGTTATCTATCTTGAAGAGGGCTTTCATGAACAATAATTATTAAAACTCCCCTCTACAACTATTTTTATGAAACACTTTATATATTTTTCAAGCAAGGCTTCAACTTCGGGAAAAATGTTGAGTCAAGGAGATTTAATGAAAGCTGGAAGAATGGACATCGCGATTCATTCATTTATTCAAGGAGTTTTCCTCTCCCATGGATTTAGGAAAGATACAAAATTTCACTTTGTTTTTTATGGAATGCCAGACCCCCCCAAACACATAGAAATAACAATAAAGGATGAACTAGAAATTTCAAAAAAAGATGTGGGAAATATAATTAAAAAAATATTGTATAAATACCAAGAAGGAAGGAAAACTGAAGTTCTTCCAGGATGTTACATAGAAAAAAAATCTTTATTAAAAGTTATAGAAGAACTTCTTGAAGAGGGCAATGAAGTTTTCATTCTAGATAAAAGAGGAAAATCTTTAAGAGAGGTAAAAATTCCAAAAAATTGTGCTTTCTTATTAGGAGATCAAAATGGATTACCCCAAAAGGAGTTCAAAAGACTTAAGCAATATTTAACTCCTGTTTCAATAGGACCCCACATGTATTTCGCCTCTCAAACAATTGCAGTTGTAAATAATGAATTAGATTATAGGGGAATTTAAAAAACTAAACTCCAGTCACAAAAACTTTAAAACTCAAATAATCTTCTCTTTAAGAGGTAAAATGAAAAAATCAATACGTTTATACATTTCTGGAACTGTGCAAGGAATTTTTTATAGACAATTTATAAAAGAAAATGCAGAGCGTTTTAATGTAAAGGGGTTTGTTAGGAATTTAGAGGATGGAAGAGTAGAAATATTTTTAGAAGGGTCTACTGATAATGTGAACAAGATGAAAGATCTTTGCACAAAAGGCCCAAAACATTCTGAAATAAGATTAATAGAAGAAAAAGAAGAAAAATTTCAAGATTTTAAAACTTTTAAAGTATTGCACATATAATTGAAAATGATTTACTTAAATTCAGATGGAGGTGCAAGAGGCAACCCTGGACCCGCAGGAATAGGAGTTATTTTAAGGGAAGATTCTAATGTACTTTTTGAATATAGAGAAAAACTTCCTGGGAAAGTAACAAATAATTATGCAGAATATATAGGGCTTATACGTGCTTTGCAATTAGCAAAAAAGTACGATTATAAGGAAATAACTTGTATTCTAGATTCTGAATTGATAGTAAAACAACTCCTAGGAGAATATAGAGTTAAAAACGAAAATTTGAAAAAATTATTTTTAAAAGTGCAAGAATTACAAAATGATTTTGAAAAAATAAATTACAGACATGTTAAAAGAAGTGATAAGTTCCAAAAAATGGCAGACTGGTTAGTAAATAAAGCACTAGATGAAGAATAAAATGAAAGCAAAAGAAGTTATAAAGATATTCATAAAAATAATCCCGAGTTGAGTAAAATATGAAATAGTGTCCAATTCAAATAAAATGAATATTTTTGGTTCAATAAGAGAGATTTTTAGTTAAATAAATATAAAAAATAATATAAACCTTCTTCTACTCTCTTTTGATATGGAACTTAAAGGAAGAGAGAAACAGATAGTAGATGAACGACTTAAAAAAATAGAAGAACTTAGAAAACAGAAAATTAATCCTTTTCCTAATAGGTTTATTTATCATGAAGAAAGAGTTCATTCTACAGAACTTCAAGAAAGATATTCTAAATTAAAAAATGAAGAAATTTCTAAAAAACAAGAATCTTTAGCTGGAAGAATAATGATAAAAAAAAGTTTTGGAAAACTTTCATTTGTAAAACTTCAAGATTTAAGTGGATTTATTCAATTAGTTTTTCAAGAAGGAGAAACTCCAGAAAAATATTTGGAACTCTTCAAAAAAGTTGATGCAGGAGATATAATTGGAATTAAGGGAAATCCAATGAAAACCAAAACCGGAGAAATTTCTGTTTTAGTTAAAGAGTTTTTTATTTTAACAAAATCTGTTCTACCTTTACCAGATAAATATTCTGGAATGAAAGATGAAGAAGAAAAATTAAGAAAAAGATATTTAGATATCATAATGAATGAAGAAATAAAGGATCTTTTTATAAAAAAACAAAAATTTTGGTCTACAATTAGGAATTTTTTAATTCAGAGGGATTTTTTAGAAGTTGAAACACCTATTTTAGAAAATTCAGCGGGAGGAGCTGCAGCAACACCTTTCTCAACCCACCACAACGCATTAGGAGTTGACGTTTTCTTAAGAATTTCTATGGGGGAGCTTTGGCAAAAGAAACTTTTAGTGGCAGGTTACGAAAAAACATTTGAAATAGGAAGGCAATTTAGGAATGAAGGAATGGACGCAGAACATTTACAGGATTATACTCAAATGGAATTTTATTGGGGTTATGCAAGTTATGAAGACGGAATGAAATTAGTTGAAGATCTGTATAAAGAAGTCGCCAGGGCAACTTTAGGAGCTTTAAAATTTGAAAGGCAAGGCCACAAAATAGATCTTTCAAAAAAATGGGAAAGGTATGATTTTGAAAAATTGATAAAAGATAAAACAGGAGTAGATATTTATAAGGCGGATAAAAAAGAAATTACGAAAAGATTAGATTCTCTAAAAATAGACTACGATCCAGAAGTAGACAAATGGAGATTAGTTGATTTACTTTGGAAGTATTGCAGGAAACAACTTTCAGGACCAGGATTTTTAGTTGGGCAACCAGTAGAATTATCTCCTCTTGCAAAACGTTCTGAAAAAGATTCTCGAAAGGTTGAACAATTCCAAGTAATTCTTGGAGGTTCAGAAGTTGGAAATGGATACTCTGAATTAAATGATCCAATTGATCAAGATAATAGATTCAAAGAGCAGAGAGCTTTAGGAGAAGCTGGAGATACAGAAGCAATGGAACATGACGAAGGATTCGTTGAAGCTTTGAAATATGGGATGCCCCCTGCTTGCGGATTTGGAGTTTCCGAAAGATTATTTTCATTTATGATGAATAGGCCAATAAGAGAATGTGTTATTTTTCCTTTAATGAAACCTGAAAGAAAACAAGGAGGAAAAAATGAAAAACAAAAAGAAAAAAAATGAAGATAAAGGGGCTTTATTCATCCCTGCAGGAATTTTTTTAGGAATGGGATTTGGCTTTGCCTATAATTCTTTAGTAGAAGGATTATTCATAGGGTTAGGAGTAGGATTTCTTTTATTTGCAATTGTGAACTCTTTGAAAAAGAAGTAATTTAATGGATTTATCCCTCTGATGAAAAAGAAAAAAATAGTAAATGATAAAATGCAGAAAAATTATATTTATTATTTGACAGAGCCGGAGGGAAAAAATTTTAACAAAGATTTCAATCCTGATTTGACTCCAAAACAAATGTTGGAATTAGGAGTTTTCGGAGGAGTTTACATGAGGGATTGTGTAAATGAATTTCCAAAATCTTGGTTCACAAAAGCAAAATTTGCTCCAAAAAACATAAGCAAGCCCTTGGCGGAAATTAATTTTTTTAAACAGAATGCAAGCCAGTCTCTAAAGATTTGGAGAAAGAAAGGCTGGATTCACAAAGACGATCCTAGAGGTTGGTTTTAATGGTATTGCAGATATCATGCAGGAAGAAGACACAAAGATGATGAGAGACAAATTCGTCGTTGGAAAAATATGAAAAGACACATTATTTGGTTAACAAATGCATGTAAAAATAAAGATTTAATTTGTAGGCCAAAACAAAGACAAGCTCTTTTGCATTGGGCTTATGATTCTCGAAAATTATAAAATTTTAAAAACCTTTATTTCTTAAATAAACCATGGCATTAATTGTAAAATCAAACATAAAAAAAGTGGTAACTGAATTGCAAAAGGAAAATCCGGAAATAACTTCTGTTGCAGAAGAAGTAGGATTTGAACTAGAAAAAAAAGTAGAGGACCTTTTAATAAAAGGAATTGAAAGAGCAAAGGCAAATCACCGAAGAACTTTGCATGCAAGAGATTTGTAAAATGAAAGAAAAAGTTAAAAAACAAAAGAGAAGAATTTCTACAAAATTTACTTGGGTATTAGCTCTAATTTCAATTGTAGGTTTTCTTGAAATAATTCTTCATAGTTTTTTTGATTATTCTTTACAAGATTATTCTAGTTTTTTTTGGCTGATAATTATGGGCGCAGGATTTTTAATTATAGCAAGACCAAAAAAAATTTATGACAAATCCAAAGAAGGATTCACAGAGCTTTCATTTTACAGGTTAACGACCTTTGTTATAGGCCTTTTAGCTTTAATAGCGGGATTTTTGAGTTTACCCCAATTTAATTTGATTCATCCTATTTTTCTAGCAATTAAGGGAGTAATTTCTATAATAGCAATCATATTTATAATAATACAAACTTGGGTGATAAGGGAATGAAAAAGAAAAAATTTCCAATATTTGCAACGATTGTTAGATCGGAAGAGCACACGTCTGAACTCCAGTCACCGAATACGATC
>CALJLT010000002.1 GCA_937982425.1 uncultured archaeon | reverse complement strand
ATCGTATTCGGTGACTGGAGTTCAGACGTGTGCTCTTCCGATCTGAAATTCAGACGGAGGAAATCTTTCATTTAATTTGGAATTTTTGAATTCAGAATCTTTTTTTGATATAAATGAAAATGGGCAAATGTACTTTGAACCTGACGAAAGTTATTTAGATGAAGATGGTAATCCAAAAGTTTACTCTTTAAGAGTTTGTGTTCAAGATAGAGGGCTTCTTAATCCTCATGAAAGAATTGAAGAGGTTTGTAGTCAAACAGGAGAGTCCCTTACTAGTTGCCAAAATTTCAGTTTAACCATAACAAATGAAAATCGGCCTCCAATCATAATTCATTATTCTCCTTTAAGTTTTTCAAATAACACTGCATCTGACTTAGATATTTTGGAATTTAATGTTCATGGTTATGATCCAGATGGAACTGTTCCAGATACTTATTGGTATGTTGATGGAGAATTAAAAAGTTATACTTCTGAAGTTTCTCTTAGTGAGTTTAATTATACTTTTGGATGCGGAATCTCTGGAAATAAATCTATAAAAGCAGTTATAACTGATGGATTATTAAATGATTCTCTAGAATGGAATTTTCAAATTCAGAATGTTGAATGCCCAGTGGATTCAAAATCTTCTTCTGGAGGAGGAGGCGGCGGAGGAGGAAGCACAGGATGTGTTTCAGAATGGTTTTGTGAAAATTGGCAAATTTGTCAAAATTTAGAAAAGTCACTTGGAAAAGGATTTTTATCTGGAAATGATTACAGATCAATTAAAGGAGAATGTGAAAATTTAGGTTTTGATGAAATTTATTGTGGTTTTCAAATAAGGAATTGTAGTGACTTAAATAATTGTGGATCTTTTTCAAAAGTACCAGATAGAATTCAAACATGTTATTTTACAGAAAACCCTAGTTGTATCGATAGAATAAAAAATTGCCATTCTGGAGATTGCGAGATTGGAATTGATTGTGGAGGACCTTGCAAGGCATGTCCAACATGTTCTGATGGAATAAAAAACCAGGGAGAAGATGGAATTGATTGTGGAGGACCTTGTCCTTGGCCTTGTTCTGATAAGAAATCAATAAAGTTCAATCAAGAAATTTTAATTTTGGGATTAATTTTACTTATTCTTTTAATGCTCTTGATAATTTTATTGATTAAATGGATGAGGGTGTCATACTATAAAAGAATTATAAAGGGAGAAAAGAATGAAACTTCAAAATAAACAAATTGATAAAAGGTTAAATTCCAATTTAAAAATATTTTTGTCTTCAGTATTTGTTATTTTTTTAATTGTTATCGCCGGAGGAGTTAGTTGGAATTCTCCAATAGATTTGTTTGTTGGTTTTGAAGATACAACTTATTATTACAATGTTTCAAATAACGTGAGTAGCATAGGAGATAATTTAGAAATTTATATAGATGCTTTAGAGCAAAAAAAAATTGAATGGAATAATGGAACTCATCTTTTAAATTATTCTTCTCTTTCTTCGTTGAGTTGGTTTAATTATAATGAAACCTCTTTTATTTTTACGATTACTAATTCTTATGATAATGAATCTGGATGGTTTAAAATTCCTTTTCAAGCTAAAGATAATGTAACCACAGCAGGAGTTAATACTTTTTTAGAATTTATGATAAATGCAACAAATGATGCTCCTTCTTTTGTGGATTTTCAAGAAAACTTAATAAAATATATAGATGGTTCTGAAATAGAAATAAATTTTAGTGCGGTTGATGAGGAAGAGCATTATCCTTTAAATTTTAGTCTTTCTTTTAATGGGGATTGTACTCATGCTGTTTGGAGTAATAAGACAAATTGTACATTAAATTATGAGTGGGAAAATATAGAAGGATTAGAAAACACTTCAAAAAAAATTAAATTTAAGGATTTATCTAAGGATGATGTTGGAATTTATAATATTACTTTTTGTGTTAATGATAGCACATCTGGAAGTACTTTGCCTTCTTATAGAGAAGAAAATTATGAAGATAGCAAACAGACTTGTAATAATTTAACTTTAGATTTAAGACATGTTCTTACTTTGAATGATTTAAATTGTTCTGGAATAAGTATGTTAGATAATGAAACTTCTTTCTGTCAAATTGAAATTGAAACTGAAAATCCTTCTAGTTCTTTAATTATTTGGAGTGTAGCTAATTTTACAGAAAGTTACAATTCTCCTTTAAATTATAATTCTTCTTGGTTTTATCCAAATGTTTCTACAAATGCAGAAAATTATCGTTATTTGGTTAACATAAGTATAACTCCTGAAATGAAGAAAGGAGTTGGATGGTGGAATGTTACTTTTTGGGCACACGATTCAACACCGCCTTATAATAACGAAACCACTCCAAGATCTACGCAAATTTTGATAAATGTAACCCCTTCTTCTTATTATACTCCTGTATTAAGCGAAATTTCTAATTTAGAAGTTTCAATGGATTTAGAAACGGAAATTTTATTTTCAGTTAGAGATGATGATTTTTTAATTCCGGATAAAAGAATTTATAATGAATCTCTTATTGTTTCAGTTGATTTTTTTAATCAATCTAATTTAGAATCAGTTTCCTCTTTTGGAAATTTTATTGATTCACTAGTAAATTCTTCTGGAAATCTTTCTAACTATAAATTAGTTTTCACTGCTAATAGTTCTGAAGTGGGTGATTATACCCTTAATGTTTCGGTTAGTGATTATGAGGATGAATTGGATTATCAACTTTTTAATATTTCAATTTTAAGCAATAGAGCTCCAGAGTGGGATTTTGAAAAAGAGTATTCTTTTTTAGGACAAGTTTATTCTTCCTATAATACTTCTAATAATTTTACTTTAAATCTTTCAGATAGAATTTCAGATTTAGAGGGAGATGCAATTAGTTTTTCTTATCAAAAAATCTCTGGAGAGGGAAGCTTTCTAAATTCTTCTAATTTTAATTCTTCTACGGGATTAATTAATTTAACTCTTTGGAAAGAACATGTAGGTTATTTTGAATATAACATTAGTGCTCAAGATTCTAAGGGATTGAGAAATACAACTACTTTTCATTTTAATATTACTAATAATAATTCTCCTCCAATAATAACTAGATTCGAAAATGGAACATTTATGTCTGGAACTCAAATTTCTAATAATAGTCTAATTTATCTTCAGGAAAATTATTTATCTAAATTATTTCTTTCAGTTAGAGATTATGATTTGTTTATATTACAAGAGGATAAATATAACGAGAGTTTAAATGTAAGCGTAGTTGTTGAAAATTTAACTCAAGTTGAAGAAGTTTTTAATTTGACTTTTTTAGTAGATCTTTTACCTCCCGAAGGGGGATTAGATGACGATCAAATGGTTTTTCTTTCAGAATACACACCCTCAAAATTAAATGTAGGAAATTATAGTGTTAAATTAAATCTTAGTGATCAAAGCGGAGAATTTGATTATTTTGTTTTTAATATTTCAGTAATTCAATTTAATAATGCCCCTGAATTAATCAATGTAATAAATTTAAGTTCAAAAATTAATGATTCTTTATCTTATCAATTTAGGGCTAACGATACTGAAAATGGAAATTCTTGGACTGATGGAAATTTAAACTTTAGTTTTTCTTTGGAAGTTTTGGAAGGAGAAGATATATTTAATGAAACTAATTTTAATTCTAGTACAGGTGCATTGAATATTTCTTTTAATGAATCTAATGCAGGAAAATATTTAATTAATATTAGTGTTAATGATTCTGGTCTTGAAGGAAGAGATGAACCGAATAAAACCGCTTCTCAATTATTTTGGTTATTTGTTTATGATTTTCCGGATGTTTTGTATTTTAATGTAACCGACTATAATTCTCTTCAAGAAAATCAAACTTTTCAAATAAATGTTTCTGCAAATCATTCTGTGGGAGATTCTTTGATATACGAACTTTGGATGGGGGAAAGATTTTTTAATGGAACAGATTTTGAGATTTCAAATTATTCTAAGAGGACAAATTTAACTTCTTATGGTAATTCCACTAATGTTTCGTTATATTTTAATTCTTCTTTTTCTGATGAAACTTATGGTAGTTTAAAAAATTTAACTTTAAAGGTTTATCCTTCTAATTCTGAAATCGAAGATGTTTTCACGGAAACTAATTTATCTTTAAATATTTCACATCTTAATTATCCAATTACTTTTTTGAATCCAATTCCTAATCAAGAGGCAAATAAAGGAGAAACTATAAATATAAGTTTGAGAAATTACTTTTATGATTTAGATTATGAAGATTTATATTATAACCAATCTTTCGATTTTGAGGTTATTAGTAACACAACTCCATCTAAAATTTCTTATTCTTCTCAAGAAGGATGGTTTTTGATTCTTTCTTCAAGCGAGGTTAGTATAGAAAATTTGCAAATTAATTCTAGTGATTTGGATGATTCAAATAATTCTTTAAACTCTTCTTTAAGTAATGAATTTGTTGTTTCTTTTAAAGAAGCTACAACCCCTAGCACTGGAACTACTTCTTCTTCAGGAGGGGGATCCTCAACAAGAACAATTGAAGTTCCAGTTGCACTTAAATTAATTGTTCCTGGAACGATTTCAACAGGATCAAGTAAAATAATAACTGTTCCTTTACAAATAAAAAATCAAGGTTCTTTTACACTAAAACAGATAAATCTTTATTCAAATATTTTGAAAGAAGGACTTCTTTTAGAAAATTCTTCATCTTTATTTAGTGAGAATTATTTTGAAGAATTAAAACCAGGAGAATCTAGAAATGTTACTTTAACTATATTAAATAATTTTGATAGTTTTGGAACTTATGAAGTTAATTTGAATGCAACCTCTCAAAGTCCTAAATATGAAGATTGGGCTAAAATACAAATTCTTTTTGAAAAAGGTAATGAAGTTTTAGAAAGGATGATTTTTGCAGAAGAATTTATTGCTGAAAATCCAGAATGTTTAGAAATAAGAGAAGCAGTAGATATAGCAAGAAAACTTTATCAGGAAGGAAAGGTTGAAGAATCTCTTGAAATGATAAATCAGGCCATTCAATCTTGTAAAGATGCAGTTGGGCAAAAAATTGTTTTTTCAAGAAAGATTAGGGCTAATTTAGAGGATGAAATTTTTGATTACCTTTTAAAAATAATTGTGGTTTCGGTAGTTTTGGGCATGGCATATTATCTTACAAAAAGAATTCAATTAAAAAAGCAATAAGTTTAAAAGTTTTAAATTCATTTTTTTATAATGAAGAAAAAGAGTGATGCCGTTAAAAGGTGTGCTAAAGTTGTTTCTAAAATAAGGGAGGAAGTAAGTAAAGCTCTTGTTGGTCAAAAAGATTTAGTTGATAAATTAATTGTTGCTTTAATTAGTGATGGGCATGTTCTTATCGAAGGTGTTCCCGGGATAGCAAAAACCCTTGCAGTTAGATCTTTAGCAAAGGTTACAGGATGCCAAGAAGGAAGAGTTCAGTTTACTGCAGATCTTTTACCTACAGATATTGTTGGAATTACTACTTATTATCCTAATAAAGGATTTGTCACAGAGAAAGGGCCTATTTTTGTTAATTTCTTAATTGCAGATGAAATTAATAGAAGTCCTCCTAAAACTCAGTCAGCTACTATAGAAGCTATGCAGGAGAAACAAGTTACACTTGGAAAAAAAGACTATCCCTTACCAAAGCCTTTTTTTGTTATGGCAACTCAAAATCCATTGGAGAATAGCGGAGTTTATCCGCTTCCTGAAGCACAGATAGATAGATTTTTATTTAAATTAATTATGAGTTATCCTTCGAAAGAAGAAGAAAGAATTGTTATGGAACAAAATATGACTTTAAAAAATTTTGAAGATTTTGATTTAAAAAAAGTAACTTCTTCTAAGGAAATTTTGGAAATGCAAGAGTTAGTTAAGAAAATTTATTTAGATGAAAAAATAAAAGATTACATTTTAAATATTGTTAATTTAACAAGGACTAAGGATTTTAAATTAGGAGAATATATTGAATGGGGGGCTTCACCTAGGGCAACGATAGCCCTATTTATTGTTAGCAAAGCACGTGCGTTGATAAATGGAAGAGATTTTGTTACTCCCAAAGATGTTAAAGATTCAGTTCATGATGTTCTTAGACATAGAATAATCTTATCCTATAAAGCTCAAATTCAAAAAATCACTTCAGATAACGTTATAGATGAAATAATAAAAAAAGTTTCAGTTTAAATTAAAATGGGAGAGGGTGTTTTGAATGTTGATTTTGCTGCAAGAATTTCTGAGCTTGAATCTTTGATGAATAAGCTTTCTTTAAAGTGGATAACCTACAAATCTCTTTTTAGAGGAAAAGGATTAGAATTTGATAGTTATAGGGAATATTCTTTTGATGATGATGCGGGATCTATAGATTGGATGGCTTCAGCAAGAAGTAACCAAATTTTAGTAAAAAAGTATATAGAAGAGAGAGATCTTAAAGTTATTTTTTTAATAGATGGGGGAGATAATATGGTTTTTGGTTCCTCAGAAAAATTAAAGTGCGAATGCGCTGCCGAAGTTGCCGCTTCTTTGGCTCATCTAGTTCTTTTGTCTGGAGATAAAGTAGGTTTTGTTTTTTTTAAAGATAATTCTTTTGAGGAAGTGGTTTTACCGGAAGGAGGAATGCGTAGATTCGGAGTTTTTTCTCAAGAATTGATAAACGCTAAAAATTATGGAGGAAAGCCTAAATCTTTAGATATTTTTTTGAATTTTTTGATTGATTACTTGGATGATTCCATTAATGCAGTTTTTATAATTTCTGATTTCCTTCATATAGGAAATAATTTTAAAGATAATTTTGAACTTTTTTCAAAAAAATTTGAAACAATCCCAATACTTGTTAGGGATTTTTTAGATGAAAAATTACCTCCTCTTGATTCTGAGTTTGTTATAGAAGATCCTTCATCTGGAAAACAAATAACGCTGAATTCGGCTGTTGCAAGAAAGACTTATGAACGTTTAGCCTTAAAAGATAAGGAGACTCTATTGAATATTTTTAATGATTTAGGCATAGAACATTTAGAAATTAAAACAAATGAACAATTTATTCCACTCTTAGTCCAATTTTTAAATGAAAGAAGTAGAAGAAAGAGGTTTATAGTCCCAAGAAATTAAAATGAATATAATTTTTTCAGAACCAATGTATTTATTTTTGCTTTTTATAATTCCCATCTTTATTTTTTTACATTTTGTATCAATTCACAAAAGGAATAAAAGAGCACTGAAATTTGCTAATTTTAAAGCAATTTCTAGAGTTAAAGGAATTGATATTTTTTCAAAAAGTTTGTTTGTTTTGATATTTAATTCAATTGTTATTTTTCTTTTGGTTTTTTCTTTGGCTGGATCCAAGGTTTATGTTGAGAGAGAAATAAGTGAATTTTCTTTTGTCTTTGCATTTGATGTATCTCAAAGTATGAGTGCTAAAGATATGGTTCCAAATAGGTTGGAATTTTCTAAAAGTTTAGCTAATGAATTCTTAGATGTTCTCCCTTCAAATACTCAAGTAGGAATTGTTTCTTTTGGAGCTTATAGTTTTATTGAAAATCAACTTACTTCAGAAAGAACAAATTTAAAATCTAAAATAAATTCCCTTCATATCAGTAGTGTCGGAGGAACTGGATTTTATGAGGTTTTTGTTACTTCTTCAAATCTATTGTTAAATGAAAATTCTAAAGTACTTGTTCTTTTTAGTGATGGTCAATCAAATATTGATGATTTAGAGTTATCTATAAGGCACGCAGTAAATAACGGAATAATCGTTTATTCTGTTCCAATCGGTACTGAAGAAGGAGGAGAAATTTTTTATGGGCAATCTGTTTTGGATAAAAACTCTTTAAGGGCAATTTCTTATCAAACTAATGGAAAATTAATTGAAGGAAATACTAAAGAAGAAATAATAAATAATTTTAAGGAAGCTGTAAATTTAAATAAAGGTCTTGTAGAATTAAATTTAACTAATTATTTGATGATTATTGCTATTTTTGTATTTTTTATGGGATCAATTCTTATTAATTTAAGATATGGTTCTTTTCCTTAGCTATTTGATTATTTCTTCTATTTTAATCAAATATTGATTCATTAATTCTATTTCGCATTTTATCTTTTCAAGTGTATTTTTTTCTTTTAAAGAGATTCTTTCATTTTGCCAATTTTCAATTTTTTGTTTTAATTTATTTTTGTTTTTAAAATCCAATTCTAAGTATATTTTTTTTATTATTTCATTAAATTCTTTTAAGTTTTTATTAAATATCTTTATATATTCTTCAATTACTGGAATAAAAGAAGGGTTTTCAGTTATTTCTTTATTTGAAAAATAACTTTTTGGAATTCTTTTAAATTTATATTCTGTATATTTCATTTCTCTTTTTATTTCACTTATTTTTTCGTATAAAGGATTATTTTTTCTTTTGATTTTTTCTTCTTTCTTTTTCTCTTCCTCTTTTTCTTCTAAACTAGCTTTATCTATTTTTAAAGGAATTTTATAAATCAACCCTTTTCTTTCCTTAACTTTCATTCTTGCAATTTTCTTACTATTATTTTCTACTATTTTTTTAAAATTTCTTTCCAATTCTTCTAAATCTTTATTGGTTATTTCTTTGGGAGAATAGAAGAGATTAATCATGTTTTCAGAAAACTTCATTCCTGCTAAATTTCTTTTATCTCTAAATACTTCATAAAGTTCTGTATAGTCTACATTGTTTTCTATATTATAAAATTCCTTAAAAAATTTTTGAGAAAGAGAATTTACATTCTCAACCTTTGTTTTTTTATCTTTTTTTGAATCTAAAATTCTTTCTAGTTCTTCTTTATAAGATTCACTTTTTTTTATCGCTTTTCTCTCTTCTAATACTCTTTTAGCTCTTTTTTCTAGAAATGAAAGTATTAAGATTGTTATTATTATTACTATAACTATGGCAATTACGATATGAGATAGATTCATTTTTCCTCTTTATTTTCGAAATTTATAGTTTATAAAACTAATTTTCTATATACTATATTTATTAAGAAATATTTAAATACTTTGTCATATGGCATTTCTTATGAGTGATAAAAATCCTTGTGTTGAATGTAAAGGAGCTTGTTGTAAATATGTTTCTTTAGAAATAGATTGTCCTGGAGACCTTGAAGATTTTGAGAATATTAGATGGTATGTGATTCATAAGGGAGTTCGAGTTTATGTTGAAGAAGATGGAAGTTGGAATTTAGAGTTCTCAACTCCTTGTAAATATCTTTCAGGAGAAGGGAATTGTAAGATACATGAAAATTCCGGAGAAGTTGGGTTGAAAAGGCCATCTATTTGCAAGAATTTTTCTATAGAGGAGTGTCCTTTTTACAATGACTATAAAGAAATATATTCTTTTAATTGTGCTGAAGAGGTGGATGAATATATAGAAAAAATATTTAAAAATGGGTTACATGTAATTCCGGAACAAGATGAAGAAGATTAAAGTTAAACTTCACCCCAATTCAAGCCAAGAAAAAATTGTTAAGATTTCTGAAAAAGAATACGAGGTTTGGATTAAAGAGAAAGCAATTGATGGAAAAGCAAATATTTTTCTTGAGAAATTTCTTAAAAAAGAGTTTAGAAAAATAGTTAAAATCGTTTCTGGTTTTACTTCAAGAATAAAATATATTGAGGTTAAATAATGAGATACGAATATGCTCTTGATTTGCAGAAAATTGCAGAAGATGTTTGTGATAAAATGTTTCCTCATGTTAAAAAAGATAGAATAAAATGTTTTAGAAGTTATGGAAGTTCTACTAAAAGAACAATTGCAAGATGTCATGCTCTAGGTAAGTTAATGCAAAAGGCTATGGCCGTTGACGCATTTTATGCTCTGGAATTTCTTATGCCTATTTTTGAAAAACAAAACAAGGATGATCAAATTAAAACAATAATTCATGAATTAATGCATATTCCTAAAACTTTTGGAGGGGGATTTAGACAACATGATTTTGTATGTAATGAAAATGTGGATTTGATTTATAATAAATATATGGAGTTAAAAATAAATGAAAAAGCAAAAAATAATTTTAAGTTATAAGGGAAAGAAAAAAGTATTAGAATTATATAAGATTCCTTGGTGGAGAGAAGGTATTGGTCTTATGTTTTCTAATGCAAAAAATTCTAAAGCTTTATTATTTAGTTTTAAAAAGGAAGTTAGAATAGGTATTTTTTCATTGTTCATCCCTTTTAATTTTTTAGCTATTTGGTTAGATAAAGACAAGAACATAATTGAAAAAAAAATAATTTCCCGAGGAGAAATAGGAGTTAAACCGGTTAATAAGTTTAAATATCTTATAGAAATTCCTGTCACTGAAAAGTACGACGAGATTCTGGGTTTCCTCGACGAGAGAAGAAAGGTTTAAATAGGAGTTTTAATTATCTTTATTATGAAAAGGTTAAATTAATGGGGGTTAATTTAACTATTTTTAATAAAAAGGAGGTGTTTAATATGGGAAGCGTAATTGTAAAGAATGCCGTTAATAGAAAGCCAGGATATCTTTACTATGTTGATGGTAAGGGAAATGTTTGTGAGGCTAAAATGGCTAGAGGCGGTAAGAAAAAAAAGAAAGCAGTAAAGAAAGTTGTTAAGAAGAAAGTAGTTAAAAAGAAAAGATAAATTTAAATTTTAACTTGAAAGTAGGGGGCTTTTATTTTTTTAAAAATAGCTTTTTTCATGTTTTCCTTTTATTCTATTTTTTTTTGATTCAATTTCTTTTGAGAAAAAATTTTCTTCCATAAAGTCCCCCTCTATTTTCATTTTGTTTTGAAATGTTTTTTCTCCAACATAAGAAGAATTTTGTTTAAAATCTCCTTCTATTATTGAATTATTTTGGGATAAGTATCGGTTTATCCTTATTTTAGATTGATCTAATGCAATTAAATATTTTCCCGAATGTTTTCCTTTATAAGAAATTCTTTGGAAATCTTGGATAAGATCTAAAGAGATTAGACCTGTTTGAATTACTCTATTTGATAATTGAAATGATTGATTATAAATTCCAGAACCATTAAAGAAATTAATCCCATTTTGAATAACACTACCCCTAACATCTCTGTAAGGCATAAATAGACTTCCATTAAAGAATTTGTTTGTCATATTCAAATTTGAATTTATTTTTGACCCATTTTTTGAATCTATAAATTCTATTTGGAATTGTTTTCCTAAAATAGAATAATCCGGCTTTTCTAAAACTAAGATATTTTCTGTTGGTAAAAGAATACTTTCTATTTCTCTTTCAAGTTGTAATATTTCTTTCTCTTCTTGAGTTAGGACTTTTCTTGCCAATCCTTTTTCTCTTTTTCTAAATTCTTTTAAGGAAGATAAATCTTTATTTTCTAGAAGCACACCTCTTTTTTTTGAGAGTGAATCAAGTAATTCTTTTTTTCTCTTTTTTATTTTTTCTATTTTCTCTCTAATTTGGATATTTGAACTGTCTAGGTAAGGAAATAATTCTTCATATTTTGATTCTTCTAAAAGTTTTAAAAATTCTCCTGTACTCAATATGTGGGTTATTATCTCAGGATTTGTTTGTCCCATTTGTGTATTAATTTTATTTTCTTTAAAAAAATGATTGTGATAAATTTATATAATTGGGATTTTTTTCTATTTTATGGCAATTATTTTAGGAATTGAATCTACTGCACATACTTTTGGAGTAGGAATTGTTAAGGAGGGAAAGGTTTTTTCTAACGTTAGAAAAATGTATACTACAGAATCCGGGGGAATAATTCCAATTGATTCTGCAAAACACCATAGAGAAAATTCAGAAGAAATTTATTTAAAATCGTTAGAAGAAGCTGGAATTTCTGAAGGAGAAATAGATGCAATTGCATTTAGTCAAGGCCCAGGCTTACCTCCGTGTTTATTGGAGGGAATTAAATTTGCTAAGTTCTTGGGAAAAAAATTAAATAAACCTTTGATTCCAGTTAACCATTGTGTTGCTCATTTAGAGATTGGAAAAATTACTGGAGCTAAAGATCCTATCTTACTTTATTGCTCAGGGGCAAACACTCAAATTATTGCCTATTCTTCAGGCAAATATAGGATTTTTGGGGAAACAATGGATATTGGAGTTGGAAATTTTATAGATAATTTTGCGAGATATGCTGGTTTAGGATTTCCTGGAGGACCTAAAGTTGAAAAACTTGCATTAAATAGCAAAAATTATATTTCTCTACCTTATAGCATTAAAGGAATGGACGTAGTTCTATCTGGAATCCTAACAAATTTAAGACAGAAATTAGAAAAAAAAGAATATTCTTTGGAAGATTTATCTTATTCTTTACAAGAAAATGTTTTTGCAATGCTTATAGAAGTTTCCGAACGTGCGCTTGCGCATGTAGGTAAAAAAGAATTAGTTTTGGGAGGAGGGGTTGCTTGTAATTTTCGTTTACAGGAAATGGCAAAAATAATGTGCAAAGAGAGGAGAGTTAAATTCTTTGTACCCTCTAGAGATCTATTAGTAGATAATGGGGCGATGATAGCTTATTTAGGAGAAATTATGTTTAAATCTGGAATTAAGTTTTCAGGGGGAGATGCAGAAAAATTAGATATAAAGCCCCGTGAGAGAACAGACGAAGTTCAAGTTAATTGGAGATGATTTTCTAATATAATTATTTTTATAAACAAAAACTTAAAAGTAAAGTTTATAAATTATTTGTTAATTTTATTTATATATGGATAAACGAATTCATTTTAATAAAAATGATCCTTTGTTTCAAGAGACAAAGGATAGCGTGGAGGTTAAAGAAAAATACAAATCTCTTTTTGAGATTGATAAAAGAATAAGAGTTTTAGTGCAAAATAAACAAATGCTCGAAGATTCTTTTAAAATAATCTCTCAAATTTTACTTGAAATAAGGTTACTTATCGGATTGCATATTCTTCCAGATTCTAAAAAAATAAATGTTTCTCTATCAAATAATGGATTTAAATCAAATACAGATTTTAATTATGCAAGATATATGCAAGATATCGAATGCATTAAAGAGAAGGTAATTAAAAATGAAATGGTTAAAATAATAAAAGATTTAAAAAAACCAATGGGTGATGCTGAAAAAGAACTAATAATCTTAAAGAAAAAAAACCAAATATATGGGTGTCGTCTTATTTGTCCATATTGTAAAGAAGAATATATAAAAGAATTTGGAGCAGATAAGAATATGATTGAAGATGAATTTATTGAACAATGTCCGAATTGTAGAAAAGAATATAGGGTTCTTGAAGGAAAAGTAACAATTTGGAAGGGAAGGGGAACAGGTGTTGCAAGTTATGGGTTGCCAGAGTATACAGTAAGAATAAAGAATGGGAATAAGGAGAAAGTTATGATTTTTAATACAAAGTATAATCTACTTCATACAAAAATAGGAGATATCGTTTATTTTATTTTTAAAAAGAAGTTTTTAAGTCCAAATTTTTCTGAAAAACCTTTTTCAATGATAAACCTAACTTCAAACACTTATTCTTTAATTTAAAATATTATTTTGGAATTTTTTTTAGATAATATTTTAGACTTATATTTGTTTTATTTTATCTTAAAAAGGAGATTATTTATTCAAAATGAAGTAGATTTCCAATTATAGGAGAAAATTTAATCCTGTTTAATTGAATAAATAAGGTATAATGAAAAAATAAAATAAGGTTATTTTTTAATAAAAAATCAAATAATAAGATAATTATGGAAATTGATAAACGAAACTGAGTAGAAAGTTTAATTGAAATATTTAAAATTTAAAATTTAGTTAAAAGAGATAAAAAATTTAATAAGGAATCTTCATTTTTAATTGATGATTAAGGGAGCAAATCTTTAATGAATAGAAAGTATAAATCTATTTAAGGGAGGAGTTTATCTAATTATTATGGTTAAGAAATCCAATAGGTTCACAATTAAAGAATTTTTAATTTTATTGGCACAAAAATATCCAGATAGAATATCTAAGAAGGAAATTGATAAGAAATTTCCTTTAAAATCTTTTTTTCAAAAGGATATTGAAGAACTTAAAAAACAAAAAATTATTGATGTTGAAGAATGGCCAATTTTAGAGAGTTTTTTTCAAGGAAAAATTACAACACAACAAGTTTACAGATTATCTCCAATTAAGGGCTGGAATTATATTTTTACTTTAGAAACAAATAAATTAAATAAGCAAATGATTTGCTTAACCCGTGTTTTAATTTTTTTAGGAATCGGAACTTTTATTTTAGCTTTAATTTCAATATTTATTAAATTTTTAAGAATACATTAATCTTTAATTTTCCTAATATTGTATGTAAAAGAGAAGCGTATTATTTAATAAAAATTATTCGGAGAGGATTAGAGAAAGTTATAGGAATTTAGCTTTTTGCTTTATATGTAAAAGTGGAACAATTTAAAGAGGAAATTGAAAAAGGAAGTTTCGGAGTTAGTGTAGGTATAGAAAAAATAATCCAAATTGAATCCTGATTTTTTTGCACAAGTATCTTTATAAATTCAAATATTTTATTGACTTAATGCCTGAAAAAATATATAAAGATGAATATACGGTGTTTGTAAAACTTGCAGATTTAGCTTGGTCTAATTTAGATTATTTTAGAAGAGTTCAATCTGGGGAATTAGAGAATATAATAAGTGAAACTCCTGGAGTTAGAAGATCTTGGAATGGATTAGAAGAAAAATATCAAAATGTTGTTACAGTTGATAATCCAGAAAACGCTTTTATCTTAATGAATAAATTAAATAGTTTGCCATACGTGAAAGAAATTAGTTTAATAAAAGAAGGCTTGCGTCCAAGAAATGGTTTCATTCCCGTTAGTAAGAAGTAGTTTTTAATTTAAGAAGAGTTCTTTGAATTTATATGTACCCAAACTTTTATAAACCAAAAATAACCTTTATTTCTATCCGATGAACTTAGTTAAGTGAGGGCTTAGTTCTGGATAATTAAATGTGACGATAAAATAAAATGGACGGATATCAAATTGTCGAAAAGGCAAAAAGAACAGGTAAAATAGAAAAAGGAACTAACGAGGTTACTAAAGCAATTGAAAGAGGCATAGCTAAGGCTGTTATTTATGCTTCTGATGTTGAACCAAAAGAAATTGTTCAGCATTTACCTTTGCTTTGCAAAGAAAAAGGAATTCCTTGCATAGAGGTAGATAATAAACAAAAGTTAGGTCTTGCTGTGGGTTTACCAGTTAAAGCTTCTTCAGTTGCGGTTATTGAAGCAGGTGAAGCTGAAAGAGAAATTGCCTCTTTGAAAAAAAAATAGGTTTTTAGAAAATGGCTAAAGCGCAAAAAAAGCAAGAAGTAAAAAGTTCTGGATCTAAAGGAAGCGATAAAATTACTGGTGAAGCTGTTCCAGCTGTTGTTAAGGAATTAATAGGTCGTACGGGATTTAGAGGAGAAATTACTCAAGTTAAAGTTTTGGTTCAAGAAGGAAAAGATAAAGGTAGAAGTATGAGAAGAAATGTTCGTGGAGCTGTTAGAGTGGGAGATGTTCTTATGTTAAGAGAAACTGAAATTGAAGCTCGAAGAATCAAATCAAATGTTACAAAAGGGAGTTATAGTTAAATGGAAATTTATTTACCTTTTGGGGGTAATGAAAGAACTGATTTTGGAAAATTAGAATCTGAAATGAATAGATATTTTGCGAGTAATTCTGGAGGAGGAGAAATTTCAATTTTAGCTAAAACGAAAAAGGAATTAAGGGATTTAATTTCTCAAGTTCAACCTTGTTTTGATTATACTCTTTTAGGTGTAGGAAGAAAAGAAGATTATCTTTTAATTAAAGTTGGAGCTAATATTTAAAATGCCTAAATGTGTTTATTGTCAAAAGCAATATGAATTTCCTAATGGACTTACTCTGGTTATGAATAATGGAGAAGTTAATCATTTATGTTCTTCAAAATGTAGAAAGAATATGAAAATGGGAAGAAGAAAAGTTAGATGGCTTCCTGAAAAGTTGAAATTTAATCCTAAAGGAAAGAAAAAGATTAGAAAGAAAAAGAAATAATTTGGGATATAAATCTTTAAAAGTTGTTTTTCTTTATTTTATTTATGGCTCTTGAACATGATATTACTTTAAAGATAATTAATGGTAAAGTTGAGAAGGGAGAAGAATTTTTTATGAGGCTCTTAAGGAAGAAATAATTTCCGCTGGAGGCATAATGAGAACCTCAGTTTGCGTTCCGGTTAAAGAGTATCTTAATGATTTGGTTCGTTTGAAATATTTTGAAAAAGATGTTTCTGAAGAAGGAGTTAGGTATAGGTCTATTTTATAAAAAAAAGGCAGCATAATTTAGTCACACAATTTGGTATTTTTTCTTTCATCAATCCAGTTTTTACCTTGTTGAATTGCAAATCCTGTAGCAGTTAAGGATTTTACTTCATTTCCAGAACAAGTCACAAAATAATCTTCACAATAGTTTTCTTGATTACATATGGCTTTAGTATATGCATATTCTTTAGGGATTTTTAAGGTAATTAAAATAAAGATTAAAATTAGTAGTGATACCAAAATAAAGATGATTTTTTTCATAATTTTTAATAATTTGCATATTTTTTAAGTATTTATATTTTTGGTTGCTACTATTGAGTTTTCCGTCGGTAAATTTAATTTTTTCGGGCAAAAGTTTATAAAGTATTTTGTACTTTTTTAGAGGTAGAATAGGAGTAAAATATAGAAGATGAGCGGAGATTATAAGGCGGAAAATATAAAGGTTCTAGAAGGGTTGGAAGGAGTTAGAAAAAGACCTGCAATGTACATAGGTGGAACCGATAAACAAGGATTACATCATTTAGTTTATGAACTTTTGGATAATTCTGTTGATGAAGCTTTAGCAGGTTATTGTAATGAAATTAATGTTATATTACATAAAGATGGATCTTGTTCTGTTGAAGATAATGGAAGGGGGATTCCTGTAGAAATTCACCCCCAATATAATATTCCTGCAGTTCAGGTTGCTTTAACTAAATTACATGCAGGAGGAAAATTTGATAAAGATTCTTATAAAATTTCTGGAGGGTTGCATGGAGTCGGAGTGAGTTGCGTTAATGCTTTAGCAAAAAAATTAATAGTGAGAATTAAAAAAGAGGGAAAAATTTATGAGCAAGAATATTCTAGAGGAAATGCAGTTAGTAAATTAAATGTAGTTGGAAAATGTAAAGAAAAAGAGAGTGGAACTTATGTTCAGTTTTGGCCTGATGAACAAATTTTTTCAGTTTTAAATTTTGATTTTAGTATTTTACAATCTAGATTTAGAGAGGTTTCTTTTTTGAATGCGGGTTTAAAAATTATTTTATTTGATGAATTGAAAAATAAAAATGAAGAATTTTATGCTGCGGGAGGATTAATTGAATTTGTTAAGTGGGCAAATAAGTCTAAGGAGGTTTTACACCCTAAACCAATTTACTTTATGAAAGAAGTTGAAGGATTAATAATGGAAATTGGAATACAATATAATACAAGTTATCAAGAGAATATTTTTGGTTTTGTAAATACAATAAATACTATTGAAGGGGGAACTCATGTTTCAGGTTTGAAAACAGCTTTAACCAGAGTAATTAATGATTATGCTAAGAAAAAAAATATTTTAAAAAATGGAGAAAGTTTTTCTGGAGATGATGTTCGTGAAGGTTTGACCGCTATTGTTAGTATTAAGATAGCTGAGCCTCAATTTGAAGGTCAGACAAAAACTAAATTGGGAAATTCAGATGTTAAAGGTAGTGTAGATAGTTTAGTAACTTCTTCTTTATCTGAATTTTTTGAAGAAAATCCTAGTGTTGCAAAAAAAATTGTTCAGAAAGCTATGGATTCAGCTAAAGCTAGGCTTGCTGCTAAAAAAGCTAAAGAATTAGTTAGAAGAAAAAATGCTTTTTCTGTTGGAGGACTTCCAGGTAAACTAGCAGATTGTTCCACAAAAAAAAGAGAAGATGCAGAACTTTTTTTAGTTGAGGGAGAATCAGCAGGGGGTTCAGCTAAAAATGCAAGGAATAAAGAAAATCAAGCTATTTTAGGATTGAGGGGTAAAATTTTAAATGTTGAAAAATCTTCTCCTTCTCGAGCATTATCTAGTGAAGAGATTGGAAATATTATTACTGCGGTTGGAACAGGGGTTGGAGAAGAATTTGATTTATCTAAATTAAGATATAATAAAATTGTGATTATGACGGATGCAGATGTGGATGGAGAGCATATTAAAACTTTACTTTTAACTTTTTTCTTTAGATTTATGCCTGAGCTAGTGAAGAGAGGTTATGTTTATGCTGCAATGCCTCCTTTATTTAGAATAAGGAAGAAAAAAGATCATTATGTTTATTCAGAGAAAGAATTAAAAGAAGAAACTAAAGGAATTCAGAATCCGAATGTAACTCGTTTTAAAGGTTTAGGAGAAATGAGTCCAGAACAGCTTTGGGAAACTACTATGAATCCAAAAACTAGAAAGATAAAAAGGATTTATATAGAAGATGCAGCTGCGGCAAATGATGTTTTTTCAATGTTAATGGGAGATGATGTGGCAGGACGTAAAGCTTTTATTGCAGAAAATGCTCATGAAGCTGACTTGGACATTTAAAATTACTAAATTGAATCAAAATGACAAAAAAGAAAAAAGGGAAATTGGCAACACCCGATTGGATTTTGAAAGGAGAAAAGGGTCCCTCTAAAAAGAAGAGTGGAAAAACTTTCAAAGTTCGAAGATGTCCTAAATGCAACTCGGATTCTGTTCGTGTTGTGATTGGGGAAATTGGAGTTTGGCATTGCCCTTCTTGTAAATGGAAAGGAAAAAATGTAAAAGAAGAAATGCTTGATGAAGAGGAATTCATGAAGTATTTAGATGAGAAAGGAGAAGAAGTAGCTTGATTAAACTTTTTTCTTTTCTTAAAAAGAGTTAGGAGTAAATATAAAAAATGAAAGAAGATGAATATGAAGATATAGAAGAGAATGGTGGGTCTGAAGAAGAATCTGAAGAAATTTCTGAAGATGGAGTTGAAGAAGAAATTGATAAGACTCAGGTTGAAAGAGATAAAGAAGAAATTCAAGTTGGAGAAAATTTTACTCATTTTCCTGAAGAGAAAGGAATAATTAATGCAGAAGTTACTGCTGAAATGAAAAAGTCTTATTTGGATTATGCAATGAGTGTTATAGTTTCTCGTGCTATACCCTCTATTGAAGACGGAATGAAGCCAGTTCAAAGAAGAATTCTTTATGCAATGCAGCAACTTGGGTTAAAGCCAAATACTCCTACTAAGAAATCTGCAAGAGTAGTTGGAGATGTTATGGGTAAATATCATCCTCATGGAGATTCTGCAATTTATGATGCAATGGTTAGAATGGCCCAAGATTTTTCGTTAAGATATCCTTTAGTTTTTGGGCAAGGTAATTTTGGTTCAATAGATGGAGATCCAGCAGCAGCAATGAGATATACGGAAGCTAAGTTAGAAAAAGTTAGTTCGGAATTATTGGATGACATAGATAAAGATACAGTTAAGTTTGTTTCTAATTATGACGGTTCAGTTCAAGAACCGGTTTTATTACCGGGTAAGCTTCCTGCTCTTCTTTTAAATGGTGCATCTGGTATTGCAGTGGGGATGGCTACAAATATTCCTCCTCATAATTTAAGAGAAATTTGTGATGCAATTAATTTGTGCATAGATAATCCTGGAGTTCCAGTTGAACAATTATGTCAGGTTGTAAGTGGCCCTGATTTTCCTACAGGAGGACAAGTTCAAGGAAATATGTTAGAATTATATAAGACAGGTAGGGGTAAGCTAATTGTCCGGGGAAAAATAATTGAAGAAGAAATAAAGAATAAAAGTGTTTTGATTATAACTGAAATTCCTTATATGGTAAACAAAGCCACATTGATAACTCAAATTGCAGATTTAGTTAGAGATAAAAAAATAAAGGACATAACTGATTTGAGAGATGAGTCCAGTAAAGGTAAAATTAGAATTGTTTTAGAACTTAGAAAAGGAACAAGTCCAAAATTTGTAATAAATTCATTATACAAACATACTAGATTACAAGATTCTTTTAGTGTTAATTTTTTGGCTTTGGTAGGAAATAAACCCCAAATTTTAGGTTTGAAAGAAGCTATTCAAGAATATATTAATCACAGAAAAATCGTCATTACAAATAGAACAAAGTATGATTTAAAAAAAGCAGAGCAGAGAAAAGAAATTGTTGATGGGCTTTTAATTGTGTTAGATAATTTGGATGAAGTTATTAAAATAATCAGGTTTGGAAAAAACCCTTCTGAAGAATTAAAAAATAAATTTAAATTTAGTGATAACCAAATTAAAGCTATTTTGGAAACAAAATTAAGACAATTGACTTCTATGGAACATGATAAGTTAAAAGATGAATTAACTTCTTTAATAAAAGATATTCAAAGATATAAAAAAATTTTAGATAATATTTCCGAAGTTTTAAAAATTATTCAAAAAGAAATTCTTGAATTAAAGGAAAATTACGGGGATCCTCGTAGAACTCAGGTTTTTAAAAGAAGTTTCTCTGAAATTTCAGAAAAAGATTTGGTGCAAGATAAAGAAGTGATAGTAAGTATAACGGATAAAGGGTATGTTAAAAGAATGGATGTTAAAACATATAAAGAGCAAAAAAGAGGAGGGAGAGGAGTTATAGGAAGTGGGCTTGCAACGGGAGATTTCACAAAACAAATTTTAACTTGTTCAACTCATGATTATTTGATGTTCTTTACAAGTAGAGGTAGAGTTCTTTGGTTAAAAACTTATGATTTGCCCGAGGCTGAAAGGTATGGGAAAGGAAAAGCAATAGTTAATCTTCTTGGTTTAAAGGATGAAAGAGTTACTAATGTAATTTCAGTTAAAAGTTTTGATGATTATTTAGTTATGGCTACTAAGAATGGGCAAGTTAAGAAAATTTCTTTGAGTCATTTTTCTAAGCCTAGAGCTTCAGGAGTTAAAGCGATTAATCTTCCGGTTGATGGAAGTGATGATTTAATAGGAGTTGAAGTTGTAAAAGAAGGAAAAGAAATTTTATTGGCAACTAAAGATGGAAAAGCAATCAGATTTAATTCAAAAGAACTTCGTCCTATGGGAAGATCTAGTTATGGAGTTACTGGAATAAAACTAACAGATAAAGATCAAGTTGTAAGTTTAGAAGTTTTGGACACTATTGCAATTTTCACAATAACTAAAAATGGATACGGAAAAAGAACAATTGTGGAAGATTACAGAAAAACTGCTCGGGCTGGAAAAGGAGTTATTAATTTGAAAATTTCGGAGAAGACAGGGGAAGTGGTGAATACTGTTTCAGTAAATGATTCTGATTCTATAATAGTTACGACGGCAAAAGGTATTGTAATAAGGACATCTTTAGATAATATAAGGGTGATGGGGCGTGCAGCTCAAGGAGTAAGAGTTGTTAAATTACAAGACGGAGATTATGTTACTGATGTTGTTAAAGTTCTTGAAAGTGATAATGGAAATGGGTCTGAAATTGAAGATAATTCAGAATAAATTCTAAAAACATTTATAATATTTGAATTCTTGTTTTTTTTATGAAAGAGCGTGAACATATTTTAAATTTGATAAAACAAACTTTGGAAGCAGTTAAAATTCAAGATACACCCAAACTAAGAGAATTAAGCAATCAAACAATTCATACAGCTTCTACTACTCAAGATGAAGATAATATTCTAGTTGCGGTTGTAATTTATTCTCTTGGAAAGATTTTTGAAAGAAAAGATTATCAAACACTTAAGGGTTGGCCAAGTTTTTATAGAATTACAATAAAATCTTTGGAAAATTCTATAAAAGATATAGAGAAAGAAGATTATAAGAGTTTTAGGGAGGATTTTTCAATTATTTCTAAAGCAATAAATAAGGTTTCTGATAAATTAAAAAAATATATAGAAGAGGTTTTTCAAAAATCAAAAATAAATAAAGCATCTAGAATTTATGAGCACGGAATTTCTTTAGGTAGAACTGCTTCTCTTTTAGGAGTTACTCTTTTTGATTTAGCAGGATATACGGGTCAAACAGGAATTTCTGATATGTCTTATAATAAAACTATTGATGCTAGACAAAGAATAAAAATGTTACAGGATTTTGTTGAAAAATGAATAATAAAATAATAATTTTTGATGCTAGCACTTTAATAAGTTTAGCGATGAATGGACTTTTGGAAGAATTATCTAAACTAAAAGAAAAATTTAATTTAAAGTTGATCATTACTCAGGAAGTTAAATATGAGATGATTGATCGCCCTTTGACAATAAAAAGATTTGAGTTGGAAGCTTTAAATTTAAATAAATTGTATAAAGAAAAAATTTTGGAATCTCCGGAATCTTTGGGAGTGGACTCTAAGGAAATAACTAAAAAAACCCAGGAGTTAATGGAGATGGCTAATAATTCTTTGTTTGAAAAGGGGAAGCCGATTCATTTATTGGATTTGGGTGAGACTTCTTCTATTGCATTGGAAAGAATTCTAAAAGGGAAAGGAATGGAAAGCATGATCGCAATCGATGAAAGAACTGCTAGAATGTTAATTGAAAAGCCAAAAAATTTGCAAGAGTTGATGCAGAAAAAATTACATTCAAAAATTGAAATAAAGTTGGATGGGTTGAAGGAATTTCAAGGAATAAAGGTTGTTAGATCTACTGAATTAATGTATTTGGCTTACAAAAGTAAGTTAATGGAAATAGAAGATCCAAATCTTTTAGATGCAGTTCTTTATGCTTTGAAATTTAAGGGTTGCTCTATTTCTGGAGATGAAATTGAAGAAATAAAAAAGTTTGATAAAAGAAATAAGTGATGGGCGCAAGGAGAATCGAACTCCTGATTGGCGGTCTGGAGCCGCCCGGTATGCCATTTACCTATGCACCCTTATTTATACAAAAAAGATTTTACTTTTAATAGTTTTGTTTTTAGAAAAATTTTAACGTATTCATAGAACTCTCTCTTTTGCTTCTTTTTCTAAAAAGAAAATAGTGAAAATTTAATTGCGTATAATCGCTGTTAAATGAGGGTGAGCGAAGCGAAAGGCTGCAAGCCGTCCCCTTGAGTTGCTCCAGAAGAAAACATTATAAATAAAGAAATCCACAAATTATTATGTTTAATTTTATCAATGAAGAAGAGGTTTTTGAATATATAAAAAAGAAATTTGCCAAAGAAAGTAAATTAATATTGGTTAGAGGTTCAACTGCAACAAAACCAGCTAAAAAATTTGGCGATTTCGATATAGAAGTTTGGACAAACAAAATAAAAAAACCTTATTACGAAATCGCGTTCATAAAAGAAAAACCAACATTAATTTCAGCATATTTCTACAATTATAAAGAAGGAAAAGAGATTCAAAAACCTTTAAATGTTAAAATTCTTCACGGAAAATATAATGATAAAATTAAACCAGACTTTAGTAAAGATACTTACACTCAAAAAGAGAAAATAAAAAGAGAGTGTCAGTTACTTGTGGATTTCTTGTTCAAATATTTAAGAACAAAAGATAAAAAATATTTGCAATCTGTTCAAAAAAGAATTTAATTCTTCTGAAGCAATTTCGTTTAATCGCTGTTATATTCCCCGAAGGGCTGAAATTTAGTGCAACGTCCCGAAGGTAAAAAATCAAAGTCGTGAGCCATATTAATTTAAAGAGGACACTTTAGGACGGTGGGTTCCGTTTGTAAAACCCATTAGATAATAGAAATTGTTGTGTATTTTTGTTTTGTGAGCCGCCGCCTTTTTTGCTTCTTTTTTTCTAAAAAAGAAGAGGGGTTTATCCAAAACCAAAAAACTGCCCGACCATCGCCAACATAGTATCTTTTAGAGAACCTTTACAATATTTTAAATTGTCCATATCATCTGGACGCTTATCTAATTTTGATAAGGGAATTTCACAAGTCATACTTTTCCCTTCAAATTGACTTATGAAACTATTTTCTACCTTATAATGAAAGTTACAAGTAGTTGATTTTTTTGAAATTGTAATTTTCAAATCAATCGAGGAATCTTCTTCAAATAAAATAGCTTCCTCGCATACTTTCATAGCAGTTTTACATTTTTCTTTTTGCTCTGAGCAGTAATAAGTTGTTTTTGGAGTAGTTGAAAAAAATGAGAAATCTCCTAAACTAAAATTCCCTGAAACCTGAATAGGATTAAGTTTACTAAAATTCGCTTCTTCGTATGTTTGAGTAATTGAATTTACAACCTGCCCTTGATTAAGGAAAGCAACAAAAAGTAAAAGGACTATTGCTATTGCGATTATTGCTTTTGTGCCGTGGTTTAATCCACGAAAAGCATATTTTAAATTAATAACTAAATGCCATGCTTTTCTTAAAATAAAAAATAATAAAACTAATTGCAACAACGAACCAAGTTTTATGAAAATTAAAACAATTTGATTTATTTTATCTACATTAGAATAAATTATTAAAAAAACTAAAATCAAGCCAATAATTTTAAGTAAATCATGAAAAAATACATTTTTATTTAATCTGCTGTGTGGATGTTCTTTGTCTGTAAACCAATCAGTAAAATTATCCCATTTCTTTTTAGCAAAATACTTTATTTTTTCTGAGGTTTTGTTTTCTTTCATTTTACCAGTGTTTCTTTTTTAAAATCTTAAATAATTTTGGTCCTTGAAAAATTGCGGTGAAAATTATACCTACCAAAAAGAAGCCACCGCCAATTTTCCATTCTTTACCTAATAACATAATCATTAAACCCAATAAAACCAAATAAATCCCAAGATTTTTCCAATCTTTCATTGTAAATTCACTTATTGATTTTTGTTGGTTAGTCATTTTTCTTCTTACCATCAGTTTTTATAAAGTGATAAACAACATAAGAGATTATCGCCAACCCTAAAATCCAAAACATCCAAGAATAATTATTTTCTTTTTTATACAATGCTCCCAAACTTTCTCTCATTTCATTACAATAATTGAGGGTAACATTTTCATAAGAACCTTCTAAATTAGCTGTAGAATTATCAAGTTCCCAAATCATCTCATTTAATATTCTCAAAGAATATTCTTTGTCTGTGGAATTTTCATAATTGTTTTTTACCCAATCAATATTAAAATTTCTTAATTCTTCTCTTCTTTGTTCATAAAAACTGGAGCTTTGGCACTCTTCATAAATATTTATTTCATTGTAGATCGGAAGAGCACACGTCTGAACTCCAGTCACCGAATACCAACTCGTATTCCGTCTTCGTCTTGAAAAACACACACACCATATAAACCAATAT
>CALJLT010000001.1 GCA_937982425.1 uncultured archaeon | reverse complement strand
ATCGTATTCGGTGACTGGAGTTCAGACGTGTGCTCTTCCGATCTATTTTTATTCAAGAGAAAAGTTATTAAAAATAATTGATAATGCTAAAAAAATTGGGGTTGAATTTATTGTAACTAATTCCGTTAATTTAAATTCGTGCAAAAAAAATTTAAAGATTTCCCAAGAATTTCATTTTGTTAAGCTTGCAGTTGGGCTTTATCCAGAGAAAAATATCTCTTTGGAAAAATATGCTATTTTTGAGAAATGGGTCTTAGAAAATAAAAAAAATATTTCTGCTATTGGAGAGGTTGGATTGGATTTTTCAGAGGAATTACCTTCTCGGGAAATTCAAGAAAAAATTTTTATTAATCAACTAAATTTGGCTAGGAACCTAAATTTACCCGTAATTATTCATACAAGAAAGGCTGAAAAAAGAGTGATAGAAATTCTCCAAGATTTTAAAGATTTAAAAATTATTCTCCATTTTTTTTCAGGAAATTTTACTTTAGTGAAAGAGGCAATTAATTCAAGTTTTTACTTTTCAATTCCAGCAAATGTAGTTAGGTCAGAGCATTTTCAAAAGCTTCTTGAAATAACTCCTAAAGAAAATATATTGACTGAGACTGATAGTCCTTATGCCTCTCCGTTTAAGGAAATTGAAAATGAGCCTTCTTTTGTTTTTGAGGGTTTAAAGAAGATTTCTGAAATATGGAAAGTTCCGATAAAAAAAGCAGATAAAATTATAGATGAAAATTTTTATAAAATATTTAAGGATGAAGTTTTATAAAAAACAAAGCAATATAAACTAATTAAATCTAATTTTAGGATGGCGAGTAAAAGAGTAAAGAAAAATAAGCAAAGAGGAATGAACAAGAAACATGGGAAAAAGCCTATGTCTCAAGAACAAAAAGCGGAAAATAAGAAGTCTAGAGAAATTCAAAGAGAAAGGACTTTTATTAGTTTGAAAAATAAATAATAATGTTTTTAAGGGATAATTTCAGGTCCAAAATATCTCTCAAATTCAAAATCTTTTTCAGAGATTATCTTTTTTTCGATTAAATCTTTTATTTCAGGAATTTTTTCTTTTATTTTTAATATTAAATTTTTGATTGTTTCGCATATTAATTTGTCTCCTTCTGGAGGCCATAATTTTGCACTACGCCAATATAAACAACGCCCACCACATATTTTGAAAAATTCACATTTTTCACATTCTTTATCATTCAAAATTAAATTTTTTATTTTTTTATTTGAAATATCCCCGCAATAAAAATTTTTTACCGAATTTATTATTGGGCATGCAGAAATTTTTCCAGAAGTATTTATTGTAAAATTTGAATGCCCAGATCCACATTGTATTAAAGATTTTTTATTATAATATAACGTGTCAAATATTCCTAAAAATGGATAAATTTTCAAAACTTTTCCTCTTTCCATTTCTTTTATCCAATAATTTAAAAGTTTGTTTACAGATTCATTATATTCTTCAACAAAGTTTGTGAATTTTTCTTTATCAAAGTCGAATTTGTAAAAACCAGCATCAATTTGCCAATGTATAGAATTAAATATTTTTGGTTGATTTAGGAGATGAAGTGCTTGTTCGTAAATGTCTGGATATGAAAGAGTCATTCTTGCTACAATTTCTCCTTTGTAACCTTTTTCTCTAATCTCTTTTATATTTTTTAAAATTATTTCGTATTTTCCATTTCCTCTGTTATGATTTGTTCTTTCTGGAGTTCCATCAAGCGAAATTAATATTTTTTTAATTTTATTTAGATAATTTATTGGGAGTTTATTTAAAAGAATTCCATTTGTTTGCATGGCGAATTCACAATTTAAATTATCTATAATTTCTTTTATTTTATCAATTTTTATTAAGGGTTCTCCTCCGTAAAATATTAAAGTATCTTCTGATTTTAAGAAATTTTTTAATTTTTCAATTGGAACTTCTGTGTCAAAAGGCACATTTTCATCATAATTCCATTTTTTTTCCAAACCATTTTCGAATTCTTTCATAGATTTTTCATAGCAATATTTGCAACGTAAGTTACATCTTTCGGTTAAGATTATATGATAATGCATGAATTATTTTAGAAGAATTAGTTTAAAGGTGTTTTGTTAACTCAATCCCCCAAAGTAATCAGGAACTTTTCCAGAATCAATCATTCCTTTTTTGGCAGGTTTTGCCGCAATAACATCATCTATTCTTAAAATCATTGTTGCAACATCTGTTGCTGAACTTAGGGCTTGGGATTTAATTTTGTAAGGTTCAATTATTCTTGCATTTAAGACATTTTCCACTTTATTTGTAAAAAGATTTAATCCGGCATTTTTATCTCCTGATTCATGTTTTGCTTTCAATTCAGTCAAAATATCTATTGGGTCCAATCCAGCATTTTCTGCTAAAGTTGTTGGAATAAATTCAAGAGCATTGGCAAATTCTTCTACGGCTAATCTTTCTCTTCCTTGAAGTGTGTTTGAAAATTCTCTTAATCTTTTCCCTAATTCAATTTCTATTGCACCTCCTCCTGGAACAACTAATCCAGTTTCTATTGTTGAAACAATATCTCCTATTCCATCAAGGAAGGCCCTTTCGATTTCATCAAGTATGTGTTTTGTTCCTCCGTGAATAAGTATTGTAACTGCTTTTGGATTCTTGCATCCTTTTATGTAAGTCATTATCTCTTTTCCTCTTTTTATCTCTTCTACGTTTTCAGCTTCTCCCAATTCATAAGAATTTATTTCATTTAAGTTTGAAATTATTTTTCCGCCAGTTGCTTTTGAGATTTTTTCCATATCTGATTTTGGAACTCTTCTACAAGTATAAATCCCTCTCTTAGCTAACAAGTAATTTGCAAAATCATCTATTCCTTTTTGACAAAAAATAACATTTGCTTCGGATTCAGATATTTTTTCAACCATTTTTTTAATAGAATTTTCTTCTTCACCTAAGATTTTTTGAAGTTCTGAATGACTTGAAATAGAAATTCTCGTTTGTAATTCCGGAGTTTGGATTTCCAAGGGAAAATCAATTAAAAGTATTTTAGCTTTCCCAATTAAAGAGGGCATATCTTTTGAAGTTTTTTCTTTATCTAAAACTATTCCTTGAATTAATTCTGTGTCTTTAATTCCATCGCCCAGGACTTTTTCTATTTTTATGTCTTCTATATTTATTTTTCCTTTATTTTGAATTGTTTTTATTGCGCTAACTATAATTTCTGAAAATTTTTCTTTTTCATCTTCTGCACCTTTTCCAGTCATTGCGGTCATTGCAATTTTCTTTAGTGTGGATAAATCTTCTGGGGAAATTTTTAAAGATATTTCTTGGAGGATTTCTTGTGCTTTTCTTTCCGCAATTCGATATCCCTTAGAAATAATTGTAGGATGAATTTTTTTATCAATTAGTTTTTCTGCGTTTTCTAATAATTTTCCAGCAATCATAACAGAAGTAGTTGTTCCATCTCCCACTTCTTTTTCTTGGGTTCTTGCAACTTCAACCATCATTTTTGCTGCCGGATGTTCAATTTCCATTTCTTCTAAAATGGTCACCCCATCATTTGTAACTATTATTTCGTTTGTAGGAGTAACCAACATTTTGTCCATACCTTTTGGGCCCAAAGTAGTTTTTACTATTTCAGCCACCATTCTTGCAGCAAAAATGTTATTTCTTTGAGCGTCTCTTCCTAAAAGCCGATCCATATTTTCAGAAAGGATATTATTATTTTTCACCATAATTTGAAAACTCTTAAAAGTTATTTAAAGATTGTTGTTGCTAGGAGTATAAATAGAAGAATATTTAAAACTAAAATTCATATAATTTCTATGAGTGGAAAGAATAAAGTTTATTCCAGTAAGGTGAAATATAGCGGACTTTTTGATTTTAAAGAGTTTTATCAATTTTCATATGAATGGTTAACAAATGAACTTGACCTTGATGTTGCAGAGGAAGAATATTCAGAGAAGATAAAGGGTTCTTCAAAGGAAATTTCTTTTAAATGGAAAGGGACTAAAAAGGTAACCGATTACTTTAAATTTGAGGTTAAAGTGGAGGTTAAAATAATTCCCTTATTAGATGTGGAACTGAATGAGGATGGAAAAAAAATAAAGACCAATAAAGGGGATCCTGAAGTTGCTGTTTCTGGAACTCTAGTTAGTGATTATGATGGTAAGTTTGAGACAAGTGCAAGAATGAAATTGTGGAGAAGTATTTATGAGAAATGGATAATTCCTAATCAAGTTAAGCAAATGGAAAATAAGTTAGCTGGAGATTGTGATGAATTCTTGGCCCAAGTAAAGGCCTTTTTATCTTTGTCAGGTAAAAGATAATTTGATATAGAAATGTTTAAATAGAATTTTATTTATTTCTTATTATGAAAAAAGTGATTTTGGGGATTTTATTTTTTAGTTTGATTTTATTTCCTTTAGTATCTGCTATTGATTTGGAAGTTCAGAAAGTTAGTTCAAATGAATTTTTGGTTCTTGGTACGGGAGATCCAGCGACGTTTAAAATTAATATTACTAACAATGGGCCAACAGATAATTTTCATATTTATTCTCTTTTTGCAGGAGGAATAACTCCTATGGAGAGTTTTAAAATAAAATCGGGGGAAACAAAAGAAGTTACTTTCTATTTGCATCCTAGAGAAGATCTTCATTTGAGAAAATACGTTCTTTTTGAATATTACATTCAATCTTCAAAAGGTGAAGAAATTAAAGAAGAGTTAATTGTGAATATAATTGATTTGGAAGATGCTTTTGAAATAAGTGCTGGAAAAATTGATCCAGAATCTAAATATACAGATATTTATGTCTATAACAAAGTTAACTTTTATTTTAGCGATTTAGATTTTGAATTTAATTCGGCTTTCTTTAAAACTTCGGGTAGTTTTGATTTAGGTCCTTCTGAAAAAAAGAGTGTTAAAGTTTCGCTAAATAAGAAGGATTTTAGTAGTTTGGGGGCTGGTTTTTATAGTATAAATGCTCTTCTAAAAGTTAAAGATTCTGAAGTAGAGCTTGAAGGTAAATTGGAATTTGAAGAAAAAAGTTTAATTTCAACTCGGGAACAAAATTATGGTTTTTTTATCTTGACTCAAATTCAAGAGAAAAGTAATGAGGGAAATATTCCCCTGCCAGCAGTAATAACTGCCAAAAAAAATATCTTTTCTAGACTTTTTACTACATTCAGTATTGAACCGGATTTTGTAGAAAGGCAGGGTTCTAAGATTTATTATACTTGGGTTCAAGAATTAAATCCTGGGGAAAAATTAGAAGTTAAAACTAAAACAAACTGGTTTCTCCCTTTTGCAGTTATATTGTTTTTAATTTTGGTTTGGTATTTAACAGATAAATATTCTAAAAGAGATCTTTTAATTAAGAAAAAAGTTAATTTTGTTAATGCCAAAGGAGGGGAATTTGGATTGAAAGTTTCTATCATCTTAGAAGCTAACGATCATCTAGAAAATGTTAAAATTATAGATAGATTACCCCCATTAGTTGATGTATATAATCATTTTGGAGGAGAAATACCTAAAAGGTTCCACAAAGGAAGTAAGATTTTTGAATGGGAATTTGATAGACTAGAACCTGGAGAAAAGAGGATTTTATCTTATATAATCTATTCTAAAGTAGGAGTTTTAGGTAAATTTGCTTTGCCTAGGACTAAAGGAACTTATAAAAAAGATAGAAAGTCTAAAGAAGTTGATTCTAACATGGCTTATTTTTTAGCTCAATCTAAACCTAGAGAATAAGGATAATTTTAAATAAGGATTAATTTTTATTTCTTTTATATTGATCCTGTAGCTCAGCCTGGTTAGAGCGCTGGTCTTATAAGAAAGTAATTCGTTAGGGTTGCTATCTCTTGGAGCTTTCTAAGAGAGCCAGAGGTCCTGAGTTCAAATCTCAGCAGGATCATTAATAGATTAAAGCTCCTATAAAGACTAAAAGATCAAATAATACCCAAAAAGAATAAGTTACAATAATGGGTTTTTCTTTGTTTACTATTCCATACATTAACCATATTCCTGAAAATAAGAAATAAAATCCCCAAGATATTGCAGAAACGCCTGCTGCATTTTTATCTAGGAATATTTTCAAAACTTGAGGTAAAGTCATTATTGGTCCCAGTATTCCTACGAGATAAATTATTTTATTTAAGAATATCTCAAATTTAGATTTCTTTTTATTTCTGAAGGGAATTTTTTTTAAAGAATTTTTTAGTTTTTTTAATCTTCTTTTCATTATACATATTAGTTAGTTAAGTATAAAAATCTTTTTTATTTTTTGTAAGTAAAATTATTTTTATTTAAATTTATTTGCCTCTTTATTTTATGGCTTTTTTCCGTCGGTAAGTAAAAAGTAAGTAAACATAATATTTATATACTAAAAAGCTCTAAAATAGAAGTAGGAGTTTTGGTTTATGAAAGGTTAAAAAGAGATGGTAACAAAGAGGTATTTCCTGGGTTTATTTTTGATTTTTTTTCTTATTAGTTTTACTTCTTCAGCAGAAATTTTAGATGAACTTCATTTGAATATTCAGACAACTGATTCAGAAGGCAATATTTTAGCTGGAACATATAACTTTGTTTTTAATATTACTACAGATTCGAATTGTTTGAATGTTATCTATTCTGATTCTGAAACTTTAACTACCGATTCCAGAGGGATTATTTCTTACTATCTTCAAAATACTAATTTAAATTATGATCAACAATATTATTTGTGTTATTATCGTAATGGATCTTTAATAAATTCAACTAAAATTTCTAGGACGCCTTACTCTTTTCGTTCTAAATATGTTAACAGTTCTGGAATAGAAATTGATTCTTCTTTGAATTTTGGAACTTATAATTTGAGTGCTTTTTATTTTTTGGGAAGCGGAAGGTATTTGACAGACATTAATACTTCTGCAATTAATTTAAGTCAAATTAATTATTGGGAGCTGAATGGAGGAAATCTTTTTTTTACTTCAGGAAATGTGGGAATTGGAACTAATTCTCCTCAGAGATTATTGCATGTGGCAGGAGATATTTTATCAAATGGAACTATTAATGCAACAGGAGATATTTGTATTGAAGGAGGAAATTGTTTAAGTGGAGTTTTAACTTCAGAAACAGATCCATTATGGACTTCTAATTATTCAAATTATTTATCTTTGTTTTCATGGAACAAAACTTATGCAGATAGTTTATATTATTCAATAAATAATCCTTATGGATATTATAATTCTACGACTTTGCCCGTCGGAAGTTACGACGATGCTTGGATTAATGATACTTTTTATAATAAAACACAAAGTGATGATAGATACCTACAAAGTTATACAGAAATAGACCCACTATGGGCTTCTAATTTTACAGCTTATAATGAGAGTTGGAGTTCTACTTATAATTTAACTTATCATCAATATAATTCATCAGGTTTAATTAAAGATTGGAACTCAACAGGGTTGATAATTAATTGGAGTGATAGTTTTTTAGATACAGATAAATTGGATGGTTATGATTCTAGTTTTTTTATGCCTTTGAATAATTCGGTTTTCGGACAATTTGATTTTAATGGGGGGTGGACTTCAAATGGATTAAGCATTATTGGAGGAGCTATATATGCTCAAACGGGTTATTTTTATACATTAAATTCTATTTCAGTAAATAATCTTCAGATTAATGGATCCCTTGTTCCAGAAATAGGTTATCATAATCAGTTTGATTTAGGAAATTCTAGTTTAAGGTGGAGAGATTTATATTTAGGTAGAAATGCTTATGTTGGAAATAATTTAGGAGTGTCTGGATCAATAAATTCTACGGGAGATATTTGTATTGAAGGAGGAAATTGTTTAAGTGGAGTTTTAACTTCTGAAACAGATTCATTAGCTTACAATGGAAGCTTATATTTAACAAGCAACCCATTCGGATATTATAATTCTACAACTTTGCCCGTTGGAAATTATGAAGATGCTTGGATTAATGACACTTTTTATAACAAAACACAAAGTGATGACAGATATTTACAAAGTTATACAGAAACAGATCCATTCTGGAGCGGAAATTTTAGTTTGTATAATTCATCTTGGAGTTCTACTTATAATTCAACTTATCATCAATATAATTCATCAGGTTTAATTAAAGATTGGAATTCAACAGGATTGATAGCTAATTGGTCTATTGATACTTCAAGTTTTTTAACTTCTGAATCAGATCCATTAGCTTACAATGGAACTTTAGCTTTCAATTCTTCTTTAGCTAATTACTATCCTTTAGTAAATCCTTACGGATTTTATAATTCAAGTACGATTCCTACTTATCTTTCTGGAGCAGGAACTTCAATGAGAATTCCTTTATGGAATGGAACTTCTTCTCTAAACAATTCTGAAATTTATCAAGGAGCATCAGGGAATATAGGTATTGGAGGAGCACCTTCACATAAATTAGATGTTATTGCAGGAAGTGTGAATATTCCAGACGGATATTCTTATATGCAAGGAGGAATTCCTATTTTGAGAACTTCTAATTCATATACGAATACGTTCGGGGGAGCAGCAGCAGGAAATGAAAGTTCTTTTGAACAAACAGCGTTTGGTTATTATTCTGGGTCTTCTAATAAAGCATCATGGCAAAGTGCATTTGGAATTTCTTCAGGAAGGTATAACTTAGGAGATTACCAATCCGCTTTTGGATATGGGGCCGGGCTTTCTAATGAAGGGGATAATCAAGTTGCTTTTGGTTATTATTCTGGAGCTTATAATTTGGGAAGTAAAACAATTTCTATAGGGGATGAAGCTCTTTATTCTAATTCAGGAAATAATGTAATTGCTTTGGGTTATCAAGCAGGCTATGGGAATACCGCTTCAAATGTATTTATTCTTCATCAAGCAAATGTGAATTCAATTCCTTTGATTTATGGTCAGTTTGATAATGCAAGAGTGGGAATAAATCACAACAAACCTTCTAAAACCCTTCATGTTAATGGAACTTTTGAAGTAACTTCAACATCTACTCTTTCAGGAAATGTAACGGTGGATAATTGTATAATCTTTTCCAGTGGAGGTTCAATTTGTAGCGCTTAAATGAAAAAAAAAATTTTACTTTTTGTTTTAGGAATAATTTCTGTCTTGGGAATATTTTTTTTTATAATTAATCCTTCTTATGGAGGAAGTTTTTTTGGAATTTTTGGAGAGGAAAGAAATTTACCGGCATATCCTGCTCTTTATTTGAATTCTAGTAGCAAATTGGTTGCTTTTTATGAATTTAATGAAAGTTCAGGAATTGAAGTTAATGCTTTAATAAAAGAAGATTTTAATGGAGAATTAACAAAAGATAGTCTTTGGAGTGAAGGATTAGTAAATGGGGCAATTCAATTTGATGGAGAAAATTATGTGGATTTTGGAAGTCAAGAAAATTTTTGGGTCATGTCCGGAACCCATTTTAGTTACTTAGCTTTGGTTTATGTTCCAGAATCTTTAGATAAAGAAATTTGGATTTTGGATGATGGTTTTAATTCAGAGGGAGAAGATTCTTTAAATGTAGGTTTTGGATTATGGATTAATACAGATAGAACTATTTCTGGTAGGTTAGTCAGCGGTAATTCATCTGCAGTTTATCCAGATGGTCCGGAAAGCGGAATTTATACTTCTACAAATTCTGTTCAATTGGGAACTTGGAATCTAATTGGATTTTCTAGAGAAGCTTATGGAGATGATTATGGGGTTGGAAAAATTTTTATTGCTAATGAAGAAAATGTTTTAAATGAAACTCAGGAATACAATGGGAATAATTCCTTAAATTATTCTAATTATAAAAACCATATAGGGTTAAGAATAAATAATCCAGATCAAGAAATTTCAGAACAAGATTATTCGTTAAATGGTTCAAAGATAGATTATTTTGGAATTTATGATAATTATTCTATGGATTTTGAAGAGTTTGAACTTATCTGGAATGAAGGGGATCCTCTCACATACCCTTTTATTTATAATAATGCTCCAGAGATGGAAAATTCTACAATATTTCCTTCCGTAGCTTATACGAATGATACTCTTAAAGGATATTGTAATGCAAGTGATTTAGAGGATAATAATTTAACCTATTATTATCTTTGGTATAAAAATGGAAGTTTGAATCTTTCTGGTAAAAAAGAAGGAAATTATTCTTCGGGAGCTGAAATAAATGTTGCAAATGTTTCAAGTTCAATCACATCAAAAGAAGAGAATTGGACTTTAAGTTGCCTCGCTTCTGATTTTTTAGAAAATTCTTCTTGGGTTAATAGTTCTGTTTTAACTATAAGCAATGTACCTCCAATTATTATTGAATCAAATATTTTACCTTCGATAAGATATTCTTCTGATACTCTTAAAGGATATTGTAATGCAACCGATGCCGATGGAGATACGCTAACTTATTACTATTCTTGGTATAAGAATAATGTTTTAAATAGTTCAGGAGTTACGGCGGGAGGTCATGCTTCTGGAGCCGAGATAAATGTTGCAAATATCTCTAGCTCTTTAACAACTTCAGGTGAAAACTGGATTTTAAGTTGTTTAGCATATGATGGAGAAGATAATTCTTCTTGGTTGAATAGTTCTGTTAAAGGAATTTATTTCCCTTTAGTTCCTTATTTAAACACTACGAGCTCTTACAACTTTACTACGGATAATTTAACTTTACATTTTGATTATTTGGAAGATGCTGATAGTTCAAGTTGTGAAGTTGTTTGTCGTCCTGGTCAGTTGAAAGGAGATTTGAATGGAGATGGAAAGATAGATAGTGAAGATTCTTTTTTAGCACAAGCTATTTTTGTTGAAATAATATCTTGTTATGATGAAAATGTTCATTTATGTTGCGGAGATTGGGATAATAGTGGAAATATTTCTGCTACTGATGCACTTAAAATTTCAAATTTTTATACGGGAAACACAAGTTCTTCAGTTGGTCAGTGTTATCCTGAAAATGCTGTTTCTTATGTTAGTGATTGGGATAACTCTGGAAGAGGTGTTGAGATAATAAAATACGCTTTTAACAAGAATGATTCTTCTTCAGTTAAGGATTATGGATTTAATGGATACGACGGAAGTATACACGGAGCGACTTGGGTTAAGGAAGGAAAGGTTGGAGGAGCTTATAGTTTTGATGGAAATGATTACATAAATACAACTATGAATGATTTCGATTTGTATGCCCAGAGTTTTAGTTTATCTTTTTGGATAAATACCTATTCTGATTCTGGAACAATTCTTGCAATGTGTGAGGAAGGAGTTTGTGATGATGGAGGATATGATGGATTTCATTTTGAAATTAGTTCTGGAAAAATAAGATTTATAATTTCAGATAGATTTAGTTTATTAGGAACAAGTTTAGTAAATACAAGTCAAGTTAATGGTAATGGATCTTCAATAACAAACTGGCATCATGCTCTCTTAACTTATGATAAACCAGAAAATAATTTTACTCTTTATGTAGATGGAGTTCAAGAAAATTCGGCAGTTGAATCTGGTTGGGTGGGAACAATCCCTTCTTCAAGTTTGACTTTAGGAGGAGATGCAGGAGGATGGGGGTATTTTATTGGTCAATTAGATGAATTTGTAATTTATAATTTGACTTTAACTCCTTCAGAAATTGAAAGATTATATTGGTACGGGATGGGAGCAAAAGATTTAGATATATTGGAGAATGTTCACACTTCCCCAGGTGAAACTTGGATTGCCGGAGTTACTCCCACTAATGAAGATTTTGATAATAATTATAGAGTTCAATCAAATTCTGTTTTGATAAATTCTCCAAATCCGTTTATCGTTTCTTCTTTAATTTTACCTCTTTTTTCTTACTATAATGATACTCTTAGAGGGTATTGTAACGCGACAGATATAGAAAAACAGAATTTAACCTACCATTATAAATGGTATGTGGATGGAATTGAAAATCTAAGTGGAAATATTGGAGAATATTCTGAAAGTTTTGAAGTTAATGTTGCAAATATATCTAGTGAAAATACTTCTGCAGGTCAAGATTGGATTCTTAGTTGTTTAGCTTCCGACGGAACTTATAATTCTTCTTGGGTTAATAGTTCTACAAAAAGAATACTTTCCTTTGATAGTTGTATTTATTCTGGTTCTGGAGATTGGAATATTTCTATGGGGGACTTTTGTATAATTTCATTAAATACGAATTTAGGTTTGAATAAATTATTTTTTTCTGGAATAGGAAATTGTACGATCAATTCAACTATTTACACAAAAAATATGGGATATCCCCCTATCGATTCAATTTTATATATAGCTTCCGGAGGAAAAATCAAAATAAGTTAAAATGAAAAGATTTCTTTATTTTTGGATATTTTCTTTAATTTTTTTTTCAATTGTTTCTGCAGATATAATCTCTATAAATTCAGGAGGAGATAATAATTTAATAATAAATCCTGGATCAAATATAGAAGGATTTTTTTTTGATTTAGGCTTGATTTCAAAATTAAGTGATCCTTTAAATGTGAATTTAGTTTCTTTAGATGGTTCAAATAAATCAAATATAGATTTAAGTTGTTCCGCATTTATTTCTGATTCTTCTAAAACTAAAGTTAATGTTTCAGTTCGTTGGTATAAATGGGATATTCTTAATTTTAGTCAAAATTTTAGTAACAATTATGTTAATGGAAGTACTTTTTCAAGTGTTTTAGGAAATGGAAATTTATCTTCGGGAAATGCTTGGAAATGTTCTGTTCAGTTTTATTCTGGAAGTTCTTTTTCTGACTGGGTTAATTCAAGTGTAGTTGAAATATATGATCCTCCTGTTTATGTATGTGGAAATGGAGTTTGTGAACCTGGAGAAACCGCTGCATCTTGTCCTGCAGATTGTTCAGTAACTCCTCCAACTCCTCCTTCAGGAGGAGGGGGCGGTGGTGGAGGGGATTCTCCTCCGGGAGTCGTTCCTTCACAAAAAACATTCTATCTTGTCCCAGATTTTATTCCATTTAAGATGGATAAAGGAACTTATTTTAAAAAAGAATTAACTATTGTAAATAATGGTTCAAGTTCTTTTGAAATTCAAAATTATGTTTTCGGAGTTAGTGATTTTGTTTTTCCGGAATCTAAAAATGTACTTGTTTATCCAGGAGAAAATGTAACTTTAAATTTAGATATTTATATTTCTAATAGAGTTTATGCTGATGTTTATGTTGGATACATTTTATTCAAATCTGAAGATTTTGAACAACAAGTAAGAATTATTTTGGATGTTAAAGATAGAGGAGCTTTATTTGATATAAGAACAGAAGTTATTAAAAAATATATAAATCCCGGAGGAAGAGTTCGTGCACAAGTTAGCATGATTAATATGGGAGAACTTAGAAATTTTGATATAGAGTTTATTTATAAAATTGTAGATTTTGAGGGTAAAGAATATACTATTAAAAAAGAAGATTTTGCAATAAATAGAACTCATAATGGGGTCTTTTATATAGATGTGCCTAAGGATATTCCTATTGGGAATTATCTTTTCTATACTCGTATTTTAGCTCCAGGAAATGTAACTGCAAGTAGTTATGATACTTTTGCTGTAGAAGTTGTTTCTCTTTTATCTTGGATAATTGTCGTTTTACTTCTCTCTCTAATCTTATTTTATGTAATTTGGAAATTACATTATTCAAAATTCAATAGACCAATAATAATTTTTAATAAAAAGAAGGAAGAGCAAATCAAAAAAGCTGCGGTTGCCCGTAAGATTTCACGGGATTCTATAGAAATTCCTAAATTAGATTAATAGAAATGGTTTTAAATTATGTTTTTATTTTGTTTTTATGTTATTAGGATTAGTTGGAAAACCTTCAGTTGGAAAGAGCACTTTTTTTAAAGCAGCCACTTTAGCAGAAGTTGAAATTGCTTCTTATCCTTTTACAACTATAAAAGCAAACCATGGTGTTGGTTATGTTAAAGTTGAATGCATCGATAAAGATTTTGGAGTTAAGTGCAATCCTAATCATGGATTTTGTTTAAATTCAAATAGATTTGTTCCAGTGGATTTAATGGATGTTGCGGGATTAGTTCCCGGGGCTTCGGAAGGAAAAGGATTAGGAAATAAATTTTTAGATGATCTTCGACAAGCGGACGCTTTTATACATATTGTAGATATTTCTGGAACTACAGATTTAGAAGGAAAACCTACTGAAAATCATAATCCTTCAGAAGATGTTAAATTTTTAGAAGAAGAATTGACTAATTGGTATTACAATATTTTAATGAAAGTTTGGCCGGGTTTTTCAAGAAAAGTAGATATGGAAGGGCAAAAACTTTCAGAAGCTATTGCAAGACAATTTTCGGGTTTAAAAGTTAATGAAGAACAAGTTAAAGCAGTTCTTTCAAAGTTAAATCTTCCCCCAAGATGCTCTAATTGGAATGAAAACCAATTAAAGGTTTTTTCAACGGAGTTAAGGCATATTTCTAAACCAATGATTGTTGCTGCAAATAAAATAGATATTGCCTCTGGAAGAGAAAATTATGAAAGAGTGATTAAAGAATTTCCTCATTTAATTTTTATTCCTTGTTCTGCAGATTCTGAACTTGCACTTAGACAAGCATCTAAGGCGGGTTTAATAGATTATATTCCTGGTGAAAGAGCGTTTAAAGTTTTGAAAGATTTAGGAGAAAAACAAGTAGAAGCATTAAATAAAATAAAAGGAGATGTTTTAGAGAAGTATGAATTTGGAACAGGAATCCAGGAAATTTTGAATAGGGTTGTTTTTGATTTATTAGGTTATTTGGCTATTTTTCCGGGTTCTGCAAATAAATTGGGAGATTCAAAAGGGAATATACTCCCAGATTGTTTTTTACTTCCAAAAGGTTCGACTGCTTTAGATTTTGCTTATTTTTTACACACTGATTTTGGTAAAAATTTTATAAAAGCAATTAATGCAAAAACAAAAATGGCCTTAGGCAAAGATTATCTTTTAAAACATAGGGATTCTTTAGAAATTATTACAAGGTGATTTATCTTCAATAAAGTAATTACACTACAAGAATAAGGTTTAAATATACATTTTTCTTAATTTATTTGAAAAAAGATGGTGTATAAAAGGTATATTAAAAGAGGAGATAAAGTTTTTGGACCATACTATTATGAAAGCTATAGAGATTCAGAGGGGAATATTGTTTCTAAATATTTAAAAGATTATAAACCCAAGAAAAAAACTCCCTTCTTTTTAATTTTTTTATGTAGTGTAATCCTGATTTTAGGAGTTTTTTCTTTTATTTCTTACGGAGAAAATTCTTTTGATAAAGAAAAATTGGGATTTGAAAAAATTTTTGATTCTATTTCTAAAAGTTATTCTTCTTTAACTGGTTTTATGGTAGAAGATTCAGAAGGAGTTTCTTCTGAAAGGGAGATATCTACCGGAAGTAAGAGTTTAACAGATGAATCTTTTTCTAATTCAGAAGAAGGGAATGTAGAAGAAGAGATTACTTCAGATGAAGTTTCTGATGAAAACCCTAATCTTGACTTAGAAGAACAAATTTCTGAGGAAGATTCTGAGGAAGTTTTTCAAGGAGTAGAAGGAGAGAGTACTCAAGAAAAAGTAGAAGGAGATATTACTGAAGATAACCAAGAAATGAAAGAGAGTGGATTTGAAGATGAAATTTTAAATGATTCTGGAGAAATTGAGATTCTTGAAAATATTTCAATTAATGATTCAGAGTTTATTCCTGAAAAACCTTTAGAGGAAACAGAAAATAACTTTGATTTTAGTTCTGGGGGAAGTTCTTTTCAAGAAAATTTAAATCAAACTGAAGTAAATCAAACTTTAGAAGAATTTCAACTAAATGAAACCGAACTTAATGAAAGTTTAAATCAAACTGAATTAGATGAAAACTTAAATGAATCTGAATTAAATGAAACTCTTTTGGAAGAAGAAATTTTTGGTCTGAATAATGAAAGTATTGAAACTCTTAATTCAAATATTGTTTTAGGAAAACCTGTTCGTTGGGTTAAAAAAATAAATTTAGAGGAAATAAATTCTACAAAAGTTAAAGTTGAAATTCCTATTAACTCTGAAAAAATTGAAATTAAAACTGGAACGAAGGCAGAAAAGATAGAAGACAAGTTAGAAGATTATAATCAAGAAATGTTTAGAGAAAAAGGTGAAACTTCTAGAAGTTTTTTAACGGGATATTCTATTTCTGAATCTGGAGAGGGTTTTTTTGAGGGAATTAAAAATTTCTTTTCTAAGATTTTTGTTTTTACGGGTTTTTCTGTCGGAGAAGAATTTGAAATTTTGGAAAGAGAGAACTCTTTGGAGTTAGTTCTTGACAATACTAAAGAATTAGTTGTTATTGAATATGAAACTCCTGCTCCTTATTCTTTGGAAGAAGAAACTTCTAAAGGAAAAATTGTAAAAATTGTTGGACCGGAAAATATTCATTATGAAAATGTTTTAGTTTTTGCAGAAATTTCAAAAGAATTAGAATTTAGAGAAGGAACAGAATTTAAGATTTATTGGGTGGAAGAAGAGAAATATATTGAGAGTTACGAGTTTTATGATTTAAATGGAAACGGGCTTTATGATTATGTTGAGTGGATTGCACCTCATCTTTCTAATCAAACTTTTGAAATTACTATAACTGTTTTGAATCCTTTAGAATATTTGAAAGATGGAGATCTTTGGAAAGTTTATTTTAATACTACTGGAGTTGGAAATTTAACAATTTATTCTCCTAATGCATTTTTTGAAGAAATTCCTAAGGATAATTTAGAAACTGAAGATGAAATGGAATTTTTAAATTTGAAGTGTGGAGAGGAAAATTTAATTGATGATTTGTATATTATTACTGAAAATGAAGAAATTTTAAAATATTCGGAAATAAATGAAAGTGTTAAGCCTTTGAAATTTTTTGTTGAAAATTATTCTTGTTTGGATACAGGAGAGTTTAGTTCATTTATGAATATAGCAGGATACGCTGTTTTGAATTTTAGTTTTGCCGACGAGAGTAGAGTTGTTAGTGATTTGGCTGTTGATCCTTCATATAATTTAACTAACGGATTAGTTTCTTATTGGAAGTTAGATGAATCAAGTGGAAGTACTGCATATGATAGTCATGCTTCAGATAATAGAACTGCTATTTTTACATATAGTTGGATTAGTGGAAAAGAAAATAATGCTTTAAGAATTAGAGGAAGAAATACTAATGACCAAGGACTTGCTTTAGGGGCATTACAGAGTAGAACTTCAGCTTTTACACATAGTTTTTGGGTTAGGAGTAATAATTCTAATCCAGGAGCATTTTGGGGGCAATATGCAAATAATGCAGCTAATCTAAACTTTTTTGTAGGAACTAAATTGGATGGAGCTAATTATGTTTTTTATGTTACTGATAGGCCAAGTGGAACTTGGGTTCAATATTCATCTTCAGTAAATTTTTCTGCAGACACATGGTATCATGTGGTTATTACAATGAATAGTTCAAGCCATGTAAAACTTTATGTTAATGCAGTTTCAGCTTATAATAGGACTACAAGCGGTGCAACTACAGTTAATGCAAATCTTGGTTTGCTTGGAGGGGGGGCCGTAATAAATATAGATTATGATGAATGGGCAATTTGGAATAGAGAGTTAAGTTTATCGGAAATTCAAACTCTTTACAATTCAGGAAATGTTTTACCTTATGAAAATTTTGTAGGAATCCCTACTGTTAATTCAGTAATTCTAAATTCCTCTTCGGGAACTAATACTACTAATGAGAATTTAACCGCATATATAAATTCAACTAATTCAAATTCAACGATTACGGATTGGAGAGTAAACGGTGCTTCTTGGGCAGCGATGAATATGCCCTTTGATTTAGAAAATTCTAGTGTAACTAAAGATTATTCTACATTGAGTAATAATGGTTCTGTAAGTGGAGCAACCTGGGTTTCAAATTGTAAGGTTGGAGGATGTTATAGTTTTGATGGAAGTAACGATAAAATAACTCTTCCAGATTCAGCTAGACAAACAGGACCTCACTCAATTGTGATGTGGATAAATTCTTCAAATTGGTCTCAAAACACTTATCCTGGTTTTTATGGGGGGCAACATCTTACTAACAACAATTATGATGGAGGTATTGCAATAAGTAGTTGGGGAAGTTTAAACACGATATATTATGATTTACATAGTTCTACTACTAGATATTCTTGTGCATGGAATCCGGCTTCTCTCCCTTCAACTAATCAATGGCATCATCTTGTGGTAACTTATGATGGAAATGAAATGAAAATTTATTTTAATGGTTCTCGTGTAGCAAATAATACTATCGGAAATATTACTCTTGATTGGTCTGGAACCTATACAAGCCATCAAATAGGAGCGGCAGATCAAGCTAATAATGGTGAAAAATATTTTAAAGGAAGAATTGATGAATTTATGATCTTCAATAGAGCACTTTCAGCAGAACAAATTAGTGCTATTTATCAAGCTGGATTAAATAATCAATCAATCGAAACAATTGTTTCGCAAGAAACTTCAGTTGGAGAAAATTGGTCAGTTAGATCCACTCCCACAGATTTAAGTTTAGAAGGAACTTCAGTTTTAAGTTCTAATTTGACTATTTTGGATTTAGTAAGAAATCCAATAATAAATTCAGTAATTCTAAATTCCTCTTCGGGAACTAATACTACTAATGAAAATTTAACGGCGTATATTTCTTCAACTGATACGAATGCAACTATTACAGATTGGAGATTAAATGGAACCTCTTGGGCAGTTTTGAATATGCCCTTTGATTTGAATGATTCTACGACGGCAAAAGATTATTCAACTTATGGAAATAATGGAACTCTGGCTTCATCAACTGCAAAACCAACTTGGAGTTCAAATTGTAAAGTGGGAGGATGTTACAATTTTGATGGAGGGGATTATATTACCGTTCCTTATAATGGAACTTTAAATTTAACAAATAATTTTGCTTTTTCACTTTGGATTAAACCTAGCGATTTAAGTCAAACTAATAGATATCTTTTATCTAAAAGGAATGATGCTGGAACAGATAATGTTTATTCTTTAATTTGGGAGTATGTAAATAATCAAGTTGAATTTTATTCTGGGGTTTATACAGGAGATAATCCTCGAACTGGTTCTGGAATAACTCTTTCAGATACAAATTGGCACCATATAGTTTATTCTTATAATGGAAGTAAGTGGGAAGGTTATTTAGATGGAAGTAATGTTTTTTCTTTAAGTAAAAGTTTTTCTGTCGGGAAATCTACCAATAATTTACTTTTTGCTACATTTAATGCAGCAGGTAATTATTTTAATGGTTCAATAGATGAAGTAATGATATTTGATGAAGCACTTTCAGCAGAACAAATTAGTGCTATTTATCAAGCTGGATTAAATAATAAATCAATCGAAACAATTGTTTCGCAAGAAACTTCAGTTGGAGAAAATTGGTCAGTAATGGTAACTCCAACTAATTTTTCTTCGGAAGGAACTTCAGTTTTAAGTTCTAATTTGACTATCTTAGGTGAACAAGTTAATAGCGCTCCAACTTTTCCAATAGTTATTTTAAATTCCTCTTCGGGAACTAATACTACTTTTGAAAATTTGAGTGTTTATATTTCTAATTCAACAGATTTAGATGAAGATTTAATTTATAATATTACAGATTGGAGGTTGAATGGAACCTCTTGGGCTGTTTTGAATTTACCTTTTGATTTGAATGATTCTACGACGGCAAAAGATTATTCAACTTATGGAAATAATGGAAGTTGCTTTACTTATGGAAGTGAAAATATTGCTTTGAGCAAAACAGCATCCCAAAGTTCAACTTATTTAAGCGTTGCAGCTTCAAATGCAGTAGATGGAAATACGAGTACTTTTCAACACACTAACAATGGAGCAAATGAATGGTGGAGTGTGGATTTAGGAGCAAATTATTCAATAGGAAAGATTCAAATGATAAAAAGGTCAGGATTTGGATCTAGGCCTGCAAATTATAAAATTCAGTATAGTTATGATGGTTCAAATTATTATGATTTGCTTACTAAAAGTTCTGAAACTAGCGAATCTATTACTTTTGACTCAAATAATTTTTCTCCTTTTATTGCAAGATATTTAAGAGTGTATGATACTGCGAGCGAATATTTGAATATTGCGGAATTTAGGGTTTATCAGTCTATAGGTTGCCTATATGGTCAAGGAAAGGTAGGTAATTCAATTCAATTTGATGGAACAAATTATCTTTCTGTTGCAGGAAGCACTTATAATTTTACAACTCCTTTTTCAGTTTCTTTTTGGGTTAAAAGAAATTCAGCTGTGGGAAGTTATGATACGGTATTTTCCAAATCTAAGGCAGGATCAAAACAATATAGTATAGATATAAATTCAAATAAATTTAGATTTGGAGATGAAGCTGGAGTTGAAATTTATTCTAATGAAATTTCAAATGGTAATTGGTATCATATTGTTGCAATATATAACGGAACAAATGATTTTAGTGGATTAAAAATGTATATAAATGGAACTGAAGCTTCTGTTCATTCTACTGCTGGAACTTTTAATGGAACAGAGGCGGGAGTAGGAAATTTGTTCTTGGCTCAAAAAGGAAATGGAGCAGAATATTTTAATGGTTCTATTGATGAATTTCTTTTCTTTAAGGAAATTTTATCTTCAGAACAAATTAATGCTATTTATCAAGCTGGAGTAAATAATAAAAGTTTAGAAACAATTGTTTCGCAAGAAACTTCAGTTGGAGAAAATTGGTCAGTAATGGTGGCCCCTACAGATTTAAGTTTGGAAGGAACTTCAGTTTTAAGTTCAAATTTGACTATTATAAAAGGCACTCCTACATTAACTGCCTCAGGGACTACTCCGATCAGTTATGGAACTGCAGGAGATGTTTCTGGAAGTGGATGTCCTGGAGGATTAACTTGTAAATTATATAGAAATGGAACTGAAGTTTCAAGTCCAGATACAACTGTTTTAGGGGCGGGAGTTTATAGTTACCTGTATAATACTACTGGAGATTCAAATTATAATTCAGCTCAAAGCGATGAATTTCTTTTAACTGTAAATAAAGATCCGGGTTCTTGTTCGGTTTTATTCAATGAGACTTCTCCTTTAACTTATCCTGCAACATTTAACGTTTGGAGTAATTGTACTACTTCTTTTGTTATATATAGAGAAGGAAATGCAATAACCAATAATTCTCAACAAACTCTTTCAGCTGGAAGTTGGAATTTTAGTGTTATAAGAACGGATTCACAAAATTATTCAAATATTTATGATGAACAATTTTTTGAAATAGAAAAAGCGATTCCAATTGGGTCTTTAAATTCTTCTGAAGGATGGGTAATAACTTATCCAACTGAAACAACTATAAGTCTTTCAGAATCTAATCCAGGAGATGGAGATGTTACGTATAAAATTTATAGAAATGGAACAGATAAAGAAACAGGAGAAACAGTTACTTTAGAGCCAGGAGTATATGAGTATGTTTTGAATACCACGGGAGGAACTAACTATACAGAAAATTCTAGTATGGAAGTTAAGACTTTAGTTGTTGAGGGTTCTCTTTCTGCAGGGTTAGATTATATTTATGCATATAAGTATCAAACTCCTTATTTCTATAGATCAAATAATTCTGGAGCTAGTTTTGAAAATTTGAGTATTTGTTCTAGTATTGGAAAGGTAGTTAGTTCTGGAGAGGGTAAATATGTTTATTTCTTATGTGAATCAGATGGGGTTTACAAATCTTCTGATTATGGAGCTAACAATAGTTTTAGTAAAGTTTTAAATTATACTGGATTAACTTTATCCTCTAGTTCTAATGGAAAATATTTAATTGTGGGAGGAAGTCCTGGGACAAATTATTATGCTTATTATTCTAATGATTATGGTGAAACTTGGAATCAAATAACTTCAGTAGGGTCTTATTCTGGAAGTGTTTGGATATCTCAAAATGGAAGATACATGACTATTGCAGATGGGAATTGGAATGATGTTAGATTTTTTTATTCCAAAGATTATGGGCAAACTTGGCAATCAAACACTTCTTTGTCTGGAGGATATGATACTTCAAGTGTAGAGTGTTCTGAAGATGGAAAATATTGGATTATTCAGTCTAATAGAAGAGGTATATTTTATTCTAATGATAGTTTAGCAAGCATAAAAAGATATTCTACAACAACAACTGCCGCATATTATAGTTCAATGATAAGTGAAGATGGGCGTGTAGGATTTGGTACTTCCAATACGGCTACCTATAAATCCACAGATTATTTAGGAAGTTGGTCAACTGCTTTTGCAAGCAGAGCTGTTCCTGGAGCATATGGTATATCTGAAAATGGTTCTATTTCTGGTTTTTATAATTACATTAGTTTTGATTATGGAAGCACATTTAATTCAACTAATTTTGCTTCCTTAGTTGTTTCTAGAGATGGTTCGAAAATTCTAGGAGTAAATAGTACTTTAGGTCAAATATTTTATTCAAATGATTCTGGTTCAAGTTTTACAAATGTTTTGAATGTTACAGGATTAAATGGGGGTTGGATTCCTAGGGGATTAACTTCAATGAAAATAAACTCAGTAATTTTGAGTTCTTCTTCAGGAAAAAATACAACTGATGAAAATTTGAGTGTTTATGTAGATTCTTATGAATCTTTATTAGATATTACAGATTGGAGATTAAATGGAACCTCTTGGGCAGTTTTGAATATGCCCTTTGATTTGAATGATTCTACGACGGCAAAAGATTATTCAACTTATGGAAATAATGGAACTCTGGCTTCATCAACTGCAAAACCAACTTGGAGTTCAAATTGTAAAGTGGGAGGATGTTACAATTTTGATGGAGGGGATTATATTGATTTAAAAAATCAACTTGATAAATTTTCATTTATTCAAAATAGTTTAAATTTTACTATTTCAGCTTGGGTTAAAATAGATAATTTAGATGGGCGTTTAGTGATTGTAGGAGATACTGGAACTAGTAATGAAAAAGGTTTTATGTTTTTATGGGAAACTTTTGGAGATAGTTATGGAAATCACTCGTTAAGATTTGTAGGATTTAAGGGAACAGGAGGGGGAATTCCTGTAATAGATGCTCATAGCGATGATTTATCCACCATAACAGATGGTGGATGGCATAATGTAGTGGTAACTAGCAATTCTACTTTTAATGGAATTATCTTTTATGTTGATGGAGTTCAAAAAACAACAACTTATAAACATAACTTAACCTCTTATTCTTCAGGAAATTCTTCTCGTACGGCTTTAATAGGTTCTTATAATGATGGTTCAAATCCAAATCTTCCATTTAATGGTTCAATAGATGAATTATTAATTTTTAATAGAGCACTTTCAGCAGAACAAATTAATGTTATTTATCAAGCGGGAGTGAATAATAAATCAATAGAAACAATTGTTTCGCAAGAAACTTCAGTTGGAGAAAATTGGTCAGTAATGGTAACTCCAACTAATTTCTCTTCGGAAGGTGCTTCTGTTTTAAGTTCTAATTTGACAATTTTGGAGGGAAATAAAATTCCAAATACTCCAACAGTTTTGATAAATTCAACAGATGGTTCAAATAAGACAAATTCAAATTTGAATTGTTATTCTACTATTTCAGATCCAGATGGAGATGCTATGAATGTTTCAGTTAAATGGTATAAGAATGGAGTTGAAAATTTAAGTATTAATTATACAAATCAAGCTAATGGAAGTTTGTTTGTTTCAACTCTCAATTCCGGAAATACAACTAAGAACGATAATTGGTCTTGTTCTATGAGAGTATATGACGGATCATTATATTCTGGTTGGGGCAATTCTTCTAATTTAACAATTTTGAATAGTTTGCCGACAGTTAGTTTATCAAGTCCGGATAATAATGATGAAACTACAGATAGAACTCCTTTATTTGAATGGAGTGGAAGTGATGCGGACGGAGATACACTAACTTATGACATAAACATTACCGCAAGACCTACAGGTTCGGATGATGATAGATATCAATCAGAAATTTCTAATCAATATTATACCCCAACTTCTGATTTGAAATATCTTAAAGATAATAATTATTATTATATCTGGAAAGTGAGAGCACACGATGGAGATGGATATGGGGAGTGGAGTTCTGAGAGAAATATAAGTATTAATGCCCTAATACAGATTAATCTTACTGTAGACTATATTAATTTTGGATTTAGAAATATGTCTTCTTATCCTATTTTTGAAGGAAACACAAGTGAGGAGGGAGAACCAAATCCTCTGACAATTCAAAATGAAGGAAACTCTTTAGTAAATATTTCTTTAAATGCAAGTCCTCTTTGGCAAACAGTTCAAACTCAAAGTGAATATTATCAATTTAAAATTTCAAATCACACTGGCCACGAAGGAGCTTTTAGTTGGTTAAAATCTTTAGTTCAGTGGACACAAGTTCCTCTTACGGGAAATACTATTGCAATAGGAGAATTAAACTATTCAGAAAATAAAAGGAGAGCAGATATCGACGTTTATATAAGAGTTCCTGAAAATGAACCTCCGGGAGTTAGAAATTCAACTATTATTTTTGGAGCATCTTTGGCCGAATAAAAATGGAAAATAAAAAAATAAAAAACAAAGTGAAGAAAATTCATTTAGTAGACGGACTTTTAGTAGTTGCAACTTTAATAGGAGTTTTATTTTTATTTAATTTCACTCAACCAATGGTTATAGCTCCCCTTGGTGATTTTGAAACTAGCGAAAGTTCAATTTTATTTTCTATAGAAAAAGCAGAAAAGATTTTAATTGATTCAAGTTTAGATTTTAATAATCCTAAAGAGTATTACATTCAAGATGGAACTGAAATTGAATTGGAACCGGGAGAGTATTATTGGAAAGCTATTAATTCTTTAGGAGTTGAAAGTGAGATAAGAAAATTAACAATAATTTCTAGAATTGATTTAAGATTAAAAGAAAATTTGGAAAATTATGAAGTTGTAAATGCAGGAAATACTAAATTAAAAGTTGATGTTTATGATCAGGAACAAAAAATAGAATCTTTTAGTTTGAATCCAGAAGAATCTAAATTTTCCTTGGGAACTAAATTTTTTGGAGGATTATTAAATGAATAAATTTGGCTTTGCTTTAATCATGTTCTTGCTTTTTTTAAGCGGCGTTTCAGCATTAGGAATTACGCCAGCTAGAACTACTATTGATTTAGACCAAGAAAAAGAAATTGAAAGGTCATTTACAATTTTAAATTCAGAAAATAAGGAAATGAATTTAGTAATTTATGCTCAAGGAGATTTGGCGGATAAGATTTATTTAAGTGAAAATAGTTTTAGTGTTTCTCCTACGGAAAGTTCTAAAAAAATAAGTTTCAAAGTTAAAATTGGGGAAAATTTGTCTCCAGGGTTAAATTCAGGAGAAATAGTCGTTATGAATTTACCTAAAGGAGGAGAAACCAGCGAAGCATTTGTGGGAGCAGTTGTAGCGGTAATTCACCAAGTTCATATTTATGTTAAATATCCTGGAAAATATGCAGAAGCTAATTTGAATATAGTTGATGCAAATCAAAATGAAGAAGTTGTCTTTATAATGCCGGTTATTTCTAGAGGAGAACACGATTTGGTTTCGGTAAGAGCAAATATAGATATATATAATCAATTAAATGAAAAAGTGGACAGTTTTAACACTGCAAGTATTTCTCTTAATTCTGGAGAGAGAAAAGAGCTCGTTCATAAGTGGAAAGCGGATTTTCCTATTGGAAGATATTTAGCTAAAGTTGCTTTAATGTACGATGGTGAAACCATAAATTTAGAAAAAGAATTTAGAGTAGGAAAGCAAGATTTAGAATTGGAAAGTATTGAAGTTAGAAATTTCCAGCTAGGAGATATAGCTAAGTTTGAAATTTTGGTAGATAATAAATGGAGTGAACCAATTAAAAATGCTTATACAGAAATGCACATATTTGATAGTCAGAAAAGATTAATTTCAGAAGTAAGATCTTCAAGTTATGATTTTGATCCTCTTTCAAAAAAAGTGATGTTATCTTATTGGGATACAGCTGGAGTGAAAGAGGGAAGTTATGAAACTAGTTTCTTTTTGAAATATGGAGATAAATCTTCACAGAAAAATTTAGAATTAAAAGTTTCTAAGAATGAAATTAGAGTTGTAGGTTTAGGGTATGTTATTTCTAGCGAGGAAAGTGGAAGAAAAGGAGATAATTTAACTACGATATTACTTATAGGAGTAATAATTCTGGTTTTAATAAATGTTCTTTGGTTTTTGAAATTTAGAAGAAAATTTAAAAAATAATTGATTAATTTTAATTAAATCTTCTTTAATTATAAAAATGTTTATAAATCTTAATTGTTTGTTCATTTTATGAATAAAAAACAAAAAGTGGTTGTTGCGTTATTGGCAATTGCAATTTTGCTCTCATTATTTTCTATTGGACTTAGTATGTCAATTTCTTCTCCTAATGAATTTAAATTTATTAGTGAAGGTTCTGATCTTCCAATAAGTAATGTTGGAGTTACTATTGATTCTCCTACATCTTATATGGCTCCCGAAGGAGGATTAAATGGAAACTGATAATTTATTAATTGCAGTTGCGGTTGTTGCAGTTGCTTTTTCTTTAATCGGAACAGCGGTTACTTATAATTATGTTTCAGATTACAATAATTTTATGACTGGATTTTTCACAGAGCAGGGTTTTGTAAATATTACTGTTTCTACTCAAGCAGCAATTGAAATAATTTCAGCTGGAGGTGTTGCAGGACAGAAGAATGTAACTTGGGGTTCGGGAGCGGTAGATACTTCGGGAGGAAACACTTATGCTATCTTATCCACGAATGGAACTGTTACTGGAAGTTCAACTTGGTCTGCAGTTACAGGAGGATTTATTGTTAGAAATATTGGAAATACAAATGTTACTATGGCGATACACTCTGATCCTACTGCTGCAACATTTATAGGTGGAACTGGTCCAGAGTTTAAATATAATATAAGTAACAGCGAAGCTGGTTCATGTGTAACCTTTCCAGAATCAACAGAAAATACTTACAAAGAATTTACAGATTCTCCAGCAGACATTTGTACTTTGTTCTTACCTAACACAGATAAAGATGAAGTTAGAATTGATGTTCTTTTGAAAGTTCCTTCGGATTCTCTAACAGGAACTAGAAATAGTACGGTTGTTTTAACTTACAGTGCAGTTTAAGTTTTAATTATATTTTAATATCGAGAAATGTTTATAAATCTTAATTGTTTGTTCATTTTATGAATAAAAAACAAAAAGTG